>NZ_MKRR01000098.1:112507-160065 GCF_001897045.1 Sphingomonas sp. 66-10
TTGATACATTGTAGAAACGAGACCTATGCCCTATGTGTCGTCAAGGTCGATACATGGAGGGCGTGATGCGCGCGCAGGTCAAGAAATGGGGCAATAGCGCTTCGGTGCGAATCCCGGCATCGGTGATGGCCGCGGCGGCGTTGCGCATCGATCAGGCGGTCGACGTAAGGGAGGAGGACGGCCGGATCGTGATCGAGCCACTCCCCGAACAGGCCTATGACCTCGATGAATTGCTCGCAGACATGTCGGCGGATACTTTCCCCGACGATACCGACTTCGGCGAACCGGCCGGCAAGGAAATCTGGTAGTGGCGGCGTGGGTGCCGGACAGCGGTGATATCGTCTGGCTGCATTTCGATCCACGCGCCGGACATGAGCAAGCCGGCCATCGGCCCGCGCTGGTCCTGTCCCCCGCGCGTTACAACGGGCCGCGCGGCATGATGCTGTGTTGCCCGATGACGACGCGGATCAAAGGCTATCCGTTCGAAATCGTCGTAAGCGACGATCCGCCCAGCGCGATTTTGGCCGACCAGATCAAGAGCCTCGACTGGCGCGCGCGTAAAGCGAAACTCAAGGGCAAAGTCTCGCCCGAGATACTGGCCGATACGCGCGCCAAGCTGAAGGCGCTGCTACAGATCTGAACCGCTCAGCGATCGATCGCGAGCAACGTCACCCCGGCGTAGCGCGCCTCGGCGGGGTCGAACAGTTCCGACGGCTCGAAGCGGCGCGGGGTGATGCGCAGGCTGCCGAGCCCGGCGATCTTGAATGCCCCGATCTTCACCTCGCGCGGCGGCTTGCCGTCGCGGTCGAGCGTCGTCGCGTCGACATAGAGTTCGCCGTGCTTGGTGTAGACGATATGCGGCGCCAGCGTCACTTCGCCGCGATTGTAGGTCGCGGACAGCGCCTGGCGCTTGACGATCGCCTCGAACACGACCGGCATGCCCGCCGGGGGAGCGGAGGGAGCGGGAGCAGAGGACACGCGATCCTCCTCACTATTGACCTTCATTCCATCCATATTAATCGCTCTGCTGCATCGCAGCAATAACCCTTGTTGTGACGTTATTCTGTAGCCGGGCCGACCAGCCGCTGCGTGAAATAGACCATCTGCAGCGCCTGTAAACGCGCGCCTTGCGCGATATCCGCGTCGCCCGAATGCCCGCCGGCGGTGTCCTCGTAAAACAGATAGGGCAGGCCATATTCCTTCATCCGCGCGGCGAATTTGCGCGCATGCTGCGGCCCGACGCGATCGTCCTTGGTCGTCGTCCAGATATAGGGCTCGGGATAGGCCACCCCACGCTTGAGGTTGTGATAGGGCGAGGTCTTTTCGAGGAAAGCGCGCTCGGCCGGCACGCTTACCGAGCCATATTCGTCGACCCATGAGGCGCCCGCGGCGATCTTCTCATAGCGCAGCATGTCGAGCAGCGGCACCTGGATCGTCACCGCCTGCCACAGCTCGGGATGCTGGGTGAGTTCCACCCCCATCAGCAATCCGCCGTTCGACCCGCCGTAGATACCGAGCTTCTTCGCGCTGGTGATCTTCCGCGCGAACAGATCGCGCGCCACCGCGGCGAAATCGTCGAAGATCAGCTGGCGCTTGGTCTTGCGCCCGGCGTCATGCCACTTCGGGCCGAACTCGCCCCCGCCGCGGATATTGGCGAGGACATAGGCCCCGCCCCGCTCGGTCCAGATCTTGCCCGTCGCGCCGAGATAGACCGGCAGCCGCGCGATCTCGAACCCGCCATAAGCCGTCATCAGCGTCGGCGTCGTCCCGTCAAGCCGCGCGCCCTTCGGCAGCACGACGAAATAGGGCACCTTGGTCCCGTCGCTCGACACCGCCTCGAACTGCTCGACCTTCACCCCGGCCACGTCGAATCGCGCGGGCAGCGTCTTGACCGTCACCGGCGCGGCGGCCTTGGCGGCATCGACCGCGGCGAGCGTGGTCGGCGTTGCGAAGCCGTTGATCGCGACGAAGGCGGTATCGCTGCGGTCGGTCGCGCTGGCGATGCCGACGCTCATATTCTCGGGCACCGGCAGCTCGGTCTGCCGCCAGCCGTCGCCGTCGGGCGCGAAGCTCGCCAGCCGCCCGCGGACATTGTCGATATAGGTGAGCAGCACGCGCGACCGCGTCGTCGTCACACCTTGCGCCGATTGACGCGCATTGGGCGCGAACAGCACGCGCGGGGTAAGCTTGCCGGCATTGACCTCGGCGAGCGGCGCCCAGGCGACCGCCCCGGCGGGCACGTCGCCCCACGGATCGCTCGTCTCGAAGATCACCCGGCCGTCGACCATCCCGCTGAAGAAGGCGCGCGCCGGCATGTCGAGCTTGCGCGTCCCCGCCGCGGTCCAGACATATTTCTCACCGCCGAAGAAGGTGTTACGCCGCTCGATATAGACGAGGCGGTTGCCCGCGGCATCAGTCAGCGTGCCGGCATAGGTGCCGAGCTGGTCGTCCGCCGCGCCGCGATACACTTCGGTCGCGCGGTCGAGCGGCTCGCCGCGCTTCACCAGCTTGACGACGAAGGGATAAGAGGAAGCGGTCAGCGTCCCCTCCCCCCAGTCGCGCGAGACGAGCAAATTGTCCTTGTCGATCCAGGTCGCGCCCTGTTTCGAGGTCGACAGCCGGAAGCCGCCCTCGACGAACTTGCCCGCGACGAGATCGAATTCGCGCAGCTCGACCGCGTCTTCGCCACCCTCGGAAAGCTGGACGAGGCACAAGCGCTCATCGGGCTGGAGGCAGGTCGCGCCCTTCCACACCCATTTCTTGCCCTCGGCCTTGGACAGCGCGTCGAGATCGAGCAATGTCGTCCAGGTCGGCGTGGCGGCGGCATAATCCGCCTCGCTCGTCGCGCGCCAGATGCCCTGCGGATGATCGGCGTCGCGCCAGAAATTGAGGATGCGCCCGTTGGTCTGCTCGGGCATCGCGATGCGATCCTTGGCCGAGGCGATCGCGAACGCCTCGTCATAATAGGTCTTGTAGCGCGCATCTCGCTCGAGCCGCGCGAGCGTGCGCGCATTCTCATTCTCGACCCAGGCGAGCGGCTTCGCGCCGTCCTTGTCCTCGAGCCAGATATAGGGGTCGTCGTCGGTCATCGGCTTCGTCTGCGCGACCACGGGGCTCGCGGCAAGCGCGGCGAGACAGAATGACAGGCTAATATAACGCATCGTGGTGAACCACTCCCTGAAGCGACCAGTTTGGTGCCAAGCGATTGCGATCGTCGCAATCGGCGCTATCGAGGAACGCGATGCAGGATGGCCTTCCCCTTCCGCGGCGTTATGCCGCGATCGCTGCAATGTCCTTCGGCTCGGCTCTGGTGATCATCGACGGCGGCGTCGCCAATGTCGCCTTGCCGACGATCGCACACGATCTTCATGTCGCGCCGAGCTCGGTCGTGTCAATCGTCACTATTTACCAGGTGATGCTGGTGATGCTGATGCTGCCCTTTTCGGGGCTGGGCGAGCGGATCGGGCTCAAACGCACCTATCAGGGCGGGCAGCTCATCTTCACCGTCGCGACCTTATTGTGCTTCTTCGCCAAGAGCCTGCCGTTCCTGCTGATCGTCCGCGCGGTGCAGGCGATCGGCGCGGCGGCGGTGCTCAGCGTCGCCTCGGCGCTGATCCGCCAGATTTATCCCGCGAACCATCTCGGGCGCGGGCTGGCGATCAATTCGGTGGTCGTCACCAGCTCAGCCGCCGCCGCGCCGACGATCGGCGGGCTGGTGCTGGCGGTCGCGCCGTGGCCGTGGGTGTTCGCCAGCGCGATCCCCTTCGCGCTCCTCAGCCTCGCCTTGGGCCGCTCGATCCCCGATCCCAAGCCGGGGCACGCGCATTTCGATCTCGCCGGGGCGGTGGCGTGCGCGGCGATGTTCGGGCTCGTCGTCGGCGGGCTGGAGAGCGCGGTCCACGGCGACAGCCCGGTGGTGTCCGCCGCGATCGTGCTGGTCGGGGTGGCGATCGGCTATTTCTTCGTGCGCAACCAGCTCGGCGAACCCAATCCGATCCTGCCGGTCGATCTGCTGACGCGACCGGTGATCGCGCTGAGCGCGGCGGGAAGCTTCATCGCCTTCACCGCCTCGATGACGCTGCTGATCTCAACCCCCTTCCGGCTGCAGGCGCTGGGCTTCTCCGCCGCGACGATCGGTGCGGTGATCGCGCCCTGGCCAATGACCAATATGATTGTCGCGCCGCTCGCCGGATACCTTTCGGATCGCATTCCCGCCGGGCTGCTCGGCGGCGTGGGCATGGCGGTGTCGGTGACGGCCTTGTCGCTGATCGCCTTCATCCCCGCGCACCCGACCTATTTCGACATGGCGTGGCGGATGGCGCTGTGCGGCGCGGGGTTCGGGCTGTACCTGCCCCCCAATGCGCGGCTGATCATCGGCTCCGCCCCGCAGGAGCGCGCCGCGGTCGCGGGCGGGCTGGTCTCGACCGTGCGACTGTGCGGGCAGACCACCGGCGCGACCTTGGTGGCGGCGCTGCTGGCGTTCGGCATCGGATCGGGGCAGGTCCCGCCGCTGATCTCGGCCACGCTCGCGGTGATTGCGAGCGTGTGCAGCGTCGCCCGCCTCCGCCCGTCGATCCGCAACCCTTCGCTCACCGAGACCCGCAACGAAATCCCGACGCTGCGGCAGACGCGTTATTGACGCCGAAGGCTTCATCCCAGCGCAAGCTGGGATCTCAGGCCGCGAGCGATACCTCTCCGGCACACGACCTCAGCTTTCGCTGGGGTGACGTATTTTAGCGCTGGAGCGGGACGATCACTTCGTCGGGGTGCGCGACATTGAGTTCCTTGCGCACCAGCTCATCGACCATATCGGGGTTGGCGTGGCGCGGATCGAGCAAGGCGACGCGGTTGCGCAGCATCGTGCGGCGCTGATCGAGCGCGGCATAATCCTGTTCGCGCTTGACCAGCTGGCGCTTGTAATCGCCGAGCGCGAGCACGCCGTTCGGCCCAAGCACCGCATAAATCCCGAAAAACGCCATCACGGTCAGCGCCGCAGCCGGCAAGGCGGCGCGCTTCAGCATGACGGTTAAGGTTGACGGGCGACGCGACATATCGCGCTTTCTCGCGCGAAGCCCGCCGTCAATCAAGCGGTTTTCCACGATTCCAACGATTTCCATGTCGACGAATCGTCAGGAATCGCGGCGAGTCGCATTAACCGTCATGCCGGGCTCATCCCGGCATGACGGCAGTGGCGGATCAGACGCGCAAAACGTCGCGGCCCGCGTAATGCGCGACGCTGCCCAGCTCTTCCTCGATCCGGATCAGCTGGTTGTATTTCGCGAGCCGATCGGAACGCGCGAGGCTCCCCGTCTTGATCTGCCCGCAATTGGTGGCGACCGCGAGATCGGCGATCGTCGCATCCTCTGTTTCGCCCGAACGGTGGCTCATCACCGCGGTATAGCCGGCGCGCTCGGCGACGCGGATCGCCTCGAGCGTCTCGGTCAGCGTGCCGATCTGGTTGACCTTGACCAGCAGCGAATTGGCGAGGCCGCGCGCGATGCCGTCGCGCAGCCGCTTCGGGTTGGTGACGAACAGATCGTCGCCGACCAGCTGCACCTTGTGCCCGACCGCGTCGGTCAGCGCCTTCCAGCCCTCGAAATCGTCCTCGGCCATCCCGTCCTCGATCGACAGGATCGGATAACGCGCGACGAGATCGGCGAGATACTCGGCCATCGCGCCGGGCTCGAGCGTCTTGCCCTCGCCGGCGATGACATATTTGCCGTCCTTGAAGAATTCGGTCGCCGCGCAATCGAGCGCGAGCATCACGTCGTCGCCCGGCTTGTATCCGGCGCGCTCGATCGAGGCCATCACGAAGTCCAGCGCGTCGGTCGTGCTGGCGAGGTTCGGCGCGAAGCCGCCCTCGTCGCCCACCGCGGTCGCCAGACCCTTTTCGTGGAGGCCCTTCTTGAGCGTGTGGAAGATCTCGGCACCGCACCGCACCGCTTCGGCGATGCTCGACGCGCCGACCGGCATGATCATGAATTCCTGGAAATCGATCGGGTTATCGGCATGTTCGCCGCCGTTGATGATGTTCATCATCGGCACCGGCAACACATGCGCCGCCGCGCCGCCGACATAGCGATAGAGCGGCAGCCCGCGCGCGTCCGCCGCCGCCTTCGCCGCGGCGAGGCTGACGCCGAGGATCGCATTGGCGCCCAGCCGGCTCTTGTTCTCGGTCCCGTCGAGTTCGATCATCGCCTGATCGAGCTCCATCTGGTCCTCGGCATCGAGCCCGACGATCGTCTCGGCGATCTCGCCGTTGACGCTCTCCACCGCCTGATCGACGCCCTTGCCCAGCCAGCGGCTCTTGTCGCCGTCGCGCTTCTCGACCGCTTCGTGCGCGCCGGTCGAGGCGCCCGAGGGAACCGCGGCGCGGCCGAAGCTGCCGTCTTCCAGCAGCACGTCGACCTCGACCGTCGGGTTGCCCCGGCTGTCGAGGATTTGGCGGCCGTGGACGTCGATGATTGCTGTCACGAAACGATCCTTCTACGATGGGGAAAGTGGCGGTTCGCGCCGCCTCTAACCTTGCAGCCGCCGGGCTGCAAATCGCGATGGAACCCCGGCGCCGCGCGCGGGGTTATCATCACGGCCAGATGTAAGGATTTCACGATGTCAGACACCCCGCTCCAGCCGATCAACGAAGGCGCCGCCGAGGTCACTGATGCGGCGAAGGATGCCGCCGGGGATCGCTTCGCAGCCACCAAACAATCGCTGGCGGACAATACCGCCAAGTTCCGCGAGCAAGCCGGCGACAAGGCGCGCGGGCTGGCGGAGGAAGGCAAGACCCGCGCGACCGACGCGCTCGGCCAGCTTTCGCAGCTGCTCCACGATGCCGCGGGGCAGGTCGATGAGCGGCTTGGCGAGCAATATGGCCAATATGCCCGCACCGCGGCGGGCAAGGTGCAGGATTTCTCCACGTCGCTCGATTCGAAGAGCGTCGACGAACTGCTCGACAGCGCGCGCGAACTGGTGCGCAAGAGCCCGGGGGTCGCGATCGGCGCGGCGGCGGCGGTCGGCTTCGTCGTCGCCCGGCTGCTCACCGCCGGTCTGGACCAGCGCGATCGGGACTGACGCATGACGGAGGGGGAGCGTCCGACGGTCGATGCCAAGCTGGCCGAACTCGTCGGCCAATTGGCCGACGACGCACGAGAAGTGGCGAGCGCCGAGATCGGGCTGATCAAGGCGCGCGTCACGACCGGCGTCACCCGCGTGCGCGACGCCGCGATCCTGTTCGCGATCGCCGGGGTGCTCGCGCTGGCGGCGCTGATCGCCTTGCTCGTCGGGCTGATCGCGACGCTCTCGATCTATGTCGGCCCGGCGCTGGCGACGGCGATCGTGTGCGGCACGGTGCTGGTGATCGCCGCGATCCTCGGCTTTCTCGGCAAGGGCAAGCTCGCCTCGCGGACGCCCAAGCCGTGACCGACATGACCGAGCTCGATCGCGCCGAGGCGCGCGCCGCGCTGGCGCGGCTCCACATGGCCAAGACGCTGACCGCGCTGCAGACGCGGCTCGATCCGCGCAATGTCGCGCGTGAGGCGGTGGACGGGCTGGCCGATACCGGCACCCGCGTGCTCGACGCGGGGATCGGCGCGGCGAAACGCCATCCGGGAAAGATCGCTGGCGGCGTCGCGCTGCTTGCCGCCTTCCTCGGGCGTCACCACATCGCCAAGCTGATCGGCAAGGCGCGATCAGCGAAATCATCCGGCAAGAACCCGCTGAAGGCGGAAAGGAAGAAGTTATGACCGACGCTCCCTCCGACACGCATCACGGCAAGCTGCGCGACGGCATCGACAATGCCCGCGACACCGCGCGCAGCGCGGCGCGGCGCACCGCGGAGACGATCGAGACCAACCCCGTCGGGGTGATCGTCGGCGGGCTGGCGCTGGGCGCGCTGGCGGCGGCCTGCCTGCCGCGCAGCAAGCGCGAGAAGGATCTGCTCGCCCCGGTCGGCAAGCGCGTCAGCGCCGCGGCGGCGGCGGCGTTCGCGGCGGCCAAGGAAGCGGGCAAGAGCGAGCTGGATTCGCTCGGGATCAACCGCGACGCGGCGAAGGACCAGGCCAAGTCGCTGTTCGACGGGCTGGTGAAGGCGGCCGGTTCGGCCAGCAATGCCGCGGTCAAGGCCGGCAAGGAGGAAGCCGGGTCGCAACGTTGAGCGCCAGTCACAAATGATCCGTTCGCCCTGAGCCTGTCGACGGGCGTCCTGTCGCCCGAGAGGTGGGACCGCCCTTCGACAGGCTCAGGGCGAACGGCGGTGGATGGAGAGGTTGAAACCCCTTCCCTTCACTGCCCCCCCGGCAGTAAAGGGCGTCGCATGAGCAAATTGCACCTTGTGATGGGTGGCCGCGTCAGCGATCCGCGCACCCTCGATTTCGCGGACCTGTCGTCGATCGAGATCGTCGGCGTCTTCCCCGATTACGCCACCGCCGAAAAGGCTTGGCGCGCCGCCGCGCAGCGCACGGTGGACGATGCCGAGATGAAATATGTCGTCGTCCACCTCCACCGCCTGCTCGAGCCCGATCTGCTCAAGCCGGGCACCGGCGCGTAACCTCCGTCACCCCTGCCTCGAGCCGGGGTCCGTCGGGAGGCAGGCGCAGGGACAAGAGGCTCCAGCCGCAAAGCTTGAGGCGCAATGGACCCCGGCTCAAGGCCGGGGGGTGACGGGGTGATCCGAACGAGCCCGATCGCCCGCAACCCACCCCGTTCGCCCTGAGCTTGTCGAAGGGCCGCCCTTCTTCCTAGCGAAGAAGGGCAGAGTCTCGACAGGTTCAGCCCGAACGGAAGACGGGCAACCCGGCTCCAACGAAGCCGGGTTTCATGCGCAATCTCAGATAAATTCGATCTTCGACACGACATAGTAACGGTCGCCCGCGGGCACCGACACCTCGACCTCGTCGTCGACGCTGCGCCCGATCAATGCGCGGCCGAGCGGGGAATTGTAGCTGATCCGCCCGGTCTTGGCGTCCGCCTCGGTCTGGCCGACGATCTGATATTTCACCGGCTTCTCGTCTTCGTCGAGCAGGGTGACGGTCGCGCCGAACACCACCTTGTCGCCTGAAAGCTCGCGCGGATCGATGATCTGTGCGCGCGACAATTTGTCCTCGATATCAGCGATCGACGCCTCGATCTGGCCCTGACGCTCCTTCGCCGCATGATATTCGGCGTTTTCCGAAAGGTCGCCGTGCGCGCGCGCTTCCTCGATCGCGTCGACGATCAGCGGACGCTCGGCCTTCAGGCGTTTGAGATCGGCATTGAGCTTCTCATAGCCTTCCTGAAGCATCGGCATCTTTTCGACCGTCGCCATCACGCAATCCTTCGTCAAAGCCCCTTCCCCGAGCGACCCGGGTGGGCCGCTTCGCACTATCCTTCAATGTCGGGGATCAGTTGTGCGACTGCGAATAATAAGACTGGAGCGGCCTGACTTCAAGGTTGCGCGTGGCCGAGGTTGCAATCGCCTTCGCCGCTTCGAGGCTGGCGGGCGCCGTGGTGAAGTACGGAATCTTCTGCGCCAGCGCCGAAGCACGGATCGGCTGCGAGTCCTTGAGGCTCTGCCACCCCTCGGTGGTGTTGAAGATCAGGTCGATCCCGCCGTCCTTGATCCGGTCGACGATATGCGGCCGGCCCTGCGCCACCTTGTTGACCCGCTCGACCGGCAGCCCGGCCGCGGCGAGATGATCGGCGGTCCCGCCGGTCGCGACGATGCTGAACCCGGCATCGACCAGCAGCCGCACCGCGGGCTCGATATGCGCCTTGTCGCTATCCTTGACGCTGACGAACACCGCGCCCGACGTCGGCAGCAACATCCCCGCGCCGAGCTGCGACTTGGCGAACGCGGTGGTGAAATCTTCCGCGATCCCCATGACTTCGCCGGTGGATTTCATCTCCGGCGAGAGCACCGGATCGATCCCCGGGAAGCGATTGAACGGGAACACCGCCTCCTTCACCGCGAAATAATCGATCGCGCGATCGATCTTGGGCAGGTCGCGCAATTTCTCCCCCGCCATCACGCGGCTGGCGATCTTGGCGATCGGCGCACCGATCGCTTTTGCGACGAACGGCACCGTGCGCGAGGCGCGCGGGTTGACCTCGATCAGATAGACGTTGCCGTCCTTGACCGCGAACTGGATGTTCATCAGCCCGCGCACGTCGAGCCCGCGCGCCAGCGCTTCGGCCTGGCGCTCGATCTCGGCGATGATCTCGGGGGTCAGCGAATAAGGCGGGATCGAGCAGGCGCTGTCGCCCGAATGGACCCCCGCCTCCTCGATATGCTGGAGCACCCCGGCGACCACCACATCGTCGCCGTCCGAAATCGCATCGACATCGACCTCGATCGCGTCGCGTAGATATTGGTCGATCAGAACCGGTGCGTCGCCCGACACCTGCACCGCAGTCTGGATATAATCCTCGAGCTGCGCCGGGCCGTCGACGATCTCCATCGCGCGCCCGCCGAGCACGTAGCTCGGGCGCATCAGCACTGGATAGCCGACCCGCTCGGCGACGATCAGCGCTTCCTCGCGGCTGCGCGCGATGCCGTTGGCCGGCTGGAGCAATTTGAGCTTGCCGACCAATGCCGCGAAGCGCTCGCGATCCTCGGCGAGATCGATCGCGTCGGGCGAGGTGCCGAGAATTGGAATGCCGGCCTTTTCCAGCGCACGCGCGAGGTTGAGCGGGGTCTGCCCGCCGAACTGGACGATCACCCCGACCAGCTCGCCGTTCGATTGCTCGACGTTGAGGATTTCGAGCACGTCCTCGGCGGTCAGCGGCTCGAAATAGAGCCGGTCCGAGGTGTCGTAGTCGGTCGACACCGTCTCCGGGTTGCAATTGACCATGATCGTCTCGAACCCGGCGTCGGCCAGCGCGAAACACGCATGGCAGCAGCAATAATCGAATTCGATCCCCTGCCCGATCCGGTTCGGTCCGCCGCCGAGGATGACGATCTTCTTCCGGTCGCTGGGCTGCGCCTCATTCTCCGGCTCGCCGAACGACGGGGCCTCATAGGTCGAATACATATAGGGCGTGCGCGCATCGAACTCCGCGGCGCAGGTGTCGATCCGCTTGAACACCGGGCGCACCCCGAGCCGATGGCGCAGCGCGCGCACCTCGTCCTCGGTGACCCCGCCGGTCATCGCCACCACCGCCTCGTGGACCAGCCCCGAGCCGCGCGCGATCCCGCGTTCCATCCCGCGCAGATTGGCCGATTGCAGCGCCAGCCACGCGAGCCGCTTGTCGGAGAAGCCCATCGCCTTCAACCGGCGCATCCCGGCCGCCTCGATCGGCAGGCCATGTTCCATCACCTCGCGCTCGGCGGCGATGATCTCGGCGATCCGCTCGAGGAACCACGGATCATATTTGGCGATCGCGTGCACCTCGGCGACGGTGAAGCCCTCCCGCAGCGCCTGCGCCGCGACGAGCAGCCGGTCGGGAGTCGCCACCGCCAACGCCGCCTCGATCTCGGCGCGCGGCGCGCCGACGAGATGGTCGACCTGGTTGAAGCCGGAGAGCCCCGTCTCCAGCCCGCGCAACGCCTTCTGCATCGATTCGTGGATGTTGCGCCCGATCGCCATCACCTCGCCGACCGATTTCATCGCGGTCGACAGGATCGGCTCGGCACCCTTGAACTTCTCGAACGCGAAGCGCGGGATCTTGGTGACGACATAATCGATCGTCGGCTCGAACGACGCCGGGGTCGCCCCGGTGATGTCATTCTCGATCTCGTCGAGCGTATAGCCCACCGCCAGCTTCGCCGCGACCTTGGCGATCGGGAAGCCGGTCGCCTTGGAGGCGAGCGCCGAGGAGCGGCTGACGCGCGGGTTCATCTCGATCACGACCAGCCGGCCGTCCTTCGGATTGACTGCGAACTGTACGTTCGAACCGCCTGTTTCCACGCCGATTTCACGCAGCACCGCGATCGACGCGTTGCGCATGATCTGATATTCCTTGTCGGTCAGCGTCAGCGCCGGCGCGACGGTGATCGAATCGCCGGTGTGGACCCCCATCGGGTCGACATTCTCGATCGAGCAGATGATGATGGCATTGTCCGCGCGGTCGCGGACCACCTCCATCTCATATTCCTTCCAGCCGAGCAGCGATTCCTCGATCAGCACCTCGGTGGTCGGCGAGGCATCGAGGCCCTTGCGGACGACCTCGATGAATTCCTCGCGATTATAAGCGACCCCGCCGCCGGTGCCGCCGAGCGTGAAACTCGGGCGGATGATCGCGGGCAGCCCGACCTTTTCCAGCCCCTCCAGCGCTTCGGCCTCGCTATGCGCGATATGGCTGCGCGCGGATTCGAGCCCGATCTTGTCCATCGCGTCGCGGAACTTGAGCCGGTCCTCGGCCTTGTCGATCGCCTCGGCATCGGCGCCGATCATCGTCACGCCGAACTTCTCCAGCGTGCCGTCGCGGAACAGCGCCAGCGCGGTGTTGAGCGCGGTCTGCCCGCCCATCGTCGGCAGCACCGCATCGGGGCGCTCCTTCTCGATGATCCGCGCGACCACCGCCGGGGTGATCGGCTCGACATAGGTGGCGTCGGCCAGCTCGGGATCGGTCATGATCGTCGCCGGGTTCGAATTGACCAGGACGATGCGATAGCCCTCTTCCTTGAGCGCCTTGATCGCCTGCGTGCCCGAATAATCGAACTCGCACGCCTGGCCGATGACGATCGGCCCCGCGCCGATGACGAGGATGGAGGAGATGTCGGTGCGTTTTGGCATGTTATTTCTTCTCGGCGGGCATGACGCGGTAATTGGCGGATTCGGATGTAGGGAGGCTTGGCCTCACCGCAGCATCCCGACGAACTTCTCGAACAGATACAGGCTGTCCTGCGGCCCGGGCGATGCCTCGGGGTGATATTGCACGCTGAACGCCGGGCGGTCGGTCAGCTCGATCCCGCAATTGGAGCCGTCGAACAGCGACACATGCGTCTCGCGCGCGTTGGCCGGCAGGCTGTCGCGGTCGACCGCGAAGCCGTGGTTCATGCTGGTGATCTCGACCGCGCCGTCGCTCAGCCGCTTGACCGGGTGGTTGGCGCCGCGGTGGCCCTGGAACATCTTGGTCGTCTTGCCGCCGACTGCGATGCCGATCAGCTGGTGGCCGAGGCAGATGCCGAACATCGGCAGCTTGGTGTCGAGCAATTGCCGGATCACCGGCACGGCATATTCGCCCGTCGCCGCGGGGTCGCCGGGGCCGTTCGACAGGAAGATGCCGTCGGGGCCGAGCGCCATGATCTCGTCATAGCTCGCGGTCGCCGGCACCACCGACACTTTCGCACCCGCCTCAACAAGGTTGCGGAAGATATTGTGTTTGCTGCCATAATCGACCGCGACAACATGCGGGCGATCATCGTCACTCGTGTGAACTTCGTGAACTTTGCCCTGATAGCCGAAGCCGAGCCGCCAGATGCCGCCCTCACGATTGTCGCCCCAGCCGAAATGGGTTTCGGTGGTCACCGCCTTGGCGAGGTCCATCCCCTCCAACCCCGGCCAGGCGCGCGCCATCTCCAGCAGCAGCGGGATATCGAACTTGCCCGACGCCGAATGCGCGATCACCCCGTTGGGGGCGCCGCCGGTGCGGATGCGGCGAGTCAGCGCGCGGGTGTCGATCCCGGCGAGGCCGACGCGGGCGTGGCGCCTCATCCACGTGTCGAGCTGCTCGACGTTGCGGAAGTTGGACGGCGCGGTGACGTCCTCGCGGACGATCATGCCGAGCGCGTGCGGCTCGTCCGCCTCGACATCGTCGGCATTGGTGCCGACGTTGCCGATGTGCGGGAAAGTGAAGGTGATGATCTGACCGGCGAAGCTCGGGTCGGTCATGATCTCCTGATAGCCGGTCATCGCGGTGTGGAAGCAGACTTCCCCCACCACTTCGCCCTCGGCGCCGAAGCCTCGCCCCCAGGCAACCTCGCCGGACGCGAGGACAAGGACGCCGGTGGCTCCTTCGGGCACGGCAAAAGGCTTGGCGTCGGCCATGATCGGCGGGCACTCCGTTCGTTAAAATTCGCGATGTCGCTAAGCCCCGTCCGCTAGGGATTTGCCCCCCTCGCGTCAACCGTCCGCGGGCGCTATCTCGCTCACATGATTCGAGACGACATCAAGCAAGCCCAGATCGCCGCGATGAAGGCCGGCGACAAGGAAACCCGCAGCGCGGTCAGCCTGATCCAGGCCGCGATCAAGAATCGCGACATCGAGGCGCGCACCGGCCCCGCCCCTGCCGACGACGACGCTTTGGTGGTCGAGGTGCTGCAGAAAATGGTCAAGCAGCGCCGCGAATCGATCGACATGTATCGCAAGGGCGGCCGCGAGGAGCTGGCCAAGGCCGAGGAAAACGAAGTCGCGGTGATCGAGCGCTTCCTGCCGCAGCAGATGAGCGAGGACGAGACCCGCGCGGCGATCGAGACGATCAAGGCCGAGCTCGGCGCGAGCGGCATGAAGGACATGGGCCGCGTGATGGCCGAGCTCAAGGCGCGCCACGCCAGCGTGCTCGACATGTCCAAGGCGAGCGGGCTGGTGAAGGCGGCGCTGAGCTGAATCACCCGCTCGTCATTCCCGCGCAGGCGGGAATGACGGGTAGAGAGCGGGCGACCGCGTTAAATTTCATTGCGGGCGGAGAGCTCCCGGCGCATAGGGTATAATGCGCGGGTGAGTCTCTCCCCCGCCTTTCTCGACGAGTTGCGTGCCCGCACCTCGCTGTCGACGCTGATCGGCAAGACGGTGAAGCTCACCAAGGCCGGGCGCGAGTACAAGGGCTGCTGCCCCTTCCACAACGAAAAGACGCCGAGCTTCTACGTCAACGACGAGAAGGGCTTCTATCATTGCTTCGGCTGCTCGGCGCACGGCGATGCGATTCGCTGGATGACCGATCAGCGCGGGCTGCCGTTCATCGATGCGGTGAAGGACCTCGCCGCCGCCGCCGGGCTCGACGTCCCCGCCCCCGACCCGCGCGCCGCGCAGCGTGCCGAGCGGCAGAAGGGGCTCCACGACGCGATGGCCGAGGCGCAGGCCTGGTTCGTCACCCAACTTTCCGGCATCTCGGGCGGCGAGGCGCGTGCGCTGATCGAGCGGCGCGGGCTGACCACCGAGACGGCGCGCGACTTCGGTCTCGGCTTCGCCCCCGACGCGCGCGGCAAATTGCGCACCGCGCTCAAGGATTATGGCGACGCCGCGCTGATCGAGGCCGGGTTGCTGATCAGCGTCGAGAATAAGGAGCCCTATGATCGCTTCCGCGGCCGGCTGATGATCCCGATCCGCGATCCGCGCGGGCGGGTGATCGCGTTCGGCGGCCGCGTGATCGGTGACGGCGAACCGAAGTACCTCAACTCCCCCGATACGCCGCTCTTCGACAAGGGGCGCACGCTCTACAACCTCGATCGCGCCGCGCCGGCCGCGCGCAAGGCGGGGCGCGTGTTCGTGGTCGAGGGCTATATGGACGTGATCGCGCTGGCGCAGGCCGGAGTGGCCGAAGCGGTCGCCCCGCTCGGCACCGCGCTGACCGAACATCAGCTTGAGCGCCTGTGGCGGATGGTCGACGTGCCAATCCTGTGCTTCGACGGCGACGCCGCCGGGCAGAAAGCCGCGATCCGCGCCGCACATCGCGCACTGCCGATGCTCGCGCCGGGGTGCAGCCTCGCCTTCGTCACCCTCCCCGACGGGCAGGACCCCGACGATCTGGTCAAGGCGAAGGGCGCCGCTGCGTTCGAGGCGTTGGTGCGCGATGCCGAGCCTTTGGTCGATCGGCTGTGGAAGCACGAATTCGCCGCCGAGCCGCTCAACACCCCCGAACAGCGCGCCGGACTGCGCCGCCGCCTCACCGAACTGGCGCAGGCGATCGCCGACCCTTCGGTACGCAGCGAATATCAGAACGAATTCCGCCACCGTTTCGACACCGCCTTCGCGCGCGCGCCTGCCGCGCGTGGCAACTTCACGCCGCGCGCCGCGGGTCGTCCCGGTCAGCGCTGGGCGCCCCCGCCGCTGCCGATCACCGAGGATGCCAAGGCGGTCCGCGCCGCGGGCGGGATCGATCGCGTGCTCGCCAAGGCGGTGCTCGCCGGTCTGATCCGTCACCCGGCGGAGATCGCGCGGCATATGGAGGTGCTGGGTAGCCTGCGCTTCGTCGATGGCGCGCTCGGGCGATTGTTCGAGGCCGTGGTCGATGTCGCGCTGGAGGATCGCGCGCTTGATAGCGGGCGGCTCGTTACCATATTGGCGCGGTCGGGTTTCGAAACAGTGGCTTCAGACCTGCTGCGGGCCGATACGATGCCATATAGTTTCACGCAGCGGACGGGGGATGAAAACCAGGCGCGCGCCGACCTCGATGAGGCGATCGCGATCCTGGTGGCCGGCCCGGAGGTGAATGCGGCGCTCGCGGAGGCAACTGCCGCGATGCAGGCGCGTTTCACCGACGAGGCGTTCGAGCGACAGGTAGCATTGGTGAAGGAAAAGCAGGCGTTGGAGCTTCGGCTTGCAAATCTCGTGCAGTCGAACGAAGACGCCCGCGCTTTTGGTTCCGAGGACGATTGATGGTGAAAGTGAACGGTAGCGGTGGCGACGATGCGACGGATGTGGCCGATGCCCCGCTGATCGATTTGAACGATGCCAACGTCAAGAAGCTGATCGCCCGCGCCAAAAAGCGCGGCTACATCACCTATGACCAGCTCAACGAGGCGCTGCCGCAGGACCAGATGTCCTCCGACCAGCTCGAGGACATCATGTCCGCGCTCAACGAAATGGGCGTGAACATCGTCGAGAACGAAGAGCAGGGCGAGGACGGCGAGGAGCAGGAAGCCGACGACGAGATCGATTCGGTCGATTCCGATCAGGAAAACGCGCCCGTCATCGAGAAGAAAAAGGAAACGGTCGATCGCACCGACGACCCCGTGCGCATGTACCTGCGCGAGATGGGGGCGGTCGAGCTCTTGAGCCGCGAAGGCGAGATCGCCATCGCCAAGCGCATCGAGGCAGGTCGCGACACGATGATCCTGGGGCTGTGCGAAAGCCCGATCACCTTCAACGCGATCATCGACTGGTCGACCCAGCTCAACGAAGGCACGATGCAGTTGCGCGAGATCCTCGATCTCGACGCGATGCTCTCCAAGGGTCCGTCGGCCGAGCAGGTCGAGGGCGCCGAGGACGACACGTCGGGCGAGATCAGCGAATCGAGCGCCGGCCCCTCCTACAAGGAGGAGGAAGAGCCCGAGGAAGAAGCGTCGTCCGACGAGGATGACGAGCTGACCGAACGTCGTGCGCGCCGTCCGGCCGAGGAAGAGGACGAGGACAATACCTTGTCGCTCGCGCAGATGGAGGAGACGCTCAAGCCGCAGGCGCTGGAGAAGTTCGCCAATATCACCGCGATCTACAAGAAATTCTCCAAGATGCAGCTCCAGCGGCTGGAGGCGATGGGCGCCGGCGGCGAGCTCGCGGTGGTCGAGGAGCGCAAATATCAGAAATTGCGCGAGGAGCTCACCGCCGAGGTGGAGAGCGTCCAGTTCCACAACGCCAAGATCGAATATCTCGTCGACCAGCTCTACAGCTTCAACCGGCGCCTCACCGCGCTCGGCGGGCAGATGCTGCGTCTGGCCGAGCGCCACAAGGTGAGCCGCAAGGACTTCCTCGATCGCTATATGGGCCACGAGCTGGACGACACCTTCCTCCAGTCGGTCAACGGGCTCGACAAGAAGTGGACCGCCTTCGCCACCAACGAGGCGGGCGCGGTCGAGCGCATCCGCACCGAAATCGCCGAGATCGCGCAGCAGACCGGGATGGCGCTCGGCGAGTTCCGCCGCATCGTCAACATGGTCCAGAAGGGCGAGCGCGAGGCGCGGATCGCCAAGAAGGAAATGGTCGAGGCCAATCTGCGCCTCGTCATCTCGATCGCCAAGAAATATACCAACCGCGGGCTGCAGTTCCTGGATCTCATCCAGGAGGGCAATATCGGCCTGATGAAGGCGGTCGATAAGTTCGAATATCGCCGCGGTTACAAATTCTCGACCTATGCCACCTGGTGGATCCGCCAGGCGATCACCCGCTCGATCGCCGATCAGGCGCGGACGATCCGTATCCCGGTGCATATGATCGAGACGATCAACAAGCTGGTCCGCACCAGCCGCCAGTTCCTCCACGAGCAGGGCCGCGAGCCGACCCCGGAGGAAATGGCCGAGCGTCTGTCGATGCCGCTCGAAAAGGTGCGCAAGGTGATGAAGATCGCCAAGGAGCCGATCTCCCTCGAAACGCCGATCGGCGACGAGGAGGATTCGCACCTCGGCGATTTCATCGAGGACAAGAATGCGGTGATCCCGGTCGACGCGGCGATCCAGGCCAATCTCAAGGAGACGGTCACCCGCGTTCTCGCCAGCCTCACCCCGCGTGAGGAGCGTGTGCTGCGCATGCGCTTCGGGATCGGGATGAACACCGATCACACGCTGGAAGAGGTCGGCCAGCAGTTCAGCGTGACGCGCGAGCGTATCCGCCAGATCGAGGCCAAGGCGCTGCGCAAGCTCAAGCACCCGAGCCGCAGCCGCAAGATGCGGTCGTTCCTCGATCAATAACGCGGCGCTGACACCGTGAAACAGAGCAAGGGCGGTCCGAAAGGGCCGCCCTTCGCTTTTGCCGAGACGGGAATCCCCCGGCGGCACGGGGGTGCGATGCCGCCGGGGGCCGCACAAAGCCCGGAGCGGGGCCGTGCGGCTTGCACCGGATGCGGTGAATCGGGACCGAACCTTCACCGTCATCCTGCCGATCGGCTTTCAAGGAGGGGAGCCGCCGTCGACAGGCTTGTTCTACCCGCCGGACGATTGCCGCCCGGTCGACGGATCACGCGCCTATTCCGCGCGAAATGCGTATCCCGGTGTCCCGCACCTGGTCTGGACTCCCGCAGTCGTGGAGCACATTCAGATGAGATCGCCTTGCCCGATTTTACCTCCACATCGGGGGCGAACCGCGCAATTTGCCGGGCAACCCGGCCCGATCTGACGCCAATCCATTGCCGCTCCCCGCGCGCCGCGCGCAGAATCGCGACATGCCGATTCCCGATCAGCTCCGGCAGCGCGGCGATCAGCGCGTCACCGCTTCGCAGCTCGTGCGGAATTTCGGCCTGTGGCAGGAACGGGCGGCACGCGGCCCGGTCTATGTTCTCCACCGCGGACGCCCGCGGCTGGTGCTCACCTCGATCGACCTGATGGATGCGTTGTGCACGCCGCATGTGGCGCCTCGGGCGGATGATTCTGCGCTCGCCACCTTGCTCGATGCCGACGGATCGATCGCACTGATCCTCGATCGCGAGGGCGATATCCTGTTGGCGAGCGCAGCCGCGCGTGCGCGTTTCGGGGAGACGCTGCGGCGCGGCGCACACCCGGGGGCCTTGGATAGAACCGGCGGCGAGCTACTCGACGCCGCGGCGGCGCGCGTCATCGCGAGCGGCATCGCCGAAACGATCGAGATCATGCCCGACGCCTTTCCCTCGCGCCGCCTGCGCTGCCGGCTCTCCCCCTTTCCCGACGGTTGCCTGTTGCGCGCCACCGACATGACCGCCGAACAGGCGCTGGCGGCGGCGCAGGCACGCGCGCGCGCCGTTCATGCCGCCGGCGAATCGGCCGGGGCGATCGCGGTGCGGCTGAGCCTGCGCGGCTATGTCGTCGCGCCCGGCGCCGCGCTCGCTGCGCTAACCGGGGTGTCCCGGGAGGCCCTGGCGACCGCGCGGTTCGCCTCGCTGCTGGCGGTGGCGAGCCGGGTGGCGGTCGGCGAGGCGATCGAAGCCGTCGCCGGTGACGGCATCGCGCGCCGGGTCGACGCCGAATGCCTGGTCGACGGCGCCACCGCCATTTCCGTCACGCTCGGGCTTGCCGCGGCGGCGATCGACGGCCGGATCGAGGAACTGGTCGCCACCATCGTTCGTCGTATCGCATAAACCCCCTCTTTACGTCGTTGGGTTAGGCAAATGGCTTGCGCAGGGCCCGACTCGACACGGCAAGTACCGTTCGGGCGTGCCCCCTAACCAACGCGCGCGTGTATTGTGCGCTGGACGAGGGACGATCGTGGCAAGTGTAACTGACCCCGCAACCATTTCGCTCGGCGAATCCGTGGCGACGCTCGTCGACGCCGACGGCACCGGCAACACCGGCTGGCCGACCGCGCTCGCTTATCCGGGGGCGCCGCTGCGTGATCTCGCCGATGCGGTGCATAATATCTGTGCGCTGCACGGCATGGCGCCGAGCATCGTCGAACAGGCGAGCGAAGCGCCTGGCCCCGACGAACTGCGCGCGTGGTTGCGGACGACGGCCATTGCTTTCGACGAGGAACGGACTCTGCTCGCCGCGCTGGTCGCCGCGGTCGGCCCGCTGCCCTCGACCCCGGGTCAGGCGCAATCGGAGGCGACGGTGCTGGCGCAACGTCATGCGCTGGCGATGCTTGCGGTGTCGGATCGCGTCGGATGCGCGGCAGGCGCGGCGGCGGCCTTCCTGCTCGACTGGAGCGCGATCCGCCGCATCCTCGCGCTGGCCGGCGATCGCGTCGGAACCCGCCTCCCGCCGAGCCCGCTGCCGCGCGCGAGCGCGGTGATCGCGGCGCTCGCGGCATTGGGCGACGCCAGCGGTACCCAGCGAGCGGTCACTTTCGGCGCGCAACAATTGCTCGCGCAGCATCGCGGGCTGTGGGAATTGCTCGATGCCCGTGCCTCGGCGCGGCGTGGGAATTAACGCCCCGTCCGAAGAACAGGATCACCTATCCTCCGTTCAGGGCGAACGGTTCATATCTGGCGCGGCATTCCCTTCCCGTCACCCCGGCCTTGAGCCGGGATCCATCGGGAGGCAGGCGCGAAGCAAGAGGTTCTGGCCGAAACGCCCGAGGCACAATGGATCCCGGCTCAAGGCGGGATGACGGGCGGGCTCACTCCGCGATCAGCGGCCGCTCGCTCTCGTCCTCGGCATGCCCCGCGAGCAACTCGACCGGGGAGATCGTCTCGATCTCGCGCGCGCCGGGCTCGATATTGAGGTCGCGCAGCTTGCGCGCGCTCACCAGCGCGCGCGATTCGAAGCTCGCGACGAAGCCGTTGTAATTCTTCACCGCTGTGTTGAGCCCGCTCCCGACGACGCGCAGATCGCCGACCGCCTTGGCGAGCCGGTCGTACAATTCCTTGCCCAGCGCACCGATCTGCCGCGCCTCGGTCGCCAGCCGCTCCTGCCGCCACACCGCCGAGACGGTGCGCGCGATCGCGATCAGATTGGTCGGGGTCGCCAGCAGCACGCGCTTGTCGAACGCCGCATCCCATAGGGTCGGATCGTGTTCGAGCGCGGCGGAGAGGAAATGCTCGCCCGGCACGAACATGATGACGTAATCCGGCGCATCGGGGAACTGGCTCCAATAAGCTTTCGCGCCCAAGGTGTTGACGTGCGCGCGCATCGCGTTGGCATGCGCGGTCAGCCCGATCTGGCGCTCCTGCTCGTCGACCGCGGCGAATGCGTCCTGATAGGCGTTGAGCGACACTTTGGCATCGATCACCAAAGATTTGCCGCCCGGCACGCGCACCACCGCATCGGGGCGCAGCCGCTCGCCGTCGTCGCCGGTGACGCTCACCTCGAGCGCGAAATCGGTATGTTCGGCGAGCCCGCAGGTCTCGAGCACGTTGCGCAATTGCTGCTCGCCCCAGCGTCCGCGCGCCTTGGGCGCGGCGCGCAGCGCGTTGACCAGCTTCTGCGCCTCCGCGCGCACCGATTCCTGCCCGACGCGCATCGCCTCGATCTGGCCGTAGAGGGTGCCGAACGCGTCGCGCCGCTCGGCCTCGACCTTGGCCACGCCCTCCTCGTAGCGCTGCAACCGCTCGGTGACCGGCTGGAGCAAGGCGCGCAGCCCCTGCCCCGCGCTTTCCTCCGACTGGCGGAAGCGTTCGTCGGCGCGTTCGAGGAACGCCTTCTGCGCCTCGCCGAGCAGATTGCCCGCGACCTCACGGAAACGGCCGGCCAGATCATCCTTCGCCGCCTTGAACTCGGCGAGCCGCGTCTCAAACGCCGCCGCCTCGGTCTCGCGCCGGGTGACTTCGGTACGCGCCTCGTCGCGCTCGCGGCGCATCGTCTCCAGTTCCGCGCGCAGTCCCTCGGCCGCCTTGGCACGTTCGCTCGCGGCGGCGAGATCGACGATTGCGCGCTTGAATTCCTCGGTGCGCTGGTCGCGCTCTGCCTGCAGCGCCGCAACCTCGCGGCGCGCGACGAACCAGCCGATCGCCAGACCGACGACGAGCGCGACAAGCGCGATGGCAGCGACTTCAATCATCGCCGGAACATAATCGGAACACGACTTAACTGTCTAGGTCGGATCGACATTCGCTCTAAAGCGATTCCCATCACCTATTATCGTCATGCCGGGCTTGATCCGGCATCCAGAGCAACGGGCGATGAGGTTCTTGGCTCTGGATGCCGGGTCCAGCCCGGTATGACGAACTACCTAGACGGGCGTCTCGATCGAGGCGGGCGGCGTGCTGAACCAGCGCGGGCCTTCCGGGGTCATATGGAAGCAATCCTCCAGCCGCACCCCGAATTTGCCGGGCAGATAGAGCCCCGGCTCGTTCGAGAAGCACATGCCCGCGGCGAGCGGGGTCGTCTCGCCGTGGACCAGATTGACCGGCTCATGCCCATCGAGCCCGATGCCGTGCCCGGTGCGATGCGACAGGCCGGGGAGCTTATACCCCGGGCCATAGCCATATTTCTCGTAAAGCGCGCGCACCGCGTCGTCGACCGACCCCGCCGGCGCGCCGATCCGCGCCGCGGCGAGCGCAATGCGCTGCCCTTGCGCGACCTGATCCCACACCTTGCGCTGCGCCGCGCTCGCGCTGCCGTGAACCCAGGTACGCGACACGTCGGACTGATAGCCCTGCACCGTGCAGCCGCAATCCATCAGCACCACTTCGCCTTCGGCGACGCGATGCACCTCGCGGCTGCCGTGCGGATAGGCCGAGGCTTCGCCGACCAGCGCCATCGAGAATTCGACATCGCCGCCCAGCCGGCGCGTCGCCGCAGTCATCAGCGCGCCGATCTCGCCGCCGGTCATGCCCTTTTCGACCCGCGGGTGGACCCAGCGGTACGCGGCGATCGTCACGTCGGTCGCTGCCTGCATCAGCGCGATCTCCGCCGGGGTCTTGATCATCCGGCAGCCGCGCACGATCGGATTGGCGGAGACGAGCTTCACCCCAGGCAACGCCCGGGCCAACCCGTCGAAGGCGAAGAAACGCGCGGTTTCCTCTATGCCGACCGGCCGGCCAGCGAGCTTGCGATCCTTGAGGAACCCGGCGACCACCGCGAGCGGGTTCTGATCCTCCTGCCACACCCGCACCTCGGCCGGGACGGCGAGCGTCTCGCGCACCGACGGTTCCTCGAAGAACGGGGCGACGATGCACGGCTCGCCCTCCGCCGGGATGATCGCCGCGGTCAGCCGCTCGCTGCGATGCCACATCACCCCGGTGAAATAGATCATGCTCGATCCGGGCTCGATCAGCACCGCGCCGATGCCGTGGCGTTGCATCAGCGCTTGTGCGCGGGCGAGCCGCGCCGCGCGCTCCGCGGCGTCGACCGGCTTCACCGCGCGGGTCATGTCGCCCAGCCCGGCCAGATCCGGCTCGGCGGCGCGGAGCACCCCCGCAAAGCTCGCGAGCGGCAGCAAAGCAGCGGCCCCGAGCAGGCCACGGCGCGTCGGCAGAAAACGATGGATCGTCATGACGAAGCGATACGGCGCTTGACCGCGCGGCAGCAATCCCCTTTGCCTCCGCGGCACATATCGGGAGGGCATATGGGCAAGAGGCTGACCACCTATATCTTCATCGCGTTGTTGCTGGGCCTGGTGGTCGGGCTGGCGCTCAATATGGCGATCGGCGACGGCTCGGCGCCGGCGCAGGCCCGGCTCGAGGAGATCGCGGGCTATTTCTCGATCGTCACCGCGATCTTCCTGCGGCTGATCAAGATGATCATCGCCCCGCTGGTTTTCTCCACGCTCGTCGCGGGGATCGCGCAGATGGGGGATACCAAGGCGCTGGGCCGGATCGGTATCCGCAGCCTCGGGTGGTTCATCGGCGCCAGCCTGTTGTCGCTCGGACTCGGGCTCCTGCTGGTCAATCTGTTCCAGCCGGGGGTCGGGGTGCATCTGACGCTCCCGGCGGCGAGCGCGGCGACGGGGGTCGAAACCGGCGCGTTCAACCTCAAGGATTTCATCTCGCATATCTTCCCGACCTCGATGGTCGACGCGATGGCGAAGAATGAGATCCTGCAGATCGTGATCCTCTCGATCTTCGTCGGGGTGGCGATCACCGCGGTCGGGGAAAAGGCCGAGCCCCTGGTCCGCGCGATCGACGCGCTGGTGCATGTGATGCTCCAGATCACCGATTATGTGATGCGCTTCGCCCCCTTCGCGGTGTTCGCCGCGGTCGCCGGGACACTCACCGAGCGCGGGCCGAAGGTGATCGGCCAGCTCGCCTATTTCATGGGCAGCTTCTATCTCTCGCTGTTGATCCTCTGGGCGATCCTGCTCGGGATCGGCGCCTTGTTCATCGGGCGGCGGATCGTCGACCTGACGCGGCAGGTGCGCGAGCCGTTGCTGGTCGCTTTCTCCACCGCTTCATCCGAGGCCGCCTATCCGCGGATGCTCGAGGCGCTCGAGCGGTTCGGCGTCCCGCCGCGCGTCGCGAGCTTCGTGCTGCCGCTCGGCTATTCGTTCAACCTCGACGGCTCGATGATCTATATGGGGTTCGCCTCTCTGTTCATCGCGCAGGCCTATGGCATCCATCTGCCGATCGAAACGCAGATCACGATGCTGCTGGTGCTGATGGTCACCTCGAAGGGGATCGCCGGGGTGCCGCGTGCGAGCCTCGTCGTGATCGCGGCGACCTTGCCGATGTTCCATATCCCCGAGGCGGGGCTGTTGCTGATCCTCGCGGTCGACCACTTCCTCGACATGGGGCGGACGGCGACCAACGTGATCGGCAATGCGGTGGCTAGCGCGGTGGTCGCGAAATGGGAGGGCGACCTGCCCCCCGCCGGCTCACCCGGACCGCAATAACGCCACCCCGGCATCGCGCTCGAACAGATAGAGCGCGGTGCGGGCGGCCTGCCCGCGGTCGGCGTCGAGCCCGCCGTCGCGGTCGATCAGCAGCCGCGCATCGTCGGTCGCGGGCGGGAGCAAGGCGCCGAGCTGCTCGGGCGCGACGAGCCGGAACCCCGCCTCCCCCGACTGGCGCGTGCCGAGCAACTCGCCCCCGCCGCGCAGCCTCAGATCCTCTTCGGCGATGCGGAAACCGTCATTGGTCTCGCGCATCAGCGCGAGCCGCGCGCGCGAGGTTTCGGACAAGGCATTACCGCGCAGCAACAGGCACATCGAATGCCCCCCGCCGCGCCCGACCCGCCCGCGCAACTGGTGGAGCTGCGCCAGCCCGAAGCGATCGGCATGTTCGATCACGATCAAGGTGGCATTGGGCACGTCGACCCCCACCTCGATCACCGTCGTCGCGACCAGCACGCCGTGGCGGCCCGCGGCGAAGGCGGCCATCACCGCGTCCTTTTCGGGGCCGCGCATCTTGCCGTGGACCAGCCCGACGCGATCGCCGAAATGCGCGGCGAGCGCCGCGGCGCGCGCCTCGGCGGCGGCGAGATCGACCTTCTCGCTCTCCTCGACCAACGGACAAACCCAATAGGCCTGCTTCCCCTCGGCAAGATGCCGGCCGAGCGCGGCGACCACTTCGTCGACCCGCTCCTCGCTGATCACCCGCGTTTCGACCGGCTCGCGGCCGGGGGGCATTTCGTCGAGCCGGCTCTGATCCATCTCGCCATATTGCGCGAGCGTCAGCGTGCGCGGGATCGGGGTCGCGGTCATCGCCAGCAGATGCGGGGTGACGCGGCCCTTCGCCGACAAGGCCATCCGCTCGGCGACCCCGAAGCGGTGCTGCTCGTCGACCACCACCAGCGCGAGATCGCGATACCCCACCGCTTCCTGGAAGATCGCATGCGTGCCGACGAGGATATCGATCGAGCCGTCCGCCAGCCCCATCAAGGTCGCCTCGCGCGCGCGCCCTTTGTCGCGCCCGGTGAGCACGGCAATCTCCACCGGCAACCCGGCGAGCGTGCGACGCAACGTCTCATAATGCTGCCGCGCGAGGATTTCGGTCGGCGCGAGCATCGCCCCCTGCGCGCCCGCCTCGACCGCGATCAGCAAGGCCAGCGCGGCGACCAATGTCTTGCCCGAGCCGACGTCGCCCTGCAGCAAGCGCAGCATCGGCGCCTCCTGCACCAGATCGCCCTCGATTTCGGCGGCGGTCCGCGCCTGTGCCCCCGTCAGCGCATAAGGCAGCTTGAGCTGGTCGCGCAGCCGCCCGTCGCCTTTCAACGCGCGCCCGCGCCGCCGCCGCGTATCGGCGCGCACCAGCATCAGCGCGAGCTGGTTGGCGAACACCTCGTCATAGCCAAGCCGGGTCCGCGCCGCCTGATCGGCCGGATCGGTGTGGATGCGGGTGATTGCCTCCTTCCAGCCGGGCCATTGGCGCTTGGCCTTCAGCCCCGCGTCGATCCACTCGGGGAGATCGGGCGCCCGCGCCAGCGCCTGCTCGACCAGCCCGGCGAGCCGGCGCGAGGTGATCCCTTCGGACAAAGGATAGATCGGCTCGCGCTCGCGGAATCCCTCGTCGCCCTCGATATCGGGGTGGATGATCTGAAGCTCCTGGCCATAGGTTTCGAGCTTGCCCGAAATCCGCACCGAGGTGCCGAGCGGATAGAGCTTCTTCACCCAACCGGAGGAGCCGCCGAAATAGACCAGGCTGACGATATTCCCCGCCGCATCGGCCGCCTGCACCCGCGTCGGCGCGCGCGCCGAGCCGGTGCTGCGGATATCGCGCGGGGTGAGCGTGATCGCGATCGTCCGCCCCGCGTCGCTCGCATCGAGCCTAGTGCGCGGCAGGCGATCGATCCACCCGGTCGGCAAATGGAATAGCAGATCGACGACGCGCGCGATCCCCAGCCGCTCGAGCGGCTTGGCGAGCGCCGGCCCCACGCCCTTCAACGCGGTCACCTCGGCGAACAACGGATTGAGGATATCGGGTCGCATGGTTATCTGTGCACAGCCCTAACCGTTCGGGTCGAGCTTGCGAAGCCCACGGAAGGAACGACTTTTCCAGAAAGCCGACGGCATTTCGATGCTGCCGGCCATTTTGTCATTGGAGTCCGGATGGACCACGAAATCCGCCTCAAACGCCTGAGGTTCCGCGCCTGGCATCGCGGCACGCGCGAAGCCGATCTGATGATCGGCGGTTTTTTCGACGCGCATCACGCCGGCTGGAGCGCGGCAGAACTCGACTGGTTCGAAACTCTGCTCGAGGAACAGGATGTCGACATCATGGGTTGGGCGATCGGCTCAATCCCCTGCCCGCCGCAATGGGATGGCGCGATGATGCACGCGATGCGCGCGCTGAATTACGTGCAGGTGCCGAAGTGACGTTCCTCCCCTCCCTGGAAGGGAGGGGGCGGGGGTGGGTTGGCCCGCGAGGATGCGGACCGGTGCCCCCCACACCAACCCACCCCTAACCCCTCCCTTCCAGGGAGGGGAACAAGTTAGCCCTCCCGCGCGAGGGCAGGAAATAGATGCCCGAACTCAAGCAGATCCTCGCCGCCACCTCCCCGCTGACGCTTGCGGGCGTCCCTGCGGGTTTCCTGCCGTCGCTGCTCGCCGATCTCGCGCGTGCGGCGCCGCGGCGGGCGGTGTTCATCGCGCCCGACGAGGCGGCGATGCGCGCGATCGCCGCCACCGCGCCGTTCTTCGCGCCCGAGCTGGAGGTGGTGGAATTCCCGGCGTGGGATTGCCTGCCCTACGACCGCGCCTCCCCCACCCTGCGCGTGATGGCCGAGCGGATCGGCGCGCTCCACCGGCTGCAGCAGAAACCGCGCGGCGCGCAGCTCGTCCTCACCACCGCCAATGCCGCGACCCAGCGCACGCTCACCCCGTTCCGCATCCGCCAGCTCGTCGCCAATCTCAAGCCGGGCGAGCGGATCAGCCGCGAACGGCTTGCCGCGCTGCTGCAGGCCAATGGCTATGTCCGCACCGACACGGTGCATGACGCGGGCGAATATGCGATTCGCGGCGGGATCGTCGATCTGTTCCCGAGCGGCGAGGAACAGGCGTTGCGGCTCGATTTCTTCGGCGACGAGATCGAGAGCGTCCGCACCTTCGACCCCGCCGACCAGCGTACCACCGGGCGGATCGACGGCTTCACCCTGCTCCCCGCCTCCGAAGCCTTGCTCGATGACGAGAGCATCAAGCGCTTCCGCACCCGCTATCGCGAGACCTTCGGCGCGACCGCGACCGGCGATCCGCTTTATCAGGCGGTGAGCGACGGGCGACGGCTCGCCGGGATGGAACATTGGCTGCCCTTGTTCGAGGAGAAGCTGGCGAGCATCTTCGATCATCTCGGCGAGGATGCGCTGGTGATCCGCGACAGCGGGGTCACCGCCGCCGCCGAGGCGCGACTTGAGGCGATCGCCGATTATTACGAGAACCGCAAACGCGCCGAGGCCGCCCAGCCCGGCAGTTATCGCGCGCTGACCGCCAAGACGCTCTATCTCGACGATACCGAATGGCGCGCGGGGCTCGACGCGGCGACCGCGCATCTCACCACCTCCTTTCACGAGCCCGAATCCGCCAGCGTGGTCGATTTCGGGGTCGATGGCGCACGCGATTTCGCCCCGGAGCGCGCCGCCGGCACCAATGTCTATGAGGCGGTGGTCGCGCACCTTGCCAAGCTGCGCAAGGACGGCCGGACCCCGGTGCTGGCAAGCTATTCGGTCGGCGCGCGCGACCGGCTCGGCAATCTGCTCAAGGATCACGGGCTGAACGGCGCCAAGCCGGTCGAAACGTGGCAGGAAGCTTTGGGGGTCGGCGAGACGCAGGTCGCGCTGATCGTCCTGCCGCTCGATCATGGCTTCACCGCGCCGCGCGTCGGGTTGCTCACCGAGCAGGACATGCTCGGCGACCGCCTCGTCCGTCGCCAGAAGCGCCGCAAGTCCGCCGATGCCTTTCTCGCCGAGCTGGCGACGCTCTCGCCGGGCGATCTCGTCGTCCACGTCGATCACGGCATCGGCCGCTATGAGGGGCTGACCTCGATCCCGGTCGGCAACGCGCCGCACGATTGCGTCGCGCTGACCTATGCCGGCGGCGACAAGCTCTACGTTCCGGTCGAAAATCTCGAAGTCCTGTCGCGCTACGGGTCAAGCGAGGAAGGCGCTGCGCTCGACAAGCTCGGCGGCGAGGCGTGGCAGCGCCGCAAGGCGCGGATGAAGGAGCGCATCCGCGAGATCGCCGGCGAGCTGATCGCGGTCGCCGCCGAACGTGCGCTGCGCACCGGCGAGGTGGCCGAACCCGACAGCAACGGCTTCCCGACCTTCGTCGATCGCTTCCCTTATGAGGAAACCGACGATCAGGATCGCGCGATCGAGGATGTGCTGGCCGATCTTTCCGCCGGCAAGCCGATGGATCGGCTGATCGTCGGCGATGTCGGCTTCGGCAAGACCGAGGTGGCGCTGCGCGCGGCGTTCGTCGCGGCAATGGCCGGGATGCAGGTCGCGGTCGTGTGCCCCACCACATTGCTCGCGCGCCAGCATTACCAGAATTTCGTCGCGCGCTTCGAGGGCTTCCCGATCAATATCGGGCGCCTCTCCCGCCTCGTCTCGGCCAATGAGGCGAAAACGACCCGCGAGCGGCTCGCCTCGGGCGATCTCGATATCATCATCGGCACGCATGCGGTGCTGGCGAAGGGGGTGGAGTTCAAGCGGCTCGGGCTCGTCATCGTCGACGAGGAGCAGCGTTTCGGCGTCACCCACAAGGAGCGGTTGAAGGCGCTCAAGAGCGACGTCCACGTCCTCACCCTCACCGCCACCCCGATCCCGCGCACCTTGCAGATGGCGATGTCGGGCCTGCGCGAATTGTCGGTGATCCAGACCCCGCCGGTCGACCGCCTCGCAGTGCGCACCTATGTCATGCCGTGGGATCCGGTGGTGCTGCGCGAGGCGTTGCTGCGCGAACATTATCGCGGCGGGCAGAGCTTCCTCGTCACCCCGCGCATCGCCGATCTCCCCGATATCGAGGAGTATCTGCGCAACGAGGTGCCCGAGATCCGCTATGTCATCGCGCACGGCCAGATGGCGGCGGGCGAGGTCGAGGAGCGCATGTCAGCGTTCTACGACAAGAAGTTCGAGGTGCTTGTCTCCACCTCGATCATCGAGAGCGGGATCGACATCCCTTCCGCCAATACGATGATCGTCAACCGCGCAGATCGCTTCGGGCTGGCGCAGCTCTATCAGCTGCGCGGCCGCGTGGGGCGCTCCAAGACGCGCGCCTATGCCTATCTCGTCACCCCGCCCGAACGGCAGATGACCGATGCGGCGGAAAAGCGTCTCAAGGTATTGTCCGATCTCGATTCGCTCGGCGCCGGTTTCCAGCTCGCCAGCCACGATCTCGATATCCGCGGCGCGGGCAATCTGCTCGGCGACGAACAATCAGGGCATATCAAGGAAGTCGGCTACGAACTTTACCAGTCGATGCTGGAGGAGGCGATCCTCGACGCCAAGGCGGGCGGGCTCGCCGAACGCAAGCGCGATTTCTCGCCGCAGATCACCGTCGACGCGCCGATCCTGATCCCCGAGGACTATGTCCCCGATCTCGATCTGCGCATGGGGCTCTATCGCCGGCTCAACGAGCTCGACGACAAACAGGCGCTGGAGGCGTTCGCCGCCGAGATGATCGACCGTTTCGGCGCGCTTCCCGACGCAACCGAAAATCTCATCCGCGTGATCGAGATCAAGATGAACGCCAAAAAGGCGTGCGTCGCGAAGATGGATATCGGGCCGAAGGGCGCGCTGGTCACCTTCCACGACGATCGTCCGCCCAATGTCGAGGGGCTGCTCGCTTATGTTCAGCGGCTGGGGGCGATCGCCAAGCTCAGGCCGGACTCGAAATTCGCGCTGACGCGTTCATGGGCTGACGCCGATGCGCGGCTCAACGGTGCGCTGCAATTGTCGAAAGGGCTGGCGAAGGCCGCGGGTTGAGCGTCCAGCCCGCGACCAGCGCGGCGAGCCCCGCGCTGTCGAGCGCGCCGGCGCAGAGATAGCCCTGGTAGAGATCGCATCCCTCGCCCGCGAGCAGATCGCGCTCCATCGCGGTTTCCACTCCCTCGGCGATCGTCGCGAGCCCCAGCGCATGCGCCATCGCGATCACCCCGCGGACGATCACCCGGTCGCGCGCCGATCCGGCGATGTCGCGCGTCAGGCTGCGGTCGATCTTGAGGTAATCGAGCGGCAGCGCCTTGAGATAGGCGAGGCTCGAATAACCGGTGCCGAAATCGTCGATCGCGACGCGCACCTCCTGCTCGCGCAACGCCCCCAGCGCGGCGGCGGCCACGTCGAGGTCGCCGATCAGCCCCGTCTCGGTGATCTCGGCGGTGACGCGCGCGCGCGCGATACCGCTTTCCGCGACATGATCGAGGAAGCGCGCAACGAAATCGGGCCGCGCGACATCGGCCGCGGTGACGTTGACCGAGATGCGCAGTTCCGCGAGCGTCGCCGGCCAGTCAGACGCGGCGCCCAGCGCGCGCATCAGGATATGTTCCGACAGCGCCGCCCCGAGATCGGCGCGGTCAGCGGCGGCGAACAACGTCTCCGCCCCCAGGATACCGAGCATCGGATGATCCCAGCGCGCCAGCGCCTCGACCCCGGTGATCGCCCCCGAGGCCAGCGTCACCTGCGGCTGGAACAGGATCGCAATCTCCTGGCGCTCGATCGCGCGATGCAGATCGGCGGCGAGCCGGGCGAGCGGTGCGGCATGCGAGCGGGCCGCCTGGCGCACCGCGCCGCCGTCGCGTGCCGGCTCCAGCGCCTCGCGCGCGCGGGTCGGCAGATCGTCGACCTGGCCGCCGTTCGCCGCGCGTGCGACCCCGATCCGCGCGCCGAGATTGACCATCGCGTCGCCGGTATCGAACGGCCGCGCCAGCGCGGTCTCGATCGCCGCCACCACCGTCGCCAGCGCCGCCTCGTCCGCCGCAAGCGCGATCTCGAACAACGCGCCGTCGCCGCGGGCGATCTGGCGATCCCTCGGCGCGACCGGCGACAATGCCTCGACGATCCGCGCGAACGCCGCCGCGAGCAACGCATCGCCGGTCGAGCGCCCGAATGCCGCATTGACGATATCGAACCGCGTCAGGCGGATCGCGATCATCGCCAGCGCGGTGCCGTCCGCCGCGCGCGCGGCGAGGAAACGCGCCACCTCGCCCGGCGCCGCCTCGTCGATCCGTCGCGCGCGCGCCTGACGCCGCACGCGCCGCGCGTGACGCCCGGCGAAGCGCAGCGAGCGCAGCAACGCCGCGGGCTCGTCGCCCACCACCGCATGCGTCGCACCCGCATCATAGGCCGTGTCACGCGCGGCATCGTTCGTGACGATCGCGAGCAGCCCCGATTGTTCCTCGAACGCGACCCCGGCCAGCGCCGCCAGCGTCGTCATCTCGCGGCGCGCGTCGACCAGCCGGACGAGCGGCGCGGTGTCCGTGCTTACCCAGCCGGCGGCGGCGAGGAGCGGCTCAAGCGCCGCGCGCGCCGCGTCGGGCGCGATGGCAATCGTATAGGTCGGTGTAGTAAAGGCCGGCATCGGCGCCTGTGTTAGCGCTCCGCCGCCGCCGCGCCAATCGTCACGCACGTCCCGATATGAGTCATTTCGGGACCGGTTCTTTTGCACTCCCCTCCCGACCAGGAAGGGGAGTTGAGGCTTGCCGCACCGGGTCGGAGCGCCTAGCTCTATGGACGAAGATGACCGCGGCCCCCGCTCCTTCCGCGCCCGGTGCGCTTGTCGACGGCTTCGGCCGCACGATCCGCTATTTGCGTGTCTCGGTCACCGATCGCTGCGATCTGCGCTGCCGCTATTGCATGGCGGAGAAGATGACCTTCCTGCCGCGCGCGCAGGTGCTGACGCTGGACGAAATCGCGATCATCGCCGAGCGCTTCATCGCGCGCGGGGTACGCAAGATCCGTTTGACCGGCGGCGAGCCTTTGGTGCGCCGCGACGTGACCGATCTGGTGCAAAGGCTCGGCGGGCATGTCGGGAACGGGCTCGACGAACTGACGCTGACCACCAATGCCACGCGGCTCGCCGATCACGCCGATGCGCTGTTCGATGCGGGGGTGCGGCGCATCAACGTCAGCCTCGACAGCCGTGATCCCGAGCGCTTCCGCTATATCACGCGGCACGGCGACGTCGCGCAGGTGCTCGCCGGCATCGCCGCCGCACAGGCCGCCGGGTTGCGCGTCAAGATCAACATGGTTGCGCTCAAGGGGCTCAACGAGGACGAGATTCCCGCGATGCTCGACTGGTGCGTCGCCGAAGGACTCGATCTGACGCTGATCGAGACGATGCCGCTCGGCACGATCGATGAGGATCGCGCCGATCGCTTCGTCCCGCTGTCGGCGGTGTTCGAGCGCCTCGCCGCGCACCGCGAGCTGGCGCGCGATGCCGGCAGCACCGGCGGTCCGGCGCGTTACTGGCGCGTCGGCGACAGCAAGACCCGGCTCGGGCTGATCTCCCCGCTCACCAACAATTTCTGCGACGGCTGCAACCGCGTGCGGCTGACCACCGAAGGGCGGCTGTTCTCGTGCCTCGGTCATGACGATCACGCCGACCTCAAGACCGCGCTGCGCACCGGCGGAATCGCCGGGCTCGATGCCGCGATCGATGCGGCGATCGCCGCCAAGCCGCAGGCGCACGATTTCCGCATCGCGCGCGGCGGCGCTCCCGCGGTATCGCGCCACATGAGCGTGACCGGCGGATGACCAGCTATCTTCGGCGGGCGCTGGTCGCCTCGCCCACCGCCCAGGCGCAGGCCGCGCGCGCCGAATTGCGCGACGCATGGGATTGGTGCCCGATCGACGAGGCCGATCTGGTCATTGCATTGGGCGGCGACGGTTTCCTGCTCCAGACGCTCCACGCGATGCTCGAGGCGCGCCGCCCCCCGCCCCCCGTGTTCGGGATGAACCTCGGCACGATCGGGTTCCTGATGAACGAATGGCGCCGGCACGGACTCGACGACCGGCTCGATCGCGCGCGCGCGTTCAAGGTGACGCCGCTGATGATGACTGCGACGGGGATCGACGGCCGCATCCACGCGCTCCCCGCGATCAACGAGGTGTCGCTGCTGCGCGAAACGCGGCAGACCGCGAAGATCGAGGTGACGGTCAACGATCGCATCGTGCTGGAGGAACTGGCCTGCGACGGCATCCTCGTCGCCACCCCCGCCGGCTCGACCGCCTATAATCTTTCCGCGCACGGCCCGATCCTGCCGCTCGGCTCGGCGATGCTCGCGCTCACCCCGATCAGCGCGTTCCGCCCGCGGCGCTGGCGCGGCGCGATCCTGCCCGATCGCGCGCGCGTCTCGCTGCGCATCCTCGAACCCGGCAAGCGCCCGGTCTCCGCGGTGGCCGATCAGCGCGAGATTCGCGATGTCGCACAGGTGGATATTGCGATGGACCGCGCGCGCGAACTGACCTTGCTGTTCGATCCCGAACATGCGCTCGACGACCGAATTACGATGGAACAGTTCATCGCGTGAAAATCATCGCGAAACGGGGGTTGCATCTCTGAAACGGCCGGCTATAGACGCGCCTCCCGCAAGGCATTCCCCGATAGCTCAGCGGTAGAGCTCTCGACTGTTAATCGAGCGGCCGTTGGTTCGAATCCAACTCGGGGAGCCACCTTGCAGCCTGACGGACATCGCGCAACGCCGCGATTTCCGCTGAAATCAGGCACCTGCCCGCTTTCTCGCCAGCCCAGAAGAACCGAGGAGAGCGCAAGCCTCACGGGCGCGGTTCTGCGTCAGCAAGGCGCGCAGCACTTGCATTTTAAAGACACCCGCAAGAAACGCCGTTCGATTTGAAGAAACGGCCGCAACGCCCTCGCACGTCGATCGTTCGGGGTCCGCAACATGTATTGTGGTTAACGTATCGGGATGTGAATGGGCGTAGCTAGGACAGCAATGTTGTGCGCCGCGGCGATGCTGGGATTGTCCGGATGCGAAGGCGCGTCGGGCGGGCGCCCGGTCACGCTCGCGGACCTCGGGCTGCCGGACCGTTATTCGACCGATTCGACCGCGCAACCGCCCGCTCAGGCCGAGAACCTCGCCCAATGGTGGCGGCATTTCGATGATCCGCTGCTCAACAGTCTGATCGAGCGCGTCGGCGCAGCCGATTCCGCGGCGAACGGCAAGACCGGCTATCAACAAACGGTAAAGCGCATCGCCACCGAGGCGGCGATCGCGCGCAGCTATGTCGCGCTCCGCACGCGGCAGGCGAAGATCGAGAATATCCGCGCCTATCTCGCCGCGCGGCAGGACGATCAGGCGATCGCGCGATTCCGCGAAGAGGCCAAGCTCGTCACCCCGCTCGATGCGCTGCAGATCGCGGCCGATAGCGATCGTGTCGCGGCCGGCATTCCCGTGCTCGAAGCGGCGATCGCGGCGGATGCGGCGCGGATCGCGGTGCTGACCGGGCAGCTCCCCGCCGCGCTCCGCGACCAGCTCGCGCCGATCGCGCCGGTCCCGGTGGGGCCGGCGGAGGTTACCGTTGGCGCCCCGTCCGACCTGATCAATCGCCGCGCCGACGTGCAACTCGCCGCGCAACGCGTCGGGCGTGGCAAAATATGGGGCGGCGGCTCGAACGGCGCGGTCGCCGCGTACAAGGAGGTGGTGCTGCAAACGCTGGAGGAGGTCGAGAATGCGCAGACGGCGTTCGCCGCCGCCAAGGCGCGCGAAGCCGCGCTGGAAAAGGCGGTCGACGAAGCCGAGCAGCTCGCCGTCCTTGCGCGGAAGCAATATCGCGAGGGGCTGACCGATCATGTCGCGCTGCAGAGTGCCGAGCGTGCCTTGCTCGGGGTGCGCGACGAGCGGGTCGGCGCGGCAGCGGATCGCGCCGCCGCGCTGATCGACCTGTTCACGGCGCTGGGCGGAAGCTGGGAGCCGGGGGCGAATGACCGACGCCCCTGACAGCCCCGATCCGCCCGCCGGCACATCGGTCGACGAGTTCCTCGGCACCAAGCCCGGCGGGTCGTGGGGCTGGTGGATAAGGTGGCTTTCGATCGGGCTCGCCGGGGTCGTGCTGATCGTTCTCGTCGGCCGGTTCGTGAGCGGCGGGCTGGCGACCGAATATGCCTCTGAGCCGGTCACGCGCGTCGACATCCCGCTGAAACTGTTCGGCAGCGGGCGGCTGCAACCCGTCGCGGTGCATCTCGTCGATGCCGGGCAGGAAGGCGTGATCCGCGCGATCCCGGTCGCGGACAACCAGCCGGTGAACGCGGGTGATATCCTCGCCCGGCTCGATCCGGCGCCGCTGCGGGAAGCGATCGCCGCAGCGCGGGAACTGCTCGACACGCGGCAGGCGGCGCTGGCCAAGGCGCAGGCGACGAAAGCGGATGTCGACGCGCGGCTGGGGCTTTATCAACGCGTGCGCCGGCGCTCGGGCGGCAGTGTCCCATCCGATCGCGAAATGACCGCCGCGCAGGATGCCGCGCGACGCGCCGCCGATGCGGTCGATACCGCGCAGGTGGAACTCGCCGCCGCGCGCACCGCGCTGAGCGAACGGGAGGCGCAACTCGCCTCGGCGGATATCCGCGCCCCCGTCGCCGGGGTGGTCTCGCGACGCTTCGTCGCGATCGGCCAGCGCGTCGGCGCCAATCCCGGGCAGCATCTGTTCGCGATCGCCGAGCCCTATACCCGGCTGCGCCTCGATATCGCCACCGATCGCGCCCAGGCGCAGCGGCTGCGCGCCGCGCGCGCGGTACGCGCGATCGTCACCGTCGCGCCGGGGAAAGCGGTTTCCGCGCCGATCCTCCGGCTGACCGAAACCGCCGCGCCGCCGGCATTGGCACGCAGCGCATCGGCCCCCATATCCGTCGACAGCACCCCGGTCGGCATCGCGCTCGAGCTGGGGAACCCGGGTGGCGCGTTGCGGGTTGGAACCGCCGTCACGGTGCAGATCGATCTCGGGATGCACCGCGATGCACTGGTCGTGCCGGACAGCGCATTGCGCTTCGGGCGGGCGAGCGATGCCGCGCGCCCACCGGGCGTGGTGCGCGGCGAGGCCGTCTATGTCACCGGCAGCGACGGCACGCCGCAACGCGTCCCCGTCACCCGCGGCGGCAGCGACGGGCGCAACAGCGAGGTGGCGTCGGACATGCTGAAACCCGGCATGCGCGTCATCACCGGGCTGCGCTGAGCCGGTCGGGATACGCCGTAAGCCGTTAGAGGCTGCGGCGTTTTTGCGCGCGCTTGCCGTAAGAGGAATTACATCTGACTAATAGCGGTACGGATTTGAACAGCACGACAGGCATTTCACGGCGGTCCAGCCTCGCGCTTCTGGCCGGCGCAATGGTCGCTGCGCAAAGCGCCGCGGCGGCCGGTCGCCCGCCCAAATTCGGGCCGGCGACGCCCTTTTCGTGGGACGTGCTGGTCGCACGCGCGCAGGCGCTCGCCGGGCGCCGCTATGTCCCGCGCCCGCACGCGCCCGATTTCGCGCCCAATTTCGACGCCGCGACGCAACGCGCTTATGGCGCGGCGGAACGGCTGGCGGGGTTCGTGCGGCTGATGCCGGTGACGCATCTCGCGCGCGAGGCGGTCGCGCTCAACCTCGTCGAAGGCGGGATGGCACGCCCGCTGCTCGCGGCAAATGGGCTGTTCGCCGGTAACAACGCGACCGATCCGGCGGGCTTTCGCGTGCTCAACCCCAATCTGGCCGGCGACTGGCTCGCCTTTCTCGGCGCCTCCTATTTCCGCGCGGTGGGGCCGCAGGACCAATATGGCCTTTCGGCGCGCGGCATTGCGGTCGATACCGGGCTCGACGGCCCGGAGGAATTCCCGTCTTTCACCGAATTCTGGATCGAGGCCGCCTCGCCCGGGCGGCTGCGGGTCCACGCGCTGCTCGACGGGGCGAGCGTGACCGGCGCCTTCGCGTTCGATTGCGCGCTGACGCCGGAGGGCGTCACCCAGGCGGTGCGATCGTCGCTGTTCTTCCGGCGCGACATCCGCCGGCTGGGGATCGCGCCCGCGACGAGCATGTTCTGGTACGATCAGAACGATCGCCGCGTCGCGACCGACTGGCGGCCCGAAATCCACGATTCGGACGGGCTGGCGATCTGGTCCGGCAGCGGCGAGCGCATCTGGCGCCCGCTCGCCAATCCGCCGCACCCGCGCACCGTCAGCTTCCGCGCCGACGGCGTCAAAGGCTTCGGCCTGATCCAGCGCGACCAGCGTTTCGCCGATTATCAGGACGACGGCGCCTTCTACGACCGCCGCCCGAGCCTGTGGATCGAGCCGGTCGGGGATTGGGGGAAAGGCTCGGTACTGCTGTACGAGATGCCGACCGACAGCGAGACCAACGACAATATCGTCGCCTTCTGGCACAGCGACCAGCCGGCCCGCGCCGGCGAGCGCCGCGATTTCGCCTATCGGCTGCGCTGGATGTCGCAGGATCCGTTCGACGGCAATGCCGCGCGCGTGGTGGATAATTGGAGCGGCGCGGCGGGCATTCCCGGCGGCGACACGATCCCCGGCGCGCGCAAATATGTCGTCGATTTCGAGGGCAAGGCGCTGGCCGGGCTCGATCGCCAGAGCGGGGTCGAGGCGGTCGTCAACGTCGCCAAGCCGGCGCTGCTGGCGGTGGCCGCTTATCCGCTTGCGCGCCAGAGCGGCCGCTGGCGCGTCACCCTCGATATCCGCACCGACGCGAGCAATCCGAAAGATCTTCGGCTATTCCTCCGCCACAACAACTCCGCCCTCTCCGAAACCCTGATCGAGCCTTTATCGTCATGATGCGTCCCGCCCCCCTCCCCCCGGAGGCGCCGCTCGCGATGCCCGAGCAACGCTTCCACGGTAATCCCCCCGGCACGATCGAGACGCGCACCGTCCCGCCGGGGCTGCTCGCCAAGCGCCTGCTGCTGATCGTCGCGACCGCGGTGCTTGGCATGTATGCCTCCACCGGGATGCGCGTCGCGCTCAGCGAGGACGGCATCGGCGTGCTCGATGTGCTGTTGCTCGCGCTGTTCCTGCCGCTGGTGAGTTGGATCGCGTTCGGCTTCGTCAGCGGGCTGGTCGGGTTCATCAACCTGATCACCGGGGACCACCCCGGCTTCGCGCCGATTCCGCGGCCGGCCGGCACGTTGCGCCACCGCACCGCGATCCTGATGCCGGTGCATAACGAGAGCATCGAGGCCACCTTCGGCCGGGTCGCCGCGATGACGCAATCGGTCGCCGATGCCGGCGGCGCGACCTTCTTCGATTTCTTCATCCTCAGCGATTCGAGCGAGTTGCACGGCAAGCTGGAGGAGGCCACCTGGGCGAAACTCGCCCCGACCGCGCCGATCCCGGTCTATTATCGTCGGCGCATCCAAAATGTCGGCAAGAAGCCGGGCAACGTCGCCGAATGGGTGCGCCGGTTCGGCGGCGCCTATGAGCAGATGATCGTGCTCGATGCCGACAGCCTGATGAGCGGCAGCGCGATGCTGGGCATGGCTGCGATCATGGAAAGCAAGCCGACCGTCGGGCTGTTGCAGACCGTGCCGATGATCATCAATGCGCGCACTCTGTTCCAGCGCTGGATGCAGTTCGCGACCTGTGCCTATGGCCCGATCTCCTCGGCCGGGCTGGTGTGGTGGTCGGGCTCCGAGGCTAATTTCTGGGGGCATAATGCGATCATCCGCACCCGTGCCTTCGCCGAATGCTGCGGGCTGCCCGATCTTCCCGGTGCGCCGCCGTTCGGTGGGCTGATCCAGAGCCACGATATGGTCGAGGCGGCGCTGCTGCGCCGGCGTGGCTGGTCGGTGCATATGGTGATGATCAACGGCAGCTATGAGGAATTCCCCCCGACGATCATCGACCACGCGATTCGCGATCGCCGCTGGGCGCAGGGCAATCTCCAGCACCTGCGGCTGCTCGATTCGGCTGGATTCCACTGGACGAGCCGCTTGCATCTGCTGATCGGTGCGTCCGCCTATCTCACCTCGCCCGCGTGGCTGCTGCTGATCCTCGCCGAGATCGCGCAACGATTGCTCGGCGTGCATGACGCGATCGTCGAGGGGCCGCCCGCGGCGGTGCTCGTGGTGACCTTGCTCTGCCTGTTCGGGCTCAAGGCGCTGGGGGTCATCTGGGTGCTGGCGGATCGCGAGCGGCGGCGCAGCTTCGGCGGCGCGGCGGCGGTCGCCAAATCGGCGGTTCTCGAAATCCTGCTCGCGATCCTGCTCGCGCCGGTGACGATGGTGACCCAGACCAAGGCGATGATCGGGCTGTTGCTCGGCATTCCGTCGAACTGGTCGGTGCAGAGCCGCGAAACCGCCGGCATCCCGTTGCGCGAGGTATTGCCCAAGGTGCGCGAACATTTGGCGCTTGCCGCAGCGTTCATCGTCGTGGGGGTGTTCGATCCGGTTCTTGGGCTTTGGCTGTCGCCGGTGATCGCGGGGCTGCTCGCGTCCCCCTGGCTGATCTCGCTCACCTCGAGCATTTCGCTGGGCGACCGGCTTGCCCGGTGGGGCATCTTTGCCACGCCGCCGTCGGACGACGAGCGCAAGATGAAACCGTCGGGCTTCGTCGGGCACACGATCGCGCGAGCGTCGGCAAGTTAAGCTCCGGCAACCTGATATTGCGATCTCGACCAACCGTCGTGAACAACGCTACGACAGTGGCATGACAGCCCCGCATCCGCTCGATCGCTGCGCTTGGTCCGCGCTCAATGGCCGCCATTCGCCCTTTGCGATCGTCCGCGGCGGCGCGCGGCGGTACGATCTCGCTTACGGCGTCTTTGCGGCGGTCGCGGACCAATCGGATGCCAGCCTCGCGGGGCTTGTCGACCTGATCGCGGAACAGGGCGATGTCGCGCTGCTCGAAGCCGATCCGCCCGCCCGGATTCCGGGCGTGGCGGTCGTGTCGCAGGATCTCGGCGTCCAGATGGTCGCGCCGCAACTGACGCCGGGGCCGCGCGTCGATTTCGCGATCGTCCCGTTGAGCGAGGCCGACGCGCCCGCGATGCGCGCGCTCACCGCGCTCACTGAACCCGGCCCGTTCTTCGCGCGCACTCACCAGCTCGGCGATTTCGTCGGGGTGAAGATCGACGGCGAATTGATCGCGATGGCCGGCGAGCGGATGAAGCCCGACGGCTTCACCGAGGTGAGCGGCGTTTGCACTCACCCGGATCATCGCGGCCGCGGCTATGCCGGCGCACTGATGCGGCACGTCGCGACACGCATTCTCGGCCGCGGCGAGACGCCGTTCCTCCACGCCTATGCCGCGAACACCGGGGCGATCGCGCTCTATGAGGCGCTCGGGTTCACGCTGCGCCGCGAGGTACTGATGACGAGGCTGACGCGCGCGTAGCGCGCCGGCGCTCCGATTCAGCGCACGAAATTTCGGACGATGCCGGCAGCGTGATCGCCGCCGGCATCGTCTGCCTTCTCACCGCGGCGTATCGCCCTCGCGCACCGTCGCCGGCACCGCGCCGTTCGCGCCGGCACCGGTCGCTGCGGTCGCGCCGGCAAGCATCCCGTTGAGCGACGTGCCGCTCATGCCGAGTTCGCTCATCAGCGCATCGATCAGCGGCCCGCCGACGCGATAGCGCATCGCCGCCGCCACCGCCGCGTCGGCCAGATTGGCCTGGCCGTTGGCTCCCTCACCGTCGCTCGCACCCTCGCCGTGCAGCCCGCGCGCGTCGACGATGCTGATTTTGTCGATATTCTCCATCGGCTTGCTCGCCGCAGCGATGATCCCCGGCAGCGCCTCGAGCATCGCCTGGCGGATCAGCAACGCGGTCTGCGCGTCGCTGCGCAGGTTGATCGCCTCGTTGAGCAGCGCCTGCCCCGCCGCATCGACCTTGAACGCTGCCTCGCGCCCCTCGGCACGGACCTTCTCGGCCTCGGATTCGGCGGTCGCCTCGGTCTTGAGCGCGATCGCGCGCGCCTCGGCCGCTTCCTTTTCGGCGCCGGCGGCGACGGTGATCCCGACCGCTTCCTCCTGCGCACGCTGGGTCGCGGCGATCACCGCGACGTTCTTGTTGCGGTTGGCGATTTCGGTCGCCTTGGCGGTGGCGACGCTTTCCTCCGCGCGAACCGCAAGCGCGCGCGCCTCATTGGCCGCGGCGATCGCCTTCGATTCCTCCTCGGACTTTTGCGCGGTCTGCACCGCAGTGGTGATGCGCGCGAGCTCGATGTTGCGATCGCGCTCGATCGTCGCGGTCTGGATCGCGCCGTCGCGACTGATGTTCGCGGTCTGGGTGACCTTGTCCGCCTCGGTCTGCGCCACGGTCTGCGCCTGCATCGCGGTGATCCGCGCGATCTCGGCAACGCGAGTCTGCTCGGCCTCGGCGGTGGCGATCGCGGTCGATTGTTCGGCGCGCAGCGCGGCAAGTGTCTGTTCCTGCGTCAGCCGCGCCTGCTCCGCCGCTTGCGCGATCTCGAGCGACTGTTTGTTCGCCTCGAGGTTGCGCTGCTCGATCTCGACCCGGTTGGTCGCGACGATATCGTTGCGGACCTTCTTGCGCTCCTCGATCGTGCGGGTCAGCACGGTAAGGCCCTCGGCGTCGAACGCATTGTTTTCGTTGAAATGCTCGAACGCAGTCTGGTCGAAATGAGTGATGCTGACCGATTCGAGCTGGAAGCCATTCATATCCAGATCGGTCATCAGCGCTTCCTGCACCTTCTGGATGAAATCGGCGCGATTGGCGTGGAGATGCTCCATCGTCATCGTCGCCGCCACCGAGCGCAACGCGGAGACCAGCTTGCCGTCGAGCAGCGACTTTACCGCATCGGGATTGTTGACCGAATCGCCCAGCGTCTGCGCCGCCGCGGCGATCGACTGCATGTCCGGCTTCACCTTGATATGGAACAGCCCGATCACGTCGACGCGCAATTTGTCGAGCGTGATCAGCGCATCCTTGTTGAGCCGCGAGACCTCCAGCTTCACCGTCGTCAGCCGCACCTGCATCAACTCGTGCAGCACGGGGACGACCATGACGCCGCCGTTGAGCACTACCTTCTCGCCACCGAAACCGGTGCGGATCAGCGCCACGTCCTTGGTCGCGCGGCGATAGAGCCGGGTCAGGATGATCCCGATCACGATCAGCGAGAACAGGACGATCGCGGCGTAAATCAGAATGTTGATCAGTGACTCAGGCATGAAACTCCCCCGGTGTTACGCGCTGCTCAAATCAGATTGAGCGGAGCAGCGGGTCCCGATCGGGAACCGCGAAAAACATATTCCCCTCACGCCGGACGAGCAGCACGGTTTCGCCCTGGGCAATGCTGCCCTCGTCCTGATGCGGCTCGACCATGATGAAATGCGCCTGGCCATGCTGGTCGACGACCTTGGCACGCGCCGGGCTGCCGCGGCGCGCCGCGCCCTCGAGGATCGTGCCGCGGCGGCGCAGCAATTCGTCGGTGGTGATCGCGGAGGTCTCAAAACCCGGCATGATCCGCGCCAGCCCGTTCGCCGCCAATGTGTTGAGCATGCTGCCGACGACGGCTGCGCTGCCGACGGCCAGCCCCCAATGCAGCGGCGCACCAGTGAAGGCGCTGGCGACCTGCTGGATCGCGAGGCCGACGAGCGCAAAGCAGCCGAGCAATGACGTCAGCCAGATGAGGATCGGCAATTCGCGGCCCAGCCCGAGCCAGCCGAGCAATCCACCGTCCGCATCGGCATCGATTCCGCCGTGGAGATCGAGATGCCCGAAACCGAGCCCGATCGCCTCGATCAGCCCGATGCCGATCATGACGACGAACGCGATCGCGAACGGGGCATAGTCCGGCGTCAGCAGTTGAGCGAACATTGCATCCCCGATGTAGTCTCGAAACGCTATGCTAATGTTGGCTTCATCACAATAGCCACTGCCAGAGATGTGGAGCAGCCGCGATCCGAAACGATCAGCGCGGCCGGCGACCGAATTTGAGAACAAGGAACGGGGCGCATCCGATCGCGACGCGCGCCACAACCGCTGCAACACCCTCGATCGGACCAGCGAAAACTATGCCCCGAATTTTGTCCGCCCCGCTTCCCGACGCACCGCTTTCATCCCCAGCGGCGCGGGTCCTGTCCTATGATTGGCCGGCGATCACACACCAAGTCGACGACACGGGCAGCGCGATCCTGCCGCAATTGCTATCCCCGGAAGAATGCCGCACGATCGCAGCACTTTATTCCGACGACTGCCGCTTTCGCAGCCGGGTTGTCATGGCCCGGCATGGGTTCGGCAGAGGGGAGTATCGTTATTTCAGCTACCCGCTACCCGCCCCGATCGAAGCGTTGAGGACAGCGATCTACCCACAGTTCGCCGATCTCGCCAATCGCTGGAACGAGCGAATGGGCATCGATCAGACCTACCCCGCCGATCACGCCGATTATATCGCGCGCTGCCATGCCGCTGGCCAGACCCGCCCGACGCCGCTGCTGCTGCAATATGGACCCGGCGACTATAATTGCCTGCATCAGGATCTTTACGGCGGGCTGGTCTTTCCGATCCAGATCGCGATCTTGCTCTCCGTACCCGGCGAGGATTTCACCGGCGGCGAATTCGTCCTCACCGAACAGCGCCCGCGAATGCAGAGCCGGGTCGACGTCGTTTCGCTGCAGCACGGCGACGCCGTCGCCTTCGCAGTCCACCACCGCCCCGTAAGAGGCGCCAGGGGCAGCTATCGCGTCAACATGCGTCACGGTGTGAGCCGCCTGCATAGCGGGAATCGGCACACGCTGGGCATTATCTTCCATGATGCCCAATGAACCAAAATGGATCAAGCCGTAATATATATCATGAACTTGGCCGCAAGTTAATCATCAAGTTGTTGAACAGCAATATTATATTCTCGTGTACTTTAAAAATGTAATAGATTGTTACTCCTCGCTTTTATTTACGATTTTTTTACTGGATGTAAAATCGACGATCCATACGATGAAGCTCCCCAATGCTGCAGTTGAGTACCGCGTCAACATTCGATCTGCCGCCCGGATAATTCAGCGCGGCCATAGCGATTGAACAAAAGGGGAGTTTCGATGAACAAGGGTCGATCGTTTGCATATGCCACCGCCGCAGCGCTGGCGCTTGGTTCCACCACCAGTGCCGATGCGGTTATTATCAACATTATCGACGCTGGAGGAACGATTACGCCCGGCAGCGTTTATGATGTTAACTTCAAGGCCGCCAAGTGGTTCTTTGAATCAATCTTTAAGGATGACATTACCGTCGACTTGAAGGTCAATGTCGTCAACGGCAGCACCAGCGGTGCGCTGGGTTTGGCATTGACCTCTCCGATCAGCACCAAGCAGACCGATTGGCGTGCTGCGATCATCGCCGACGCAAAGACCTCGCTTGATTCGGTCGCTATCGCCAATCTAGCGAATTTCTCCAGCAGTACCGTAGGAATTTCTCCGGCCGTTCAGAAGGCACTCGGCATCTATAAGGGCCCGGACTTCATTACGGCGCTCATCGGCGCTGATTCCTACACTAGCTACAACGTCGGTTATCAATATGATTACGATACCCGCGACGGCATTCAGGGAGTTGCGCTCGATTTTCTTAATGTTGTCCTTCAGGAACTGGGGCACGGGCTAGGATTCTCCAGCGGGGTCAGGGATGGCAACACACTCGATTCGCGCCCGAGCAACGCTGACATGTTCCGCTATAAGGACGGCGAGTGGGACATAACCTGGGGCGGCAAGCCATATTTTTCGATCGACGGCGGCGCGAACCCGCTGTTCGGCAATTCCTATTTCACCCCGGGCGATGATGGCAGACAACCCTCGCACTGGCGCGACGCCGAACGAATCCGTGGCAGCTCCACGATGTGCGGCCAGGAACTGGAACCGCAAATCGGCGGGATGGACCCGACCGCCAATTATTGCCAGATCGGGGTCTGGACCGCGAACGACCTGGCTGTGTTCGATGCGATCGGCTGGGATGTCGCCGTAGACGTCTTGCAAAACCCGGGCTGGAGCATGTCCACGGCGCAAATCATGCGCAATTATCTGGCGTCGGTCCCCGAACCGTCGACCTGGGCGATGATGATCTTCGGCTTCGGCGCGGTCGGCGCGGCAATGCGACGCCGTCCGCGGGTGTCCGTTCGCTTCGTTTGACCGAACGAGCCGAGTGAAGCGCGCGGCCGCCCGCGGCCGCCCTTCACCCGATCGTGCGCTCCCGGCCGAGCGCCAGCGCGAGCGCACCGAGCAACCCGGCATCGCCGCCCAGCGCCGGAGGCGTAACGATCTCGCTCACCTCCCCCGGAAAATAGCCGCCACCGGCATCCCGGGCCGCAATGCGAACCTGATCGAGCAGCCCCGGCGTCTGCATCACCCCGCCGCCGAGAATGATCCGCGCCGGCTGCAGTATCGCCTGAAAGCTTCGGATTGCCTGCGCGAGATACCAAGCGATGATGCGATGCGCCGGGTGATCCGGCGCAAGATCGGAGAGCGACGCTCCCCAGCGCGCGGCGATCGCCGGCCCCGCGGCGAGGCCTTCGAGGCAATCGCCATGGAACGGGCAGGACCCCGTGAACCCGGCATCGTCCGGGTGACGCGGCATGCTGATATGCCCCATCTCGGGGTGGCTGAGCCCGCGGATCACATGCCCGCCCAAGACCGCGCCGCCGCCGATCCCGGTGCCGACCGTCAGATAGAGCGTCGAATTGGTCCCGGCCCCCGCGCCCCACAGCCATTCGGCCAGCGCCGCGCCGTTGACGTCGGTATCGATCGCGACCGGGCAGCCGAAGGCGCGCGCGAACGGCCCGGCGATATCCGCCCCGCTCCAATGCGGCTTGGCGGTGCGCGTGACATGCCCCCAGTCGGGCGAAGCGGGATCGAGATCGAGCGGACCGAAGCTCGCGATGCCGACCGCGGCATAATCATCGCCGTGCGCGCGGAGCCAGTCGATCGCGGCGGGGATCGTCTCTTCGGGGCGCGTCGTGTCGATCCGGGTCCGCGCGCGGATCTGGCGCGACGAATCCCCGACGCCGACGATGAATTTGGTGCCGCCCGCTTCGATCAGCGCGATCTTGCCGTCCATATGCGATCCCGTCCTTGCGCTGGCTCATCGGCGGGAGGCGCCGTGGGACGCGCGCTCGACCGTGATTGGCAGCTTCCTGTGGTCGGGTTCACGATAGGGCGCATCCGGATACCGCGCCACCCGCCAACGCCCCACTTTGGGCGCGCGTCACCGCCTCAGCTTATAGACCGATATGGTTTCGTCCCCCATCGGCAAGCGATCGGCGAGACGATAATCGCGCGTCACCGCGGCGGAGACCAGCGCACGTATCTCGGGCCGCTCGCCGTTGAACGGTGGGCGCATCACCACCACCGCCGGGCGCGCAGCGAGGATGCGACGCACTTCCCCCGCCTGGTCCGCGCCGGTCGCGCCATTCTCGCGCGCCCGGTTGAGGTGCGCCGGGACGATATAGCGCGACAGGCGGCATCGCTCGGTCGCGGCATAGAGCATCGTCGTCCCCGAATAGACGTATAGGCAGCCCGGCCCGCGCCCCACCGCCTGCGCCAGCGCCGCGAATTGCGTCGCA
>NZ_MKRR01000098.1:160092-165946 GCF_001897045.1 Sphingomonas sp. 66-10
GCGCACCGAAGAACCCGGCCGCACAGGCGCAGCCGGGGACGAGCACCGGCAGCCCGTAATGATCGAACCAGGTGCCGAACAGCGCCAGCCCGGCCAGCGCGGCCCCGAGCCAGCCAAACAGGAACCGGCGCGCGGCCCCGCTCCCACCCACCGCTTCCTGTCGCCGCGCGGCGAACGCCATCGCCACCAACGGCCCGAGCAGCAGCACAAGCGTCCCGATATTGCCCAGCATCTCCGGCAGCGGATTGGCGTTGCGATGCTCGATCGACAGGAAATTGGCGAACAGGAACGCATCGGACTGGCCGATCGCGGCATAGAAGCCCCACGCCATCGCGGTCGGGACGAGCGCGATCGCCGCCAGCATCGCACCATAGGCCAAAGTGGCGGGAAGCCGGCGATGCGCGTGCCACTCGCGCCACATCAGCCACAGCCCGAAGTAAACGCCCTCGAACACCGCCGAATATTTGATCTGGAGCGCGATCCCCACCAGCGCCATCGCCGCGACGCCCCGCCGGTGGGGAAGGCCCCCGCCATTCTCGCCCGAAACGATCAGCAGCCCCGCCGCGGCCATCGGCAGATTGTAGAAGATCGGCGATTGCCCCCCGACGCCGTTGATCAGATCGGGCCACAAAATATAGCCGATCGCTGCCGCCATCGCCCCCGCCCCCCAACCCGCGCGCGCCGCCAGTCGCGCGACGATTAGCGCGGTGAGGACGAGCGCGGCGGTCGCCATCGCCTGATAGGCGAATATCCCCCACGGCAGCGGGAGGCGGGCGGCGGGGAGGTAGAGCAGAAATAGCCCAATCGGCTTCCTGTCCCAGATATCGATGAAGGGGAGCGCGCCGCGCCACATCTCGTGCGCAGTGACGTAATAGAATTCCTCGTCGGCATGAACGACGGGGTTGCCGAAGGTCAGCCCGCGCGCGGCGATCGCGACGAGGATCAACACGATCAGGCGATAGCGATTGAGGAACCCCGCATGCATCGCGCGCGCCTATCCGCTCGGGCGGGCCGCTGTCACCAGTGCAATGCGCTTTGCTTCAGAATGGCGCTTTCTCCGAGGAGCATTTCGCGCGCCGCCCGCGGATAAACCGCGATATGGTGACCCCTACGGGCATCCAGTTATCGCGGCAAGGTATTGATTTAACACCGGTATTCTCTTCCGATCCGATTTCCATACCATCACAAGTGCCAGCTGTCCATCGAGATTGCGTGGGATGAAATGGTGTTTGCGGGCGCAATGTGAAGCTTCTTGCGGCACTGCGGCACTGACGTTTCGGCTTTCATCAAGCTTGGCCATCGACATTGTTGCACATCAGGCTTCGGCTCAGACCCAACTCGATGGCCGCGGGACCTGCACTGGACGGCGTCACGCTTCGCCAACGGTCGACATCTAATGCATCGATGAGTGCGCGACTGAGCGGTCTCGTTCGACACCAGCGAGCAGGCGCGCGTGGCTTCGCTGCAATTCTTTCTGCGATATAGGCTCAATGGACTCGATCTTGCGCGCAAGCCGGTACGCATCGCCCCAAGCGACGAGATTGCTGTAATCCCGTCGCTTGGATAAAAGCCACATGTTCTGCTCAGGTTTGGCTGGCTGATGCACCCTGCCGCCCGAAGGTCACCTTGTCCTTCCGGCCTGTCGTCGGATCGGTACGGTGGAGGCTGAACGATTGGCCCGCGAAGGGGCCCGCGATCAGATCGGCCATCATGACCTCTGCAAGACGGTTCTCCACGGTGCTGAACGGCACGATCAATTCGAGCAGCCATAGCCGATCGCCGGATTTCCATTCGGCGGGGTCGAGGCGTTCGCCCTGCTCCACCTTTTGCTCGGCGCCCTCGGACAGCCATCCCCAAAGCGCGACCCCGAGCGGCATCTGCTCCAACCCTTCACGCGTCACCCCCGGAAGGAAATTCTCCGGATCGATCCCGTCGAGGCCAGGCAAGGGCCCGAAACGGAATATCCGAAATTGCTCGTGCAGCAGCGCCGGCATGATCGACCATTCGAGATCGGCAAGCTTGAGGTGTTTATGCACCGGCGATTGCGTCAGCAACCAGGTGATCTGCCCCAGCGCTTCCGCAACCGAGCGCGGGCCAACATTCGTTTCCAAATCGATTCTCCTAGAGCGCCGGTGCAAGCTGGGCGATTTCGTCGGCGACGGGAAGCGGCGGCTGTGTGATCGCGCCGACGCCCTCGCCGGCGTGGAACCCCGCCATCGCGACGAGCAGCCGATTGAGCGCATCGGGCGCCGCGCCCTGCGCAACCCCGGCGCCGCGCTGGCCGGTTTCGCCGCCAATGAGCGACGCGCGATCTGCGGCGTTGAGCGAGATCGGGGCCGCATCGCCGAGGATCGCAATCGCCTTAGCCAGCGGATCGCGATCGTCACCGGCGGCGACGCGCTCGGGTTGGTCGGCGGACCAGGCTTCGCCCAACGGCTGCCAGCCCGCGACCAACCGCGCGGCCTCCGCCGGCCGAGCATCGCCCGCCTCCGCGGGAGCGGCGTCGGCGTAAACCGCCGCGGGCGTCTTCTTCACGGCAATGCCCTGGTCTTCGGGCGTTGCCGCGAAGGTGCGGGGTGACGGGGCCGCTGACGCCCGCGACTGCGGCGGCGCCTCGGTTGCGGTCATCGACGCTTCGACGGTTTCGTCGGCCGATGACTCGTCCGCGGTCGCCGGCCGATCGGGCGATTCCCCATCCGCAAGGCCGGAGAATCTGATCTTCGGAGTGTCGCGTGCCGAATCTTCGTCATCGGCGATCATGGCGTCTTGCGCGTAGAAAACGGGCTCTTCATCAGCCACTGAAGCGGCATCTTCATAAGCGAGGAACACATCGCCGACATCCCCGCCGGTGCCGTTCGTCCGGACGAAGCTGGAATAAGCGTAAAACACATTGTCGGTCGCGCCGTCGACCGGCGCGCCGGTCTTGTCGAGCGACAGGCGAATCGCGCTGATCCGGCTCTCGGCCAGCGTGCTCAGTTCGTCGGCCTGGCTGATGCCGTCCTGATTGCGATCCTGCCAGATCTGGAACCGGGCGAATTCGGCGTCGCCGGCATCGAAATAATCGTTGCCGTTGCTGTCGTAGGCACGCAGCCCTTCGAGATCGGACACCGCGCCGGCATAATCCGCTGCGAAACTCAGTTCGTTGTAACGATCAATCGCACCGCTGCCGTCCCGGTCGAGCACCAGGAAGCCATCGTCGGCGGCAACCCAGCCGGTCCGATCCTCGGCGCCGTCGCCGTTCATGTCGAAATAGACATCGGATTCCTGAAGTGAGACTAGTTCGATACCGTCGCCGTCGAGATCGAGCACCACCGGGGGCAATGGCTGATCCCAGGGCCATCCTTCAACATAGACAAACTCACTGAATTTAGTAGAGGTTCCATAACCGTTCCGGTCTGTGATCGTCCAATAAATCGTTCCAGATGATCCGTAGTGAGAATTATAATATCTGTCGTATATGTTTAAATCCATTTTTCCGTTGCCGATATACCTAACAGATACATCCCAACTTCCCAAAGAATCCGATTCCCAGCTCACATTAGAAATTACAAATCCATCATTATCATCTTCATCTATAATTTTATATCTAATATAAGTACTTGCCATACCATAGTGAGAATAATCATATTCAAGACGCTGGCTATCATTCCCATCTTCTACCCGCACCGTCGCATTGACCGCGGTCGATATAAGTCCACCACCATCGATTGCCGCCAGTTCGGGGTAATAATATTCTATTGCTTCTTTGTTGGTCGCCGTCTGCTGCACCAACTGGAACTGGCCGGCGCTGTTAGGGTCAGCCCTTACCGAGAACAGCGGCGCTTCGGACGTGCCGTTACCGCTATTACGCGCTCCCCGTTGACCCTGCACCATGTTGCCGTGCAGATCGATCAAATCATTGTTCGCAGAACCAGCAATTTCGGTCTGGTTCGTTATATCGATCGTGTCCTCGACCTCGTAAGCGCCCGCTCGGAAGCGCCTATATGGCAAACCGATTGAAGACTCGATCCCGAAATCGACCGAGAGCTCCGCTGCAGTGGCGCCCAATTGCTCAAGGAAATAACCGAAACCTCCGAACCAGTCGGATGCGGCGCGCTGGTTCAGCCCCAGCTCGTTGGCCCGAGCGAACACGATCGCCCATTCTGCTGCAAATTTCGTCGTCGGCTCGGACGCGATCAGGGCAAGCACCGACGAAGACGCCGCTAAAAACTGCTCGTAACGCGCGCCGGCGGCGAGATTTCCAAATACAATATTGGAATCAAAATTCTCACGGTCGATACCGGACAGTTTAAGGCCGTTGTAAAATGCCCTTTTCAGAATGACGCTTCCGCCGAGGATCTGGAAATCCGGATCCGTCAGTCCGTTATAGGCGCCGTAGGCAATGAGCTTTTCTGCACCTTTCTGACCAGAATATCGCCTTGTAATCGCGGAATCGTCGCGCGTCGACCAAGGTCGATAAACGAACTCGGATTTGCGCATACCGTAATTTCCGGCCTGCACCTTCTCCGGTGTAGCCAGGCGCCCTCCGATCGTCGCCAACACCGAATTGAATGTCGCCGCAACCGAGCTCGCGACACTGATCGCTGCGTCCCGCGATCCGCCTTTTCGGCTATAGGAATTAGCCACATCGAACGACTGCGTCTCGGGGTCCCAGATGACATCAGCGCCGGATCGCGGCGTTCCGCCAAATACCGAGCCGATAAGCCCGCCGACGATAAATCCGAGAAAGGCGCCTGCGAGTGCACCTACAGGTCCGGCCCAGGCGCCCAGCTTTACGCCTAGCAAAGTTGCTTCGAATCCGGTCCCGACGACGGACGCTACCCCAAGAATCGAACCGGCCGAGCTTCCCAGCGAACTCCCAATCTGACCACCTATCGTGTCAAAGCGGACAAGCTCACTCGCGAGTTTCGTGCCGAGGAACGCCGCTCCGGCATTGGCGAGGCCACCACCTATCCCCTCAAAGGGATTTGTCGCCCCTTTGAGCAGATTTTGTGAAACCGTCGATATAACGTTATTGAGGCCGGTCTGAAGCACTTGTCCAGGGATGCCGTCGATCCCTATTTCGTTGATTAAAGATGCGATCAGATACGATGATGCCGCCCCTATGATATTCCCGGCGAATTCGGTTTCGATATTTGCCAGAACCTCTTTTCTCGTCAACGGTAGCGTCCCGCCCCCGCCATTAGCGATTACTTCGAAGATATTCTCGAGAACGGTCGCAAGCGCGCCGCTAAGAACGATTTTCCCGGCCGCGCTTTGGCCGAGGATATTGCCAAGTGTCGAGCCAAATGACGCGCCAAGCGCACCCGCCGTGTCGATTCGTTTGCCCTTCGCAATCTCGCCCTTCCAGACCACAGCCTGCGCGGCACCGGACAAGCGGCTGCGACGGATGCCGTTGCTGTCTGGCTCTTCGATTCCGGTGAAATCACTGTACTCGGACCACACGCGCTTGATCGCCGCCTCAGACGTCACATCGTAGCGCTCGACTTCTCGTCCCTGGTCGGTGACGACCGAGACGGTGAAACTACCATCCAGATTCTGTTGCAGAACGGCATTGCGATTGGGCGCGAGCTGGACCTGCGTCTGCTCGGGATTGCACAGCGCCTCATTGTGAACCCGGTTCCCGTCTGCGATATATGTCGGATGGGGCTCAACGGCGATGCTATAAACGTCAACGCTCTTATCGATGACAGCCGTCCATTCCACCGTCGCGGTGCCGTCTGCCGTCGCGATCCGATCGCCGACCTCGATCTTGCCAGCGGTGCGGAAGCTGCCATCGTGAGTTGGCCCCCGAAATGACCTGACAGGGTCTCGCTCTTAGATAAGAGTGAGCCATATGACTGAGCATACGACT
>NZ_MKRR01000099.1:0-5178 GCF_001897045.1 Sphingomonas sp. 66-10
GCGCGAATGACGAAGGAAGGTTCGACCATCCCCGCGCTTTCCTGTAACCCGGCGCGATATGTCGAGCCGTTTCGATAACCTGCCGCACCGCCGCGCGATCATCGACCGGCGTGCCTTGTCCGATCGCGTTGCCGCGCTCGACATCGCCGATCCAGGGACCTTGCGCCGTGCGGTGACCGCCGAGCTCAAGCTCGCGCTCGACGCGGGCCGGGCGGAGATCGCGCAGCGGCTCGCCGAGCGTCCGACGCGCGGGCTGGAGGCGGCGAACGGCCAGGCGTTCCTGATCGACCAATTGATCCGCGTGCTGTTCGACGCGGTGACCCAGCGGCTCTATCCGCTGAGCAACCCCACCGCGGCCGAGCGGCTCGCGATACTCGCGGTCGGCGGCTACGGGCGCGGCGAGATGGCGCCGCATTCGGATGTCGACATCGCCTTCCTCACCCCGTGGAAGCAGACCCCCTGGGCCGAGCAGGTGATCGAATCGATGCTCTATGCCTTGTGGGATCTCGGGCTGAAGGTCGGGCATTCGAGCCGCTCGCTCGACGAAATGGTGCGCCAGGCGAAGAGCGACGTGACGATCCGCACTGCCTTGCTCGAGGCGCGCTACGTATGGGGCGACGAGGCGCTCGCCGACGAAGCGGCGCTGCGCTTCAAGGCCGAGGTGCAGCGCGGCACCGAGCGCCAGTTCATCGCCGACAAGCTTGCCGAGCGCGACCAGCGCCACATCAAGATGGGCGATTCGCGCTATGTCGTCGAGCCCAACGTCAAAGAGGGCAAGGGGGGGATGCGCGATCTCCATGCCTTGTTCTGGATCGGCAAATATATCTACGACGTCGATCGCGCCGCCGAGCTGGTAGGCAAGGGGCTGCTCACCGCGGCCGAATATCGCCAGTTCCACCGCGCCGACAATTTCCTGTGGGCGGTGCGCTGCCACCTGCATCTCATCACCGGGCGCGCCGAGGACCGGCTGACCTTCGACGTCCAGCGCGAGATCGCCGAGCGGATGCGCTTTTCCGAACGGCCGGGGCGCTCGGGGGTCGAGCGCTTCATGCAATATTATTTCCTGCAGGCGAAGACGGTGGGGACGCTGACCGGGGTGTTCATCGCGCATCTCGACGAGCAATTCGCCGCGCGCGGGCGCCGCTTCGGGTTGCCGACGATCCGCCGGCGACCGCGCAAGCTGGGCGGCTTCGTGCTCGATCGCGGGCGGCTGGCGCTGCCGCGCGACGATTTCTTCGCCGAGGATCCGGTGCGGCTGATCGAGATTTTCCAGCTCGCCGATCTGCACCGGCTGGAAATCCACCCGCTGGCGATGCGCGCGGCGAACCGCGACGCCAAATTGGTCGACGACATCCGTGACGACCCGCGCGCCAACGCCTTGTTCCTCGACGTGCTGGCGAGCCCGCGCGACCCCGAACTGGTGCTGCGCTGGATGAACGAGGCGGGGGTGTTCGGCCGTTTCGTCCCCGATTTCGGGCGCGTCGTGGCGCAGATGCAGTTCGACATGTACCACCATTATACCGTCGACGAGCATACGATCCGCGCGATCGGCTTGCTGAGCCAGATCGAGCATGGCGAATTTTCCGACGAGCATCCGCTCTCGACCGCGATCTTCCGCCAGATCGTGTCGCGTCGCGCGCTTTATGCTGCGGTATTGCTGCACGATATCGCCAAGGGGCGCGGGGGCGATCATTCGGTGCTCGGCGCGCAGGTGGCCGAGCGGCTGTGCCCGCGCTTCGGGCTGACCCCGGCGGAGACCGAGACGGTGGCGTGGCTGGTGCGTTACCACCTGCTGATGTCGGCGACCGCGTTCAAGCGCGACCTTTCGGATTTCAAGACGATCCTCGATTTCACCGCCGTCGTGCAGTCGCCCGAGCGGCTCCGCATGCTGCTCGCGCTCACCGTGGTCGATATCCGCGCGGTCGGGCCGGGGACCTGGAACGGGTGGAAGCGGCAATTGCTCACCGATCTCTACGAGGCGGCGGAGGAAGTGCTGCGGCTCGGCCACAAGCAGCGCGGGCGCAGCGAGCGGCTCGAGCAGAAACAGGCCAATCTCGCACGGAGCCTGGGGTGGGACGAAAAGGCGCTGCGCGCTTATGCCCGGCGGCTGCCCGAGCCTTATTGGATCGCGGAGCCCGAGGATGTGCTGGCGTATAATGCGCGCTTCATCACCGCGGCGGGCGATGCGCAGCTCGCGATCGACGCGCAAATCTATCCGGGGCGCGATGCGACATTGGTGACGGTCTATGCCGCCGATCACCCGGGGATCTTCTATCGCATCGCGGGGGCGATCCACCTCGCCGGGGGCAATATCATCGACGCGCGGATCCACACCACGCGCGACGGGATGGCGCTCGACAATTTCCTCGTCCAGGATCCGCTCGGGCGGCCGTTCGAGGAGGCGGGGCAGCTCAACCGGCTACGCACCGCGATCGAGGATGCTTTGGCCAATCGCGGCAAATTGATCGACCGGCTGAAGGCCAAGGCGCCGCCGCGCGTCCGCGCCGACGCCTTCCGCATCGTGCCCAATGTGCTGGTCGACAATCACGCTTCCAACCGCTTCACCGTGGTGGAGATCAATGCGCGCGATCGGCCGGCGCTGCTCAACCAGCTTGCGCATGCGTTGTTCCAGTCGAAGGTGACGATCCATTCGGCGCATGTCGCGACTTATGGCGAGCGCGCGGTGGATACTTTCTACCTGACCGATCTGACCGGGGACAAGATCACCGCCGGCGCGCGGGTCAAGGCGCTGGAGAAACGGCTGCTCGATGCGGCGGCGGGGGTGACGGCGGAACTGGCGGCCTAGCGGCCCTCCATCGTTCCCGCGAAGGCGGGAATCCATTGTCGCTGGCCTCTCGATAGAATCGGAACCGCGGCGCTAATGGATTCCCGCCTTCGCGGGAATGACGTGGGCGTGGTGAATGGGATTCGGCAATTCTTGGGGATTGCCGAACCGGGCCTTACTTCGGCGCCAGCACCATCAGCATCTGGCGGCCTTCCATGCGCGGATAGGCTTCGACCTTGGCGATTTCTGCAACCGCTTCGGCGACGCGCTGGAGCACCGCCATGCCGAGCTGGCCGTGGCTCAGCTCGCGCCCGCGGAAGCGCATCGTCACCTTGACCTTATCGCCCTCCTCGATGAACTCGACGACCTTCTTCATCTTGGTGTCGTAATCGTGGTCGTCGATGTTCGGACGCATTTTGATCTCCTTGATCTCCTGCGTCTTCTGAGACTTGCGGGCGGCGTTCGCCTTTTTCTGCGCCTCGTATTTATATTTGCCGACATCGAGGAACTTGGCCACGGGCGGATCGGCGTTGGGCGACACCTCGACCAGGTCGAGGCCGACCTCGCGGGCCTGTTCGATCGCCTCGCGCGTGTACATCACGCCGAGATTCTCGCCCTCATGGTCGATCACACGGACCTTGGGGCTTTGAATCCACTCGTTGAAACGGGGGCCATTCATCGGCGGCGCCTGCATCGGGCGGCGCATCATGGGCGGACGGATAGGTACTTCTCCTGCTGATTCATCGCGCGCGATATAAGGCTTCCCGGGCCAAACCGAAAGATGCGAAACGGCCGCCGCGATATTTGTCGCGACGGCCGTGTCCTCGGCGCAATGGCGGTCAGAACGCGCCGCGCAAGGTGACGCCGTACATGCGCGGTTCGCCGGGGAATCCGACGAACAATTGGTTGGCTGAGCCCGCGAAGCCGCTCGACGCCGGTGCGGCGACCGAGCGCCACGTCCCGCTGCCTTGCAGCGGCATGTCGGCGCCGATCTGGAAATAGCGCTGGTTGAAGATGTTCTGCGCCCAGAACTCCACGCCCCATTTCTTGTCGGGGCCGTAGAGGCCGATGCGGCCGTTCACCACGACGAAGGCGTCCTGCACCTTTTCGAGATCGAGATCGGAGCCGGTGTTGGTGTCGCTCTGCAGCCGCGCGTCGAGGTAGAAGAGCGCGGAAAGCTTGTCGCTGACCTGCGGAGACCAGCTCACCCCGGTGGTGACGGTGTAGCGCGGCGCGTTCGACACGCTGTTGCCGGGGAGCTGGAACAGCACCGGCGACAGCGGGCGCCCGCCGGTGCCGACCAGATTGTCGCGATATTTGGCGTCGGTATAGGTCAGCGCCATATTGACCGAGACCTGCCGGATCGGGCGCAGGAACGCCTCGATCTCGAACCCCTTGGAGATCACGCCGGGGCGCAGCCGATCGGGCGAACAGCCGCCGGTCAGCGCCGAGGCATCGCGATCCGCGCCCTGCAGACTATCGCGGCACGACTGGATGTTGGTGACCTCGAAGTTCACGCCATTATAGGTGTTGAGCTGATAGTCGCTATATTCCTGGTAGAAGCCGGCGAGGTTGATATCGACCCCGGGCCCTTTCCATTTGAGGCCGATTTCATAAGCGTTGACCTTCTCGCTGGCGAAGGCGAGATCGGCGGCCTCGGGGCGGCCGTTGCCCGGCATATTGGCCGGCAGCGCCAGCCGCGCCGCGCAGGCGGCATCGAACGCGGTGTTGCAGGTGCGATCGAGCGCTGAATAATCGAGGTTGAACCCGCCCGCCTTATAGCCCTTCGATGCCGAGGCGTAGATCATCAGCGCGTCGACCGGCTTGAACGACAAGACCGCGGTGCCAGTCCATTCGCCGTCGCTGAAGCGCGTGCCGGGCGACCCCGCCGCGATGCTCGGCGCGGTGCCGTTGATCACGCAGGGCAAGGCGGCGAGCGACTGGAACGGCGAATTGACGATCAGCGGGCAGAGCGTGTCGTTCTGCATCGCCACGCCTTGCAGCTTCTTGCGCTCCCAGGTGTAGCGCGCGCCGATCGTCAGCATCAGTTTGTCGGGCACCACATCGAAGGTATTGTGGGTGAAGATCGCATAGTTCGAGCTGTTCTGGCGGAAATCGGAGCCGTTGCTGCCGGTGCCGTTGATCGCGATATTGGGCTGGCCGAGCACCGCAGCGAGGCTGCCGAAGCCGGGGCGCGCCGGATTGGCGATCAGCGCCTGCAAGGTCGAGCGGGCGGTGCCGGGCGGCAGCGCGGCGATCGTCCGCTGCACCACGGGCACGTTGACGCAATATTGGTTGCTCGGCAGCAGCGCGCTCGGCAGCGCCTGCGCCATCAGCAGGCAATTGGCGTAGCGCTCGTAATCCTTGCCATATTTGATGTCGTCGGAGACATC
>NZ_MKRR01000099.1:5189-7698 GCF_001897045.1 Sphingomonas sp. 66-10
CAGCCAGTTGAGCCGGCCGTCGAACGCCTCGCCCTGCAGCCGCAATTCCTGGCTGAACAGCCGGAAGCGGCGATCGAGATTCTGCCGGTTGAGGATATCGAGCGCGTTGAAATCGCCGTCCTGCCCCTGCTTGTTCTTGTAATCGCGATAGGCGGTGATCGAGGTCAGGTTGACGCTGCCGAGCTTGTAGTTGATCTCGCCCGAAAGCCCCCAATCCTCGCTTTTCGAGGTATAGGGCACCCCGGGCGAATTGGGCACGCCGTAGACGAAACGCTCGCCGCCGGGGATCGCCGGGTAACTCGCGCCGAGCGCCTGGAGCAAGGGCAGCAAGCTATTGGGCGAGACCGCGACCGATCCGTTGGGCTGCCGCGTCAGATTGCGCGTCGGGCCGAGCAGCACGCCGCCGCAGCAATTCTCGTTGCGCTTCGAATAATCGCCGATCAGCCGGATCTTGAGATCGGTCGACGGCTCGAACAGGAACTGGCCGCGCGCGAGCCAGCGATCGCGGTCGTTGATATCGGGTTCGCCGGGGGTGAGCGCCTTGAGATAGCCATCGCGCTTCTGCCATACCCCGTCGAGCCGGACCGCGGCGTTGCTCGACAGCGGCGCGTTGAGCGCGCCGTCGACCCGCCAATAATCGTAATTGCCGTAGCTCACCGCGCCCTTGGCGTGGAAACCGTCGAGCTCCGGCCCCTTGGTGACGATATTGATCAGCCCCGCGGTGGAGTTTCGCCCGAACAGCGTGCCCTGCGGCCCGCGCAGCACCTCGATCCGTTCGATATCGCCGAGTTCGGACAGCCCGACCCCGGTGCGGCTGCGATAGACGCCGTCGATGAACAGCCCGACCGAGCTTTCGAGCCCCGGATTCTCGCCCACCGTGCCGATCCCGCGGATGCGCGCGGTGAAATTGACCTCGCTCGTCGCGCCCGAGACGAGCAGCGACGGGGCGACCTGGTTGAGCGCGCGCACATCGGTCGCGCCGGTATTCTGGAGCGTCTCGCCCGACACCGCGGAGATCGCGATCGGCACGTTGGACAGCGCCTCGGCGCGGCGCGTCGCGGTGACGATGATGTCGCCGGGATTGTCGCTCGCGCGCGGCGCGGCCGCCGGATTGGGCTGTTGCTGGGCGAGGGCGGGGGTCGAGGCCAAGAGCGCCGCGCACGGCAAAAGACGCGGCAGAACAGCACTGCGCATAATCCATCTCCCGGTTTGCGGCTCTGAACAAATTATATGGCCGCTTCGGACAGGTTATGCGGTGATCGGGGTGCGTGTCACCACCCGATCATCTCCGACACATTTTATTACAGTGGCTGCGTCGTTTTGGTCACAGAATGACAATGCGACTGCCCTACGCATTCCGAGCAAGACCTGCCCCGTTCGCGCTGAGCTTGTCGAAGGGCGGCCCCAATTCTGGGGCGGCGGGACGCCCTTCGACAGGCTCAGCGCGAACGGGGCTAGGCGATCCTGATTTGGTCCGCGGTGCTTCAGCCCAGGTCGGGCGGCAGCACCTCGTCGCGCAGCCGCTCGATCGCCGCGGCGAGCGTCAGCACCTCCTGTTTCGCGCCTTCGCCGAGCGGGCGCAGCGCAACGGTGCCTTCGTCCGCCTCGCGCTTGCCGACGACGAGCAGGTTGGGAACCTTGGCCAGGCTGTGCTCGCGCACCTTATAATTGATCTTCTCGTTGCGCAGATCGGTCTCGACGCGCAGCCCGGCCTTGCGCAGCTCGGCGGCGACCTGCTCGGCATAATCGTCGGCATCGGACACGATCGTCGCGACCACCGCTTGCACCGGGGCGAGCCAGGCCGGCAATTTGCCCGCGAAATGCTCGACGAGGATGCCGATGAACCGCTCGTACGAGCCGAAGATTGCGCGGTGGAGCATCACCGGGCGGTGGCGCTGGCCGTCCTCCGCGATATAGCTCGCGTCGAGCCGTTCGGGGAGCACGCGGTCCGACTGGATCGTGCCGACCTGCCACGTCCGCCCGATCGCGTCGGTCAGGTGCCATTCGAGCTTGGGCGCATAGAAAGCGCCCTCGCCGGGCAATTCCTCCCAGCCATATTCGGCGGTGTTGAGCCCCGCGGCGGCGACCGCGTCGCGCAGCTCGTTCTCGGCCTGATCCCACATCTCGTCGGTGCCGAACCTCTTGTCGGGGCGCAGCGCGAGCTTGATCGAATAAGTGAAACCGAAATCCTTGTAGATGCGATCGGCGAGGTTGCAGAAGGCGCGCACCTCGTCGACGATCTGGTCCTCGCGGCAGAAGATATGCGCGTCGTCCTGGGTGAACTGGCGCACGCGCATCAGCCCGTGGAGCGCGCCGTGCGGCTCGTTGCGGTGGCAGCAGCCGTTCTCGTACAGGCGCAGCGGCAGATCGCGGTAGGATTTGATCCCCTGCTTGAAGATCAGGATGTGCGCCGGGCAGTTCATCGGCTTGAGCGCCATCCACTCGGCCTTGTCCGAGACGATCGGGCCTTCATCCTCGGTATTGGGCACTTCGTCGGGTCGTCGGGGAT
>NZ_MKRR01000100.1:0-5776 GCF_001897045.1 Sphingomonas sp. 66-10
TGTTTATCCGGTGCGGGGCGCCAGCCTGCCATTCGCAGCGGGAACCGAAAGCAGCGGTCCAATGCGGAAGCCGCATCGCATTTGTGGTGGAATTCATTGTCCTGCTCGACCGGCGGCCATTTGGCAACGGGCTCCATCAAACGCCCGCGGTGACGGTGACCGGCAGCGATGACAGCCCGCGCAGCAGGTTGTTCATCGCGCGGACCGGCTCGCCCGCCTCGAACGATTTCACCGACGCGAGCAGTGCCCGCACCGTGCTGCCACCGCTTCCGCCCGGTGCCTGTCGATTCCGAGACCGGTCAGACCAAGCACCAGCATTTCCGTGATGCGCGCTTGCGCCTCGGCGGGGTCGCGCTTCGGTTCCACCAGATGCGCCATGAGCGCCTGGCAGAGGCCGAGCCAGTAAAGGACGCCGCTCCCCCTGGCCGCGGCCCCGATGAGCCCCAGCGTTGCGGCCTCGTCGAAATCGTCGGCGACGCCCTTGTTGAGCGGGTGTTTGCGGTCGGTCACGCTCCCCGCGCTGCGTAGCAGCACCGCGGTGCGCTTGGGATTGTCGATGGCGAAGGTCGCGCAGACCCGCATCCCGCCGGCGATACGCTCGATCGGATCGACTATGCCGTCGTTGGCGCGGCCGACCTGCCCTTCCAGCTCGAGCCGAACTTCGGTGGCGAGCGCCGCCGCAAACGCCTGCTTGTCGGCGAAATGGTTGAAGAAGCTTCCTTTCGCGACCCCCGCCGTCGCCACCACCTCGTCGATCGGAATAGCGTCGATCGGCTTTGCGGCGAGCAGGTCGAATCCGGCCGCAACGAGGGCGGCGCGGGTCCGCGCGGCACGGGGCGACAATTCGGGCTGGTCGAGCATGCGCTTCTCCTACTTGACTATCCGGTCAATTGCAAGTTAAATGACCAAATAGTCAACTATCTCGCGAGTCGAGCCGTGTCAGTCATCAAGATCGAGGACATCGCCCACGTCCGCTTCGCCGCGCCGGACCTGACGGCCATGCGCGCGTTCCTCGAGGATTTCGGGCTGAGCGTCTTCGAGGCCGGCGGCCGGCTTTACGGCAAAGGCGGCGATGGACGGCCATTCGTCCACGCGACCGAAGCTGGCGAGGCCAGGTTCCTCGCGGTCGGGCTCAGGGCCGAAACCGTCGCCGATCTCGAAACCCTCGCCGCATTCGAAGGGGTCGAGGTCGCCGATCTCGACGAGCCGGGTGGCGGCAAGGTCGTGCGGCTGACCGATCCGGACGGCTATCGCGTCGAGGTGGTCGCAGGGCAGAACAAGGTTGCGCCGGCCGATCTGCCGGCCGAGCCGGCGCGGAACAGCGCCGCCTCGAAGCCGCGCTTTCGGTCGACGGTGCGGCTCGAAGCGGCGCCCGCGCATGTGCGCCGCATCGGCCATGCGGTGCTCAAGGTCCGCGACTTCCGCACCTCGGAGCGCTGGTACAAGGAGCGGTTCGGCTTCCTGACGTCAGACGAGGTCGAGGCCGCCGAAGGGGTGCCGCTCGGCGCCTTCATGCGCTGCGACCGGGGCGACAAGCCGGCCGATCACCACACTTTATTCCTCGCGCAGCTTCCCGGCGAGCTCGGCCTGCTCCACGCGGCATTTGAGGTCGCGAACTTCGACGACCTGATGCTCGGCCACCAATATCTCAGGTCGAAGAAGCGCAACCAGGCCTGGGGCGTGGGCCGGCACATCATGGGCAGCCAGGTGTTCGACTATTGGAAGGACCCGTTCGGTAACGAGCTCGAGCATTGGACCGACGGCGATCTCTTCACCGCTGCCGATCCGCCGCAGAAGCAGCCGATGAGCGCTTTGCTCAACGTGCAATGGGGCGCGCCGCATCCGCTGTTTGCCGGCAAACGCCCCCCGCCCCCGGGCCTCATCGCCTTCGTCACCGCGGCGCAGATCCGGGTGAAGTCCCTGTTCCGCCGCAAGTCCAAGGAAAATGCCGCATGAAACTCGCCACTTATACAGCCGATGGTCGCACGCAGACGGGGATCGTGGTCGGCGACAGCATCGTCGCCACCGGCATCGACGGCACGATGATCGACCTGATCCGTGACTGGGATCGCCACAAGCCGGCGCTGGAGGCCAAGGCCACGGCCGGCGGCGGCGTGCCGCTCGCGTCGGTCAAGCTGGAGGCGCCGATCCAACGCCCCGGGAAGATCTGGGCGATCGGGCTCAACTATGCCGATCACATCGCGGAATCGAAGATGGAGACGCCGCAGCGGCAGGTCTGGTTCACCAAGGCACAGACCAGCGTCAACGGCCCCTTCGACGATATCGAGATCGCGCGCGGCACGATGACCAACGATTATGAGGTCGAGCTGGTGGCGATCGTCGGCAAGGGCGGCAAGCATATCGCCGCCGCCGACGCCCCGGCGGCGCTCTTCGGTTATTGTGTGGGCAACGACGTCACCGAACGCCTGTGGCAGCACGCTGGCCCGCAATGGTCGCTGGGCAAGAGCTTCGACACCCATGCCCCGATGGGGCCGTGGATCGTGACTGCCGACGAGGTGGCCGATCCCCACGCGCTCGATTTGCGTTGCTTCGTCAATGGCGAGAAGCGGCAGGAGTCGAATACGTGCCACCTCGTCTTCGACATCTGGCAACAGGTCGAGCACCTCTCCACGGCCATGACGCTCGAGCCCGGCGACTGCATCTTCACCGGAACGCCAGGCGGGGTCGGCGCGGCGATGGACCCGCGCCAATTCCTCAAGGCTGGCGATGTCGTGCGCTGCGAGATCGACGGCCTCGGCCATATCGAAGCAACCATGATTGCAGAGGGCTGAGCCCGTGGAACCGGATTGCGACGTCCTGATCGCCGGCGGCGGGCCGACCGGGCTGACGCTCGCCATTCTGCTGGCGCGCCGCGGCCTCAAGGTCATCGTCGCCGAAAAGGAAGCGGCCCCCTATCCGCTGCCGCGCGCGGCGCATATCGACCACGAAGGAATGCGCATCCTGCAGGAGGCGGGCGCGGCCGAAGACGTTTTCGCGACCAGCCGGCGCGTCGCGCGCTACGATTTCCTCAACAGCCGGAGCAAGCTCCTGCTCCGCTTCGATGGATCGGATCGGATCGGCCCCGGCGGATGGCCCGGCGCGAACATGATCCACCAGCCCTCGGTGGAAGCGGCACTGCGCCGTTCGCTGCAACGATATCCGGATGCGGTACTTTGCCACGGCTGGGAGGTCGGCTCGTTCGTCGACGACGGCGACGGCGTGACGACCCGGATTGGGACGCCCGAGGGGCCGAAGACCATCCGCAGCCGATTCCTGATCGGCGCGGACGGCGCGCGATCGCCGGTGCGTACCGCCGCCGGCATCGCGTTCGACGATCTCCAGTTCGAAGAACCATGGCTCGTCGTCGACGTCCTGGTCGATGACGAAACGAGACTGCCGGCGGCGAACCTGCAGATCTGCGATCCGAAGCGGCCGACCACCTGTGTCCTGATGGGCGAGGGCCGTCACCGCTGGGAATTCATGATCCTCAAGGGCGAGACCGCGGAACAGGTCAGCGACGACGCCTTCGTCGCGACATTGCTCGACCCGTGGGACGTGAAAGGCGCGGTGCGGATCGAACGCAAGGCGGTCTACACATTCCGGGCGCGGATCGCCGACCGGTGGCGCGCCGGGAACGTGCTGCTCGCGGGCGACGCCGCGCATCAGACGCCCCCCTTTGCCGGACAAGGCATGTGCTCGGGCCTTCGCGACGCCGCCAATCTCGCATGGAAGCTCGCGGCGGTGGTCAAGGACGGCGCGCCCGACGCGTTGCTCGACAGCTATCAGCCCGAGCGCGCGCGCAATCTGCGTGCGACGATCGATATGGCGATCATGATGGGCCGGATGGTGTGCACGACCAACCGGTGGGCGGCGCTGGCACGCGACCTCAAGATCGGGATCGCGCGTATCCTGGGCAAGCAGCCCAACCGACCGTCCGGCTATCCGACGATCATGGAAGGCTTGATCATCGCGGAAAGCAACGCGGCGGGCAGCTATTTCCCGCAGCCGGTCGCGCCTGACGGAACCCGCCTCGACGACGTGCTGGGCGCCGGATGCTGGCTACTTTCCCGCGACATGCTCGCCGCCGCGCCTATCCGGCCGTTTGCCCCGGCGATCGAACGCTGGCTCGACGATCGCCAATCCGACGCCGTGCTCGTCCGCCCCGACCGTTATGTATTCGGCACCGGCGATCCCCGTGATCTGCGCGCCGCATGGGAAGAGGCGACCCGCCTCCACCCGGCCGCGCTTGCCGATCCTGTCGCCGCAGCCCGAGAGGACATCCGAATATGAGTGAATTCAGCGGCAAGCGTGTCCTGATCACCGGCGGGACCTCCGGGATCGGATTGGCCTTGGCCGACGCCTTCCGCGCCGTCGATGCGCGGGTGGCGGTCTGCGCGCGCTCGGACGATGCGCTGCGCGAATTTTCGTCAGCAAGACCGGATGCTCTCGCGATCAAAGCCGACGTCACCGACACCGCTGCGCAGGCGCGGATGCTCGACCAGATCGGCGACGCCTTCGGCGGGCTGGATATCCTGGTGAATAACGCCGGCAGACTGGTCGAGCGCGATTTCGTCGCCGCGCCTCCGGGACCGGCGGCGCTTGAGGACGAATTCGCGCTCAACTTCGTGGCGCCGATCAAACTGACTGCCGCGGCGCTCGCGCTATATGGCCCGCTCTCGGCCATCATCTTCGTGACGTCCGGGTTCGCACTCGTGTCGCCCAAACGGGCGCCGACCTATGGCGCCGCAAAAGCGGGTCTGCACGGTTTTGCCGAAGGGTTGCGCAGGCAGCTCGATGGAAGCGCGACGCAGGTGCTCGAAGTATTGCCGCCGACCGTTGACACGCCTGCGACGACGCATAGCGCTGCGCGCAAGGTCGCCCCCGAGGCCGTCGCGGCCGCCACGCTGGAGGCTTTGCGTCGCAAGAGGCCTCTGGCGCTGATGGGAGCGACGCGTGCGCTTCCCATGACGTTGAGAATTGCCCCCTCCTTTACCGGGCGGATCGCCGGTCGATCCTAACCACGGCGACGGGCGCAACATGGCCGTTACTGTCGGATGAACGCGAGGATGTCGGCATTCACCTCCTGGGCGTGGGTGGTATGCATCCCGTGCGGCGCACCGGAATAGATCTTCAGGGTGCTGTCCCGCAGTAATTCGTCCTGCTTGAGCGCGGCGTTCTTGTAAGGGACGACCTGGTCGTCGTCGCCCTGGATGACCAGCACCGGCACGGTGATCGCCTGCAGATCGGCGGTCTGATCGGTTTCCGAAAAGGCCTTGATCCCTTCATAATGCGCGTTGGCGCCGCCCATCATGCCCTGCCGCCACCAATTCTGGATGATCGCGTCCGACGATTTGGTCAGCAGCCGGTTGAAGCCGTAGAACGGGCCTGACGGCACATCGAGGTAGAATTGCGTACGGTCCGCGGCGAGCTGCTTGCGGAAATCGTCGAATATCTCGATTGGCACGCCATCCGGATTGGCGTCGGTTTTCACCATCAGCGGCGGAACCGACGCGATGAGCACCGCCTTCGCGACCCGCCCCTGCGGCTGCCCGTGCCGCGCGACATAACGCGCGACCTGCCCGCCGCCGTCACTTGGCTCATCTTGAACAGCCTCTGGCTCAAATCAGCGATGATCCAGAGACGAGAATTCGGGACGGCATGACAGACGAGCCGCGACGGCCGGTTGTCTAATCGCATATCCTTGGTCAAGCGCGTCGGCGTATAAATCGAGGGCAGCGCCAGCATGGTGACCGGCACGATCGCGTTCTCACGGTTT
>NZ_MKRR01000101.1:0-263 GCF_001897045.1 Sphingomonas sp. 66-10
GATGGCGGCATTGCCAACACCCTGCTTGGCGGCGGCGAGCTCCGGATAGTGACGGTTGCCCGTCGTTGCGACCGGTGCCTCACCATGGGCCAGGATGAACTTGGCCCGACGCATACGATTGCGGCGCGTGAGGAACGGGTTGGCGGCAGACGGCGCTTCCGCAACCATGGCCTCGAGCGAACCTGCCTCGCCGGTCGTTACCGCGGCGCGACGTGGTGTAGCGGCGCGGGGTGTCGCAGCAACAGCGGCGAGCGTCGGTGCGG
>NZ_MKRR01000101.1:378-1253 GCF_001897045.1 Sphingomonas sp. 66-10
ACGCGAACGCAGCATCATGAAGCCAAGGCCAGCGACGGCAAGGACACCGCCTGCACCCAGCGCCCACAGGGCGGGATTGCTGCCGTCATCGACCGATGCTTCAGCCTGAGCCGGCGCCTGTTCTGGCGTCGCGACGGCTTCAGCCGGCGGCGGCGTCACCGGTTCGACCGGTGCAGCATTGGTTGCAGGCTTTGCTGGTGCAGCGGCACGCTGTTCAGCAACTGGGGGTTCAGCAACAGGGGCTGCCGGCGCACGCTCGGCTTGAGCCGCGCGACGTTCGGCCGCCGGAGCGGCACGCTCAGCCGGACCTTGCGGTTCAGGCTCGGCATTGGCCGGGATCGACTGCACGGTCTGCGGAGCAGGCGTCGTCGCGATTTGCGGCAGGGCCGGTGCTGCCGACGTTACCGGTGCAGCCTGGGGAACAGGCGGCGTCGCGTCGATCGGCGGCAGCGTCACAGGGGCTGCGGCGGTCGCCGGGCTGGCTGGCGCAGGCGCAGCAGTGGAGGGGGCCACTGGTGCATCAGCAGTCGTGGGAGCAACAGCGGGCGGGCTTGCGGCAGGGGGCGTCGAGGGAGAGACGTCACCCGTTGCAGGCGCGCTGGGCTGCACGGCAGTGTCCTGCGCCAGCGAGGGGGTTGCAGAGAAGGCAAGGACCGCGGCAATCGCGGTCAGCGCCGAACGATCAAGATGATGTTTGTGTGTCATAGCAAGGGAGGAACCCGAATATGCAGAGTCGGGTTGCACTTTGCGATCAATTCGCACGGTAAAATGAGCGGAATTATCGATGAATTGACTTGGTTGAAAAAGGCAATTCGAGTCGGTCTCTAGGGTCAGGACCTATTAATTTGCATTGAAGACGAAGACGTGATTCAGAG
>NZ_MKRR01000102.1:0-2657 GCF_001897045.1 Sphingomonas sp. 66-10
CAGGCATGCGGGAAGCTCGGACCGGCGTTGCAGGCGTGAATAGCGTCGTAAGCGGTCCGAACCGAGCCGAAGCGGACCCTTCTTGAGAGCCTTCCCGACAGGAGCATGCTGACGGTGGCTCCAGGCTGAAGTGATTGGACGGAGGCACTGCAGTGACGGGAGCCCGCGGAAAATAACGCTCAGATGCTTAACATAATCTATATTGTCGCCAAAGCCTCTCGCCTTGCTCTTCGAGCCTTCTTGGCCTTACTACCACGCGGCAGGTTTGTTGATCGTTTTTCCGTTTGCGCCGACCATCTGGTTGGGGAACTGCGCTGCGGCTAGGCGGGCAGGGGTGATGTGGCGAACGAAGCTTGCATCGTTCGCCATCTTCCCAGGTTTGGAACCGTCGAGCCAGACGAGCCCAATTTCCTTGCCGATCTCACGTCGGACGATGCGCAGCGGTTCGCAAAGGTCGGTATCCTGCGTCAGCACGACCGCCACGTCGTACAGGTTTTGCCAAGCGTCATGGACGAGATAGGTCGCGAAATTCACGTCTGAGCCTTTTTCCTCCGTGTTGATGACCCGAACGTGAGTTGTGCCGTCCGCCAACGGCGTTTCAAGCGGGCGAACCTTCGGCTTGCTTATGAAGTTGCCCAAATGGACGGTAAGATTAGGCAGCGTCCGCAGCGCTCGAAGATAGCGATCCTGTCTGATCGGTTGGTCTGCATCCAGCTTCCCGCTGACGGGCGCCGTGAAGTACCGGATCATGTCAATTCTATTGTCGGGGCCGAGCAGCGCCTGCACAAGCGCTTCGATGTTCAGCCACTTATGCGGAGTGCCGCGAAGCGCTCGGTAGTACACGTTAAAGCCGTCGACATAGACATAGGTACGCTGAACGGCCATCAATCCCCACCGGCTAGATATGCAGAAGCCGCCGAAGGCCGAGGCCCCAGCGGCTCCTGAACTGACAAGGCGAACCCTGCCAGCGGGTATAACGCCAATATGCGCGTCGCGAGGTTAAAGTCAAGTGCCGCTCCTCTCAACGGGGCACATCAGGGCCTCTCCCCCTGTGTGCTGCCTCCCGGTCCGCTCGGTGAAACGCCCGTCGAGTTCCCAAACCGCGGCTTATCGTTCTTGAAGCGGGAGCGATCCTCTGGGCTAACGAACGCACTCAAAAGCACGAATGAGGTAGTCGGCCAGGGGCCCGACTCACGGCGTGGGCTGATCCGCACCTGAACAGCCGATCGAGCTGTTCAGGTTCCGAGGAAAACAGGTCACGATTCGTTCGCGGCTCCGCAGGTCCCATCGTTCTCAAACTAGCCGACAGCTCACAAGGGTATACCCAACAACGCCAAGTAGGAGTGATGAGCAGGTGGCAGGCAGCGAGGTTAGGGCGGCGCGGGTGTATTTGCGGGTAAGCACGGACGAGCAGGACCTGACGCGGCAGGAGAGCATTGTGGCTGGTGCGCGGGCGGCCGGCTTTTATGTCGCGGCCGTATACCGGGAGAAGGCGTCGGGCGCGCGACCGGACCGGCCGGAGCTGCTGCGCATGGTGGCGGACCTGCAGCCGGGCGAGGTGGTGGTGGCCGAGAAGATCGACCGCATCAGCCGCCTGCCTCTGCAGGAAGCGGAACTGCTGGTGGATGCTATCCGGGGCAGGGGGGCTCGGCTGGCGGTGCCGGGCATTGTGGACCTGTCGGACTTGGTAGCTGATAGCGCAGGCGTGGCGCGCATCGTGCTGGAGGCGGTGCAGGACATGCTGCTGCGGGTCGCGCTGCAGACGGCGCGGGATGACTACGAGACCCGGCGCGAGCGGCAACGCGAGGGCATCGAGATTGCCAAGCGGGCGGGGCGGTACACCGGCCGCAAGCCGGACCTCGCCCACCACCGGCGCATCGTAGGTCTGCGCGAGGCGGGCATGAGCATCGCGAAGACCGCGGAGCTCGCCGGGTGCAGCATCGCCCACGTCAAGCGCGTGACCGCGCTCCACCGCTCAAGGGCCGCTCAGCCGCAGAAGACTAGTTGAGTACCGTACATGTTTTACCTGCGGGTCGTGGCAGACCGAACCCCACCGCGGATTGGTCTCCGCGTGGAGCAGCAGAGCGGCATCCTGGGTATCACCGCAGGATAATCGCGCATAGTCGCTTCCAACCTGCCATTCTGACACGGGGTTCCGACACCTGTAGACCCGCGGAAAAGCTGGGGTGCTACGCAGGTGTCACAACCGGACGGTTGTGACACCGGCCGCGTTACGGACTGGAATGATAAAACAGGAAGTTCGGTACGATCAGTCAGGGATCAGCGCCCAACCACGTATCTGCAATGTCGCCATTGTGGTGAGAGCCGAGACATCGACTTCGATAGCCTTATCGACCGTGACCGGAGCGATCCCATTCCCGACTAAAGCCTGGCTGCACACTCGAACGGACACGCCTGCCCGCCTTAGCGCCGCTATCAAGGCAAGATTGGGGTTCGTCGTGGCACCGGTTTTCGTCGCATATGCCTCATCATCGGCAATAATCGGTGTCGCCGGCCCGTGGACGATCACGATCACATCTCCCTGTGCCGGCCGCACGCCGTCCGCCCCGAGCAGGTTCAGGAAGCGTGCGACCTTCTCCAGCGAGGGATTGACCTTGTCGGGAGATGACGCCGCCTTCGTCACACTGAACAGCACA
>NZ_MKRR01000102.1:2682-7586 GCF_001897045.1 Sphingomonas sp. 66-10
GTGACGCCTGCTGACCCGGCACTGCTCATGACGGCCAAGCATCCTGCAACTGCGATAGCGGGAAGCCGCATCTGGTTTGTCCTTTCGAAACCGGAATGATTATCCGACCCTCGCAAATACGGCTGCGCCTATATTTTGCGGCCGCGTGGCAGCCGACGCCCCGCGCGCTCGCGACGGTCGGGAAGCGGGCGCTGCCTCATGCACGGCTAGATCATCGGCGCCGAATATCGCCTCGAGCGTGCGCACGCACATTGCGGCTGCGTCATCGGCGAGCCGGTAATGGACCTGCTTTGCCTCGCGTCTCGTCTTCACCAGCTCGGCGCGGCGCAGCTCGGCAAGCTGCTGGCTGAGGGCCGGCTGGGTCACGCCGGTCGCAGCCTCTATGTCCGCAACCTGCCGCTCACCGCCCAGCAGATAGGACAGGATCATGAGGCGCTGGGGTTGAGCGAACACGCGCAGCTTTTCGACCGCCGCATCGGCGATCGCGCGGGATTGATGGATCGCCGTCATCGATCGGCCTTCAACTGATGAAACCAGTCGGCACCGGCGCTGCACGGCAAGGCGGGCGGGAGCAGGACGTCGTCACCCGGCTGCCAGTCGGCCGGCGTATAGGCCTGCCCATCGGCCGATCGCTGCAATGCCCTCACCGTGCGGAGCATCTCGTCGACCGATCGCCCGACGTTCATCGGATACCAGTTGAGCGCACGGATGATGCCCTCAGGATCGATGAAATAGGTCGCGCGCACGGCCGAGGCGTCGCCGGCCTGTTCGTCAAGCATGCCATAGGCGTAACCCACCGCCATCGACGGGTCTTCCACGACCGGGAACGGCACCTCTACACCGAAGACATCCTTGATCGCGCGCAACCAGGCGACATGCGAATACAGGCTGTCAACCGACAGCCCGAGCAAGGCGCAGTCGAGCTCCTCGAATTGCGGTGCGGCCTTCGCCAGGGCCACGAACTCGCTGGTGCAGACCGGCGTGAAATCAGCCGGGTGCGAAAAGAACACGACCCAACGACCACGATACTGATCGAGCGACATCGCGCCCTGCGTCGTGCGGGCGGTGAAATTCGGGGCCGCGTCCCCGATGCGCAACGAGCGCGGTACGTCTGCATCCATCGTTTCCATGCTTTTCAGATGGCACGGGCAGCCCGTTGACGCAAGCGGATTACACAACTACATAAACCATGAAATCAATAATTGGAGGCGATCGTGGAATCGGCGTTGAATGAGGCAGTTGCGCAGATTGAACGTGCGAAGGCGGCGGTAGCGCCGGTCGTTCACTCGTTCTTCGACGAGCCGACCAACACCGCGACCTACGTCGTCTGGGACCCCGCCACGCGAAAGGCGGCGATCGTTGACAGTGTCCTGAACTTCGACGCTGCGGCCGGTCGCACCAATACGGCGTCGGCGGATGCGGTAATCGCTTATGTGCGGGAGCACGGCCTTTCGGTCGACTGGCTGCTCGAAACCCATGCTCATGCCGACCACCTGTCTGCGGCGCCCTATCTGCAAAAGGCGCTGGGCGGTCAGCTCGCGATCGGCCGCGACATCATTCGCGTGCAGAACGTCTTCGGCAAGATTTTCAACGCCGGCACCGACTTCGAACGGGACGGCTCCGAGTTCGACCACCTGTTCGACGATGGCGACCGTTTTACGATCGGCGACATCGAGGCCATCGCGCTGCATGTGCCGGGGCACACCCCCGCCGATATGGCCTATGTCATCGGCGACGCAGTCTTCACCGGCGATACCCTGTTCATGCCGGACTACGGCACCGCACGCGCAGACTTCCCCGGTGGTGATGCGCGCCAGCTATTCCGCTCGATCCGTCGACTGATGCAGTTGCCCGACGAGACGCGGCTGTTCCTGTGCCACGACTACAAGGCTGCGGGGCGCGACCGGTATGTCTGGGAGACGACCGTGGGCGCGCAGCGCGTCGGCAACGTCCACGTTCATGAGGGGGTGGACGAAGACAACTTCGTCGCGATGCGCACCAGTCGGGACGCCACCTTGTCGATGCCCAAGCTCATCCTGCCATCGGTGCAGGTCAATATGCGCGGCGGCCATCTGCCGGAGCCGGAAGTCAACGGCACCCGCTACCTCAAGATTCCACTGGATACGCTGTGATGCCCGGATTTCCCCATGCCATGCCGCTTGCCGGCTTCATCGGCGGCCTGATGATCGGGTTCGCTGCGGCGATCATGTTGCTGGGCAACGGCCGCATCGCCGGGGTCAGCGGCATGTTCGCGCGTGTCCTCGCTCTCTCTGAAGGGGGAGCGCCTTGGATGATGGCCTTGCTTTTCACGGCGGGGCTGCCCCTGGGCGCGGCGCTGACCGCAGCCAATGTGAATGTGGAAGCTCGCTTCCCGACGTCGCTCGGGCTGATCGCCGTCGCCGGGCTGATCGTCGGGATCGGGACGCGGCTCGGCGCGGGGTGCACCAGCGGTCACGGCGTCTGCGGCCTGTCGCGCCTGTCGCCGCGGTCCATCGTCGCGACCGGCACGTTCATGGCGACCGGCATCGCCACCGTGACCCTCATGCGTCTCGCGGGAGTGGTATCGTGATGCGCCAGAGCCTTCTTTCGCTCGTCAGCGGCACGCTGTTCGGCGCCGGCCTCGCCGTGTCCGGCATGATCGATCCTGCGCGGGTACGGGCGTTTCTCGACGTCGCCGGTGCCTGGGACCCGACCCTGGCATTCGTCATGGCGGGAGCGATCCTGCCGATGGCGATAGCCTGGCTCATCGTGCGTGGACGCTCTACGCCGATCGTCGCGGAGCAATTCCATACGCCGGCCACGTCGCCGATCGACGCGCGCCTCCTCGGCGGTGCCGCCCTGTTCGGCATAGGCTGGGGCCTTGTCGGCCTGTGCCCCGGCCCCGCCATCGCCGCGCTCGCGATCCAGCCTGCCCCCGCGCTGCTCTTCACCGCTGCAATGGCGCTCGGCGCAGCCATCCACCGCTTCGCACTCATCCCACGCCGTTCGGCGTGACCGGACAGGAGACATTACATGGCCTTCAAGAAGATCACACCGTCCTTCTCGGCTGCTCCCCAGCTCACCCGGGATGATGTCGCTGCCGCCGCACAGGCGGGGTTTCGCTCGATCGTTTCGAGCCGGCCAAATGGCGAGGAGCAGGGACAGCCGAGCGCACACGAGATGGCCCGGATCGCCGAAGAACACGGCCTTGCGTTCGCCCATGTCCCGATCGTGCCGGGCAAGGCGACCGATGCCGATGCGGACCGGATGAAGGAAGCGCTGACTGCGCTGCCGGGACCGACGCTCGGCTTCTGCCGAAGCGGCACGCGGGCGGCTACCCTATGGGCGCTGGCGGAGGCGAGTCATGCCGATCCCGAAACGATCGTCGGTCAGGCCAAGGCAGCCGGGTACGACCTGGCCGATCTGAAGCCGGCGCTCGCTCGCCGGTCCGAAAGAACCGGCAAATGACCTACGACATCGTCATCATCGGAGGCGGAGCTGCGGGCATCGCAACCGCCGCCAGCATCCTGAAACGTAACGCCAAGGTGTCGATCGCGGTCGTCGATGCGGCCCGGGACCATTATTACCAGCCCGGTTGGACGTTAGTCGGGGCAGGCGTTTTCACCCCCGAACAGACCCGCAAGGCCGAAGCCGATGTCATGCCCAAGGGCGTCGAATGGATCCGGCTGCCGGCGATCACCATCGACCCCGAGCGTCAGGCGATCACCCTGGGCGACGGGGATACGATCGCCTATCGTGTCCTGATCGTCGCCCCCGGCCTGCGTTTGGCGTGGGAGAAGATCGCGGGGCTTACCGAAGCGTTGGGCCGCAACGGGGTCACGTCCAACTACCGCTACGATCTGGCGCCCTACACCTACCAGCTTGTCCAGGAATTGCAGCGGGGACGCGCGCTGTTCTCGCAACCGCCGATGCCGATCAAGTGCGCCGGCGCGCCTCAAAAGGCGATGTACCTGTCCTGCGACATCTGGCGCGAACGCGGTGTTCTCCCCGCGATCGACGTCGAATTTCACAACGCCGGTGCGGCGCTGTTCGGCGTCGCGACCTATGTCCCTGCGCTGATGGAATATGTCGAGAAGTATAGGATCAACCTCAAGCTCGAATCCAACCTCGTCGCGGTCGACGCCGATCGGCGTATTGCCACCTTCGAGCGCAAGCAGAACGGTGTCAGCGAGCGGATCGAGCGCGGGTTCGACATGCTCCACGTCGTGCCGCCGCAGGTGTCGCATGACGTCGTTGCCAAAAGTTCGCTCGCGGCGGCAAACGGCTTCGTCGAGGTCGATGAGGCGACGCTGCGCCACAAGCGATACGACAACGTCTTTGCCTTGGGCGATGCTGCGGGGACGAGCAATGCGAAGACGGCTGCGGCAGCCCGCAAGCAGGCACCCGTGGTGGCGGTCAACGCGCTCGCCGCACTCGAAGGCAAGCCTCCTGTTGTCGACTATGACGGCTATGGGTCGTGCCCGCTCACCGTCGAGCGCGGCAAGATCGTCCTCGCCGAGTTCGGCTATGGTGGAAAACTGCTCCCCAGCTTTCCGTCGTGGCTGCTGAACGGCACGCGCCCGACGCGCGCTGCCTGGTTCCTGAAGGAGCGGATGCTGCCCCCGATTTACTGGCAAGGCATGCTGAAAGGCCATGAATGGATGGCGGCTCCGCATAAGATCGGCAAAGCGGCATGACCCTCGAACCGATCCAGTATCTGCTGGGTGCGTTATCCGGCAGCCTGGTGGGCTTTACCCTCGGGCTTGTCGGCGGGGGCGGCTCGATCCTCGCCGTCCCACTCATGGTCTATCTGGTGCGCGTGCCCGACGCCCATCTCGCCATCGGCACGAGCGCGTTCGCCGTCGCGGCTAACGCCGCCACGGGGCTGATCGGCCATGCAAGGGCGCATAACGTCAAATGGCGCT
>NZ_MKRR01000102.1:7600-7842 GCF_001897045.1 Sphingomonas sp. 66-10
GCGACCGCCGGCGTCATCGGCGCCCTGTTCGGCTCTACCGCGGGCAAGGCCGTCGACGGCGGCAAGCTCCTGTTCCTGTTCGCACTGGTCATGGTCGTCGTCGGCGTCCTGATGCTGCGCGGGCGCGGTGACACGGGCAACCCGGGGGCGGAGTGCAACCGGGAAAAGGCGCCGAAGGTGCTGGGCTACGGCCTCGGCACCGGTCTGTTCTCGGGCTTCTTCGGCATCGGCGGGGGCTTTCT
>NZ_MKRR01000103.1:0-4987 GCF_001897045.1 Sphingomonas sp. 66-10
CGTGCCGAGCTCGAGCAGCGTCGGAACGAGCATCGAGATGCCCTGGTTCGACAGCCCGCCCGGCACGCCCGCCGCGGCGAACTCCTCGGCGATGATGCGCGAGGTGAGGATGTCGGGTTCGGCGCCGAAGCCGCCATATTCGCGCGGAATGGTGCGCGCGGTGTAGCCGTGTTCGAGCAGCAGCTGCTGCCACGCGACCGCGTCCGCCCCGGCGCGCTGCGCCGCGCCGGGCGCGGCCGGGGCACGGTGGCGGTTCTCGGCGATGAACGCGCGCAGCTCATCGCGGAACGCCTCGTATTCCGGGCCGTAACTCAGGTCCATCGGTTCACGCTCCTGCAGCTGGTGTGAAGACGGGCAGCCGAAACCCGTCGCCGATCGTTTCGAAGGCCAGCGCCACCGGCATGTCGAGCGCGAGCGTGGCAGGGTCGGCGCCGGTCAGCCGGGTCGCCATGCGGACGCCCTCGTCCAGCTCGACCACCGCCGCTACATACGGCACGTCGGCCGCGAAGGCGGGGTGAAGCGCCTGGTGCGTCACCGTCCAGGAAAACAGCCGCCCGCGCCCGCTGCTCGGCTCCCAGGCGAACGACGGCGAGCCGCAGCGCGCGCACATGTAGCGGGGCAGGTGGCGCCACGTCCGGCACTCGCCGCACCGTTGGAAATGGAGCGTGCCGCCCTGGCAGCGCTGCCAGAACTCCTGCTCTACCGGATCCTGCGGGTGCGGCAACGGCTTGGGCGGCGAGACGGCGGGTGCCCGCAGCTTGGGCGCAATGTCGTCGTCGTTCATGCGAACCTCCGCAGGATGGCGATGCTGCCGTCGCCCAGGTCGCCCCAGCCGGTGACGAGCCCCGTCTGTGCTCCCGGCACCTGGCGCTCGCCGCAGTCGTGCCGCAGCTGGCGCACGGCCTCGACGACGTGGTTGAGCCCCCACACGTGCGCCTCGCTCAGCAGCCCGCCATGGGTGTTGAGCGGAAAGCGCCCGCCGAGCTCGATCTGCCCGTCACGCACGAAGTCGAGCGCGCCGCCCGGCTCGCAATAGCCCATCGCCTCCAGCTGGAGCAGCACGACGTAGGTGAAGCAGTCGTAGACCTGGAGGAAATCCATCTCCTCGCGGCGCACACCGGCCATTTCGAAGGCCTTGGGCGCGGCGTAGCTCAGCCCGATCTTGAACGGATCCGGGCGCGAGGGGATATCGTCCGCGGGATAGGGATGCCCCTCGGCGGCGCCTGCGATTGTGACGGGCACATGCGGCATGTCGCGCGCGCGGTCGGTGCGCGAGACGACGACCGCGCACGCGCCGTCGGTCTCGAGGCAGCAGTCGTAGAGCCGGAACGGCTCCGACACCATCCGGGCGTCGTGGTAGGTTTCCCAGTCGAGCGGCCGGCCGTAGGTGAACGCCTTCGGATTGAGTTGCGCATGCCGTCGGCACGCCATCGCCACCGCCCCCATGGCTTCCGGACCGACGCCGTGGAGCTGCGAATGCCGGGTCGCCAGCCAGGCATACATCTGCACCGGCAGGAACACGCCATAGGGCATGTAATACCCGCGGATCGTGTTGGTCAGCGTGTTCATGTTCATCGGCCGCGTGGGCGGAGCGCCCGGCTTGGGCCGCAGCGCGGAGAAGCCGTTCCAGCCGAGCGTGACGAGCACGTGGTCGCACAGCCCCGCCGCGATCGCGATCGCCGCATGCTGGAGCGCGGTCGTCGGACTCGCGCCGCCCATGTGGACGGTCGCGGCGTAGCGCAGCACGTCGTTGCCGAGGTTCGCCGCCAGTTCCTCCGACGTGGTGTAGATGGGCGGCGGCACCATGCCGTCGATGTCGGACGGGCGCAGCCCCGCGTCCGCGATCGCGCGCCGCGACGCCTCCAGCATCATGTCCACCGCGGTGCGCTCGGTGCCCTTGACGTAATCGGTTTCCCCGACGCCGGTGATCGCCGCCTTGTCCGAGAAGGTCATATCTGTCCCTCCTGTACCAGCCGCGACCCTCAGCGGAGGCCCGCCGCGCGGCCGAGCGCGCGCTCGGCATCGGCGACGAGGTCGCGCATCACCTCGGCGGCGGGGCGCACGGCGTGGATCAGCCCCATGCCCTGCCCGGCGAAGCCCGGGATGATGTCCTTGCGCTTCGCACGGATGCCCGACGCCATCACCGGACCGGCGATCATCGACTGGTATGGCATCGGCAGCGGCTCCTTGCCCGCCGCCACCCAGGCGTCGGCCCACTTGCTGCGGATCATGCGGGCAGGCTTGCCCGTGATCGAGCGGCTTACCACGGTATCGGCATCGCCGCTGTCGACGATCGCTTCCTTCTGGAAGTCCTCGATCCCTGCCTCCTCCGTCGCAAGGAACGCGGTGCCGACCCAGGCGCCCTCGGCGCCCAGCATGAAGGCCGCGGCCACACCGCGCCCGTCGGAGATGCCGCCAGCGCCGAGCACCGGCACCCGGTCCCCCACGGCATCGACGACCTGCGGGATGAGCGAGATGGTGCCGATCGGCGAATTATGCCCGCCGCCGTCGTGCCCCTGCGCCACGATCACGTCGATGCCCGACTCCACCACCTGCAGCGCGTGCTTCACCTTGCCGACGACCGCCATGACGACCGTGCCGTTGGCGTGGAGTCGATCCATCCACGGCCCCGGATTGCCGAGCCCCGCCGCGTAGACGGGCACCTTCTCCTCGACGACGACCTCCATCTGGGCCTCGAAGAACTCCTTGGAGAACAGCGCCGCGCCGCCGTTTGCCGCACCCTCCGTGACGGCGCGGCCGGAATCACGCGCGACGATCTCCAGCCCCTCGCGCTCCATGAAGTCGCGCGTGAACGCCTGATAGTCGGCGAGCACCGCGCGCGGGTCCGCCGGCGCGGCCCCGGTTTGCGGCGCCGAGCCGCGCCGCACCGAGGCGGGCAGGAGCGTGTCGACGCCGAACGGCTTGTCGGTCAGCGCGCGCGTTTCGCGGATCCACGCGCGGAGCTGCTCGGGTGAGCACGCTGCCGCGCCGAGCACGCCCAGCCCGCCCGCGTTGGACACCGCCGCCGCCAGTCGCGGGACGCTTGCCCCGCCCATGCCGGCCAGGACGATCGGATAGTCGATGCCGAGCATCCCGCAGATTCGGCTGTTCAGGGCCATTGTCCGTCTCTCCCACATCGTTCTCGTTGCTGATCTACTCCGGCGGCTACGCCTCGAACGCCTGGGTCCAGCGCACCTTCTGATCCATCAGGTCGGGGCTGCGCCGCCCGAGATACTCCGCCGATCCCTCGACGAGCCGTTCCATCTCGCGCCGCGCCGTGACCGCGTCGCGCAGCCGCACCGCATGGACGACGCGCGCGAGGCGACGAACCTGGTTCTCGCGCTCGTGCTCGGAATAGCCGAGCTGGCGCGAAAGGTCGCGGGTCAGCAGATGCAGCGCGGACGTGAGCAACCCGAACAGCGGATTGCCGCTCGCCCATGCCAGAAGGTCGTGGAAGCGCCGGTTGGTTTCCTCGAACAGCATCGATTCCACCTGCTGCTCGAGATCGGCGAAGCAGCTTGCCAGCGCCATCAGATCCGCCGCCGTTGCGCGCCGGGCAGCGTGAGAGGCCGCCCGCGGGGCCAGCGCCTCGCGCAGCTCGATCAGCGCGCGCAGGTCGGTGCCGACGAAGTGCAGTACGAGCGCAAGCGAACTCGTGAAATCGCCAATCTGCGGCCGCGCGACCACCGGCCCGCCGCCTCGACCGGGCTGCAGGTGGAGCACGCCCTGCAGTTCCAGAAAACGCAGCGCCTCACGCAATGTGGCGCGGGCGACTTCGTACCGCGCGAGCATGTCGTGCTCCGGAGGCAGCCGGTCGCCGACCTGGCGTGCGTCGGCCTCGATGTCGTGCACGATCGCCTGCGCCACGCGAAGCGCGCGCTTGCCCCTTGCGAACGAGAGCGCCTCGCCCTGCTCATCCACGTCCGGCATCAATGAATCCTTATCATGGTTTTATGTTGCTCCACTGCTTTATCTTTGTCCAGCGGCAAATTGCTGCCGTCGCCGGCTTGCAAGGCTATTAAAAGGGTATAATGTTAAAGCGCGGGAGGGGAATTGATGACCGACAACGCAGCCTGGATGGAAACCGATGGATATATCGCCATCATCCATCTCAACCGACCCGCGGCGCGCAACGCGCTTGATCCGCAGATGCTGGTGGAACTGGCCGACTGCTGGAGCAGGGTGCGCGACGCCGCCGAGATCCGCGTCGCGGTCGTGACCGGCACCGGCGACGCCTTCTGCTCGGGTGCCGACCTCGGCCGCCTTATCCCGCTCGTCAGCGGCGGGCGACCGCCGGAGGACGAGTGGGATCGCCGCGTGCTCGCTGACCGCGATATTCTCGGCACCGCGCTGCTGCGCACATTTGACGTCGTCAAGCCGGTGATCGCCGCCATCAACGGGCATGCGATCGCAGGCGGCATGGAACTGGTCCAGGGTACAGATCTCAGGATCGCATCGAGCGCCGCGCGCTTCGGCGTGCAGGAGGTCAAATGGGCGATCTTCCCGGGCGGGGGATCGACGGTGCGACTGCCGCGCCAGCTTCCCTTTGCGCGCGCGATGGAATTGCTGCTCACCGGCGATCTGATCGATGCCGGAACCGCGCTCGACTATGGCTTCCTCAACCGCGTCGTTGCGCCGGAGGAGGTGCTGCCTGCGGCGCTCGACTTCGCGCGACGGATCGCCGCCAACGGCCCGATCGCGGTGCAGGCGATCCGCGCGTCGGCGCGCGCCTGTATCGGGCGGCCGGAGAGCGAAGGCATGAACCTCGAGTCGGGCTTCGCCGCGCCGGTGTTCCGAACTGAAGACGCGCGCGAAGGTCCGCGCGCCTTCATGGAAAAGCGTACACCCGTTTTCAAGGGACGTTGAGATGGTTGACGAGGCATCCTCGGGTATCGCGAACGGGCTGGCGGGCGCCGCATTGCAAGGCGCGCTCTCGATCGCGCCGTTCCACGCCTGGCTCGGGCTTCGCGTCGAGGACGTGACAGAC
>NZ_MKRR01000104.1:0-5130 GCF_001897045.1 Sphingomonas sp. 66-10
ACCATGCCAAATGAACGATTTGAGGAATTTGCCGATCGTTTCATGAAGAGCATCGGCGAGCCAGACTGTGACCTACAAGCATTGGTCGATGAGCTGATAGAACTGCACGCTGTCGAGCGCGACGAATTTAACCGCGTCCGCCTGATAAGTATGCACATCGCGTTGACCAACATCGCCGCCGAAGGGTTGGCCAAGGCACAAGTTCCAGGCTCTCAGATCATCGGCTTTCTGGCCGATAACCTTTCGACTTACCATCTCATGCTCCGCCAGGAGAGTTTGGTTGACGGGCAGATCGACAAGGCCGTGCTTTTGCGCGTGACCGAACGCGAAATCACCGCTGGCCGCATGAAGGGCAACGATCCGCTCCGAGCATTTGCCGAAGGCGGCGAATATGTTCGCGACAATCCGATGGAGGGCCTTTTTCACGCTGATCCATCGGCCGACGATAAACCAGTCCTGAATTAAAGCGATAGCGCCGACGCGCCACAAGGGCGCGAATGTATAGGCGTATACAAATATACAGGGTCGCCGCCTGTTCGGCCTTGGCGTTGTTTAGCGGACTTTCCGCGCCCTCCCCTGCCGGCTCTTAGACCCCATGACTGCCGGAGCCTCGAGGGCTCAAATCTGAGATGCTGACGATGGATTTGTCAGCACTGGAGGCGAGTCATGACGGAGACAGTAAAATACGTCGGTCTGGACGTGCACAAGGAAACCATCGCGGTCGCAGTTGCCGATGAAGAGCGCGGAGGCGAGGTGCGTTTCGTCGGTACGGTTGCCAACGAGGCCCAGTCGGCCCGAAGCTGCGATTTTGGCCATGTTGAAGAACAAAGATTGAACATGGCGATCTACCAGGCTCGCTCTTGTCCTCCAATCTCGTAAACATCGGTCTCGATCGAGCACCTGTAGCTCTCTGCGATGTTGAACATCTCTGTCTGGAGAGATGCGATCTCATCATCGAGGCTGACGCCATCGGCACCCTGATCATAGGCGACGGTCAGCGTGTAATCGCAGTTCCCGGTCTTTTGCATCTGGTAATCCCGCTCCAGCATCGCCTCAATGCGCTCGCGAGCGGGCTTTCTGCCACGACCATGCTTGTTGAAGTTCTCGATGGTCAGATGCAGGGCGATGGTGACAGAAGGCGGCTTTTCCGGCAGCCCGATCCTTGAAGGAATGACGTCAAGCGCCCGATAGACGGTCATTCTTGAGATCTTGAGGTCGCGCGCGACGCTGGCCTTGCTCGCGCCGGCGGTGATCCGGCGTCGGATTTCATCGTCATCGATGTTTTTCTTCCGGCCTTTGTAGACGCCTTCGGCGCGCGCCGCCTCGATCCCGGCGCGCTGCCGGTCCTTGATGAACGTCAGTTCCATGTCCGCGACCATGCCCAGAATGGTGATCACCATCCGCCCCATGCTTCCGGCCGTCGTCACCTCCGGCTCAAGCACCCGCAATGAGGCTCCCTTCTGGTCGAGTTCATGAACCAGATTGAGAACATCGCGTGTGGAGCGACCGAGCCGATCGAGACGCAGGACGACGAGTTCGTCATCGGCGCGCAGGAACTGCATGATCGTCTCAAGCTCCGTGCGTCCAGTGCGCGATGCGCCCGAGCCTGTTTCGGAGCGGAGGATTTCACAGCCCGCTGCCTTCAACCGGGCAACCTGGATGTCGAGATCCTGGTCGATGGTGCTGACGCGGGCGTAGCCGACGCGGGTCATGGGCAAATCCGTCACATTAGGGTGGCTTTGCCCTCGTACAGTAACATTGGTGACGGAACCACCCTTTTGTGACATGTCGTATATGTCACTTCCGATCGTCACGTTCGGGTGCACCCAAATGGTGCGAGCGGAAAGGCCCCGGTCAGGCAGCAAGCCGCCCAAAATCGATCCGGCTATTCAGATCGAGGTCGAAGCGGCCATAAGGATTGACGTGGCTGTAAATCAGCGGTGTGAGGCCGCGATAATCATCCGGCGTCATCCGGCCCGTCCATTTCGGTTCCACCAGCACGCTCTGAAGCATTCGGGTGTTCACATAGACAAGCGACGCTTGCAGCAAATGTAGCGCCAGGACCGAGAGCTGCTGCTCATCGATGCGGTTAGTGGCGATCTCGCCGCCCTTGCCGAAGAAAACGAACCCATTGGCACTGTTCCAGTTTTCAACGACATTCAGGCCTTCATGAATTTCGCGGCGGAAGGACTCCTCGCGCAGATACCGGCACAGGAAGATCGTCTTGACCGCGCGGCCCAGCTCACTCAACGCCTTGTAGGTCGGGTGCATCACCTCGGAGCGGCTAAACCGGCGCAGGATCGCCTCCGGGTCGGCGGTTTTTGTCTGCATCGCGGCTGCATATTTGACCATCTCGTCATATTGCTGCTCGATCTCATCCCAGTTGATCGGACTGGAGAGGATCGGCTGCAAGTGGGGAAGCCGCGTTCGCATGCCGACATCGGGAAGAGCCAGCTTCTGGCGAGCGATCGCTTTCAGGCGGGGTGCAAGCTCAAATCCGAGAAGCCGGCAAAATGCAAAGCCAACCGCGCTTTGGCCATGACTATCAACATATTGTCGCTGGATTTCCATGTCGGTGCAATGGCGCAGCACGCCCTCGATCATGGAGGCGACCTCGGAGGAAGAGCAGCGCTTGAGCTGGGAATAGACGCATGTCGCGCGTCGTTCGACATGCCAGTAGATCATGACGCCCCGTCCACCATAACGCGCATGCCATTCCGTCATCAGGTTGCGATCCCAGGCTCCGAACTTTGTGGAATCTGACGCACAGGCCGTGCCGGCGTCCCCCCAGACTGCAGCATTGCGGATTGCCAGGGTCGCATTCGCAACCCTGGCACACGCCTCCTTGAGCGCCGCGGCATGAACGAAGCGGCGATGGACATGCAGCAGCTCTTCATAGCTGACATCGGGGGTGGCGCCGGCGATCCGCTTGAGCCCGGCATTCGTTCCCAGGCCGTAGAGGCATAGCAGGAGACGTTGATCCAGCGCGGTTTTCGGCAGTGCAACACGCGAGGCCGATGTTTCGAACGCTTCGAGAAGTCCCGTATCAAGGGCAGCCTCCTTCAGTACGTCGAGCAGCCCGGTCATCGGCCAGCGTTGGCCGATCTCGGTCTTGATCGAGGCGAGACCCCTGGGTTCGGGCAAGGGTTTGAACGGGGTGAGAGATATACGGTTCTCGCCGCGCCACAGCAGCCGAACCTTGTCGTTCCGGGGAATATTGGCATTGAGGAGCAACAGTTCCTGAGCAAGCTCTTCCCGGATGGCGCTTGAAAATGCACGCGCATCCGCCGTCAGGTTCAATCCTGTGTAATATGCTTCTCGCCGCGCATCGAAGTCCTTGGGAAGATCGTCATCGGGATTGCGGTATCGGTCCGCCCCGACAACCCAGATTTCCTTAGAACGGATGCGATCGCGCAGTTGCGCGAGGACACAAAGCTCATAACTGATCCGGTTTACGCGCCCCTCTTCATCAATGACGGAACTGCGCCATCTCGCCGGAATGACCTCGTCGACCGGCACTGCGTGCGGCGGCACGTAGCGGCATCCATCATCCACTTTGCTTCTGATCCAGTCCAGGGCCGCCAGCACCGGACGCCACACGGCGTTGTTCGACCGGAACTCCAGTGCCGAAAGCAGGCTTGGCAGCATACGGCGATAATGATTGGCCCATGACCTCCGCATCACCTTGTAGATCCGCCGATCCAAGGCGCCCTTTGCCTGGCTTTCCTTGATGATCGCCGCCAGTTTGTCCTTGCCGGCGATTGGGAAAATGACATCGCAGATGCGCCCGGATGGATCGTCGATCGAAGCGCTGGCAATCTCGACCAGGAGTCGCTCCTTGCCATAGACCCGCTCGATGTCTTTCGCGATATCGCCCACCACCTTGCGTTTCGAGCGCGATCCGATCTTATGGACCGTCTCGATCAGCAGGTCGACCATCGCATCCGTAAGCTGAGCTTCCCGCGCCATCAGATAAACGGCATAGAGCCCGAGCTGGCGCGCCGGTACATGCCGGCGCATCTCCGAGGCTTTCTCGCCGGCAACCCGGCGAACGATCTGATCGACCCATGCCTTGCCCGTGACCGATAGGAAATCTCGGGGAAGAGCAAGCCGTTGGATAAAGGCGAGTTTGGCGGTCACGCCAAGAATGTTTTCGAGCGTCGCCTGACCTGCATCCCCCTTCATCGTGTTGAAGCCGGTCGGGCCATCGGGATCGGCGAGCGAGGCTTCCAGCAAGGCGACCGCATCCGGCGCAAGCCGATCGCGGACTCGGGCCAACAGGGCCTCCAGATAGAGGTGTCGTTGCGAACGGACGAGGCGTTCCAGCTCCTTGCGCGACGGCCCATAGATACGGCGGTCGCGGCACCACAGGAAAACATGCTCGAGCATGGCATTGATCGGCTGCCCGCCCGCACAAAGATCGTCGGAAATCCACCTCGACAACGCCCTGCGATCCGTCTGCGTCATACGGCGGAACCCGAGATGCCGCAAAATCTCCGCGCAATGCCGGCGGGCGGTGCGCCCGGAAAAATCATAGTGGTTCACGGATTTGGCATCGAGACCAAGTTGCTCCGCCAGATACAAGACACCGTCGGAGGGTATCGACGCATGATCCGGCACAAAGAAGCCATGCCCGGCGAAAAATCTAAGCTGAACCGCCAATCCCAGTCGTGCCGTCTCCGCTTTGCCGGTCACGAACGCGATGTCCGAAAAACTCAGGCTCCAGGAGCCGATCAGATCCCCACTCGAAACGCCAAGGCTCATAACGCCGCTCCCTTATCGGAGCGGAACGTCGTTCCTCGCATGGGCGATCGTCAACAACAACCAGCCCGTTCCCGACGTGTTCTCCAAGATGACCAAAATCGCAGCTTCGGGCCGACTGGGCCAACGAGGACGATGCGGTCAGAAAGCTGGTCAAGCGGCTGACGGCGCCGGGCGTGAGGTTGAGCGTCTGCTACGAGGCTGGTCCTTGCGGCTATGGCCTGCACCGGCTGCTGACGAAACTGGGGCAGGCTTGTATCGTCATCGCTCCCTCGATGATGCCACGACGGCCAGGTGATCATGTGAAGACCGACCGGCGTGACGCAATGACCCTGGCCCGACTGTTGCGTGCCGGCGAGCTTACCGCGA
>NZ_MKRR01000105.1:0-405 GCF_001897045.1 Sphingomonas sp. 66-10
AGAAGTCGACCATCGCGATCTTCTACAAGAGCTACACCAAGGAGGTTGAAGCCCCCGATACCGGGGAAAAGACCGACGAAGCCCGACGGGTGCTGAAGGCCTATCCGGTCTTCAATGCCGATCAGGTCGAAGGTCTGCTCGAGCGCTTTCATCCGGCCACGACATTGGAGCTTGTCGAGCCCGAAGGGCGCGAGGCCGAGCTCGACGCCTTCTTCGCTGCCATCCCCGTCAACCTGCGCCACCAAGGCTGCGAAGCCTATTATGAACCGACTGCGGATCGCGTCACAATGCCGCCAACGAGCCTATTCTCTGGTTTCGATCACTACTACGCCACGCTCGCACACGAGTTGTCGCACTGGACCGGCCATGCCAGCCGGCTGGGACGAGATCTCAAGAACCGCTTCG
>NZ_MKRR01000105.1:547-5483 GCF_001897045.1 Sphingomonas sp. 66-10
GGAGGGGGTCCGGGGGAGGGACTGGCAAGCTGTGGATATTTCAGAAGAACCGATCTCCATCCAGGAACGCCGCGAAGCAGATGGACTGGACGCCCACATTCCGATCATCCTGCGCGATGGTACGATCTATGATCCTGATCTCGATCGCTACTTCCTCGATCTGCCGCTCAACGGCGCGCGTTCGCGCCACTCGCTGCGGGCACACGGCTACGATGTCCTGGTTTGGTTGCGGTTTCTGGGTTCGGCTCGCCGCAAGACAGTCTGGCAAGCCGATACCGATGATGTCGGTGCGTATCATCGGGCACGCCGGCGTAGTGACGCCGAGTTCCGGATATCAGCCTCGTCGTGGAACCGGGCGGTTGCATCGCTGGACAAGCTCTATCGATGGGCCGAGCGCGAGGGCCTGGTCGAGCGTACGCCATTCACCCATCGGCAGATCTGGCGAAGATCGCACGGCGGTCGGCGCGCTGCCATCGCCGAGCATAACGAAGCTTATGAGCGGGCTGCGCGCCGGTCCGATGTGCGCTTCGTCGATCTTCCCGCCTACCATGTATTCCGAGACGTCGGCCTGCGCGGCCTGACCGTCGAGGGAGCTGAGCGCCCGGGAGCGCGCGACCGCAATGGTGCACGCAACGCGCTGTTCGCTGACCTGCTGGTCACCACCGGTTTGCGTCTCGAGGAAGCATCCTTCCTTCTCGCAGCGGAGATTCCCGGCAGCGATGTTCGTGTAGAGCGCCAACGCCGGGTAGAACTGCCGGCGGCCCTGACCAAGGGCGACCGGGGCCGGACCATGCTGCTACCGCGTCGCCTGCTGCCCGCATTCGATGCATACATTGCGGTCGAGCGCGCATCGGCGGTGGCCAAGTTCGCCTCACGTCGAGGTTGGGAGGCCATCGACCGCCCGATCTTCATACACCGCCCACCCACCGCACCGACCGCTTTGCACCTCGTGGGCGGCGGCATGATGGATATGGAAGTCGTCACACCGGATGAACGGGCCAGGCTCGTGATTTGCGCCGACGATGGCACGCCAGGTGAGGCGGCAGTCCTCTGGCTCACCGAGGTCGGGCAACCGGTGCTGCCCAACTCGTGGGAAGCGATCTTTGCCCGGGCGAGCCGTCGATGCACGGATGCCGGTATTTCCGTTCGCGTCAGCCCCCATCAGCTTAGGCATTCGTTCGCCGTGCACATGCTGGCGATGCTGATCCAGCGGCGCCTCGGCGAAGTTGCTGCACCGGCAGGCGCCATGGACGGCTATCGCCAGTTGCTCGGTGATCCGCTGCAGCAGGTGCAACGCCTGCTCGGCCATTCCAGCCTTGCCACCACGTCGATCTATCTCGATCACATTGCCACTCGTGCCGATACCGTCGATGCGGCGGTGGAAGAGTTGCTTGCGCGTGTGCCGGGCTATCTCCGGCCATGACCGCCGCTCCTCGTAAAGGTCGCAAGGTCGGGTTCGAGGGCCAGACCACAGAGCCCGAGCCCGACCCATGGCTGCAGATCAGCACGCTGCGCTTCACGATCGCCCCGCCGTATGGGGGCGAGGTTCTTGTCGATTTCACGAGACTGCACCCACGGGGACTGGCACTCGCCTTTGCCCGAGGCCTGTTCATGCTGGTCGCTCCACGCGGGCCCGTAGCGGTTCGCTCCTCCATCAAGACATACATGACCCAGCTGCCGAGCTTCTTTGCCTATCTTGCCGGGACTGGTGATCGGATCTCCGGGCCGGCCGACCTGCGAGCCAGCCACATCGATGGATACGAAGCGTGGCTCGAAGCTCAGGGCAAGTCGCGGGGCCACGCGCCGACCTTTGTCGCCAAGGTCGTTTCCGTGCTTCGCCGGATCGCTTCCGATCAGCCTGATGTCATCGAGGCGGGCTTGCGTGAGCGGCTTCGCTACGTCAGCTCGCAACCTTACGCCCCGCCACGCCCACGCGACGCCTACAGCCCGTTCGTTGCCCGCCAGCTCCGCGACGCGGCCCGCATCGATCTGGTCGCGATCGAGGCCAGATTGCGGGCTGGCCCATGCTTTGGCGAGATTCGGGAGATCGAGGCAACTGCCCGCAAGGCGCACGCCGCGATAGAGGCGCGTGGGGTCCTCAGGCATCGCGACCCTGAGTGGATGGCACTCTATGCCAGGCGTTGGAAGCGCGGCCTCTGGAACGCGGATTTCAGCATGACGCTGCACAGCGCTCATTACCTGACGTCCGTCGATATCGTGCCGCTGCTGGTCCTGCTTTCGCTGGAGACCGGGCTTGAGCTCGAGTGCTGCAAAACGCTGACCGTCGATTGTTTGCGCAACGCCTCGGGCGGTACGGTGGAGATCGCTTACACCAAGCTTCGCGCACATGGCGCCGAACACAAGACCATCAGGGTGCGAGACGGTGCCTCGTCGACGCCGGGAGGGCTGATCCGGCGCATCATCGCACTCTCGGCAAGCGCGCGGGCCCATAATTCCAGCTATTGCCTGTGGGTCTATTACCAGACCGGTGAGATCGTCCACGGCATTCGCCATCCGCGCTCGACCATCGATGCATGGACCACGCGCCACGCCATTGCCGATGACGCGGGCAGACCGCTGTATCTGCGCCTGTCCCGGCTCCGTAAAACGCACAAGGCGCTCTGGTATCTCAAGACCGAAGGGCACATGGCACGGTTCGCCGTCGGCCACACGATCGAGATCGCAGCGCGGCACTATGCCGATGTTCCCTCGCTCAGACCCCTGCATGAGCAGACCGTCGCCGACGCCCTCGAGGAGGCAGTCGCCGGTCCCCGAGTCATTCCTCCCTCCGAGGAAGATCATCTGCGCAGTCGAGCCGCAAGCGCGGGCCAGATTGCCGATGCGCCATCGGTTGCCGTGCTCGACGGAGAACAGGACGTATGGCTGGCGAGCTGCGGCGGCTTCTACGCAAGCCCTTTTGCCGCAGCTGTCGGCTCTCCATGTCCCACGCCGTTCTGGGGCTGCCTCGATTGCAAAAACGCGGTGATCACTGCGCGCAAGTTGCCAGCGATCCTCGCGTTTCTCACCTTTATCGATGAGCAGCGCGCAGGCATGAACACGAACGAGTGGGCGGCCAAGTTTGGTCACGCCCGTGAACGCATCGTCCGCCAGATCCTGCCTGCCTTCGGCGATGACGCTGTGGCTCAGGCTCGCGCGCGGCTCGCCGCCCAGCATCCCATTGTCTATCTGCCGCCCGAGGCCCGGGCATGACTGCCGTATCCTTGCCGGCCCATGACGACGGGGCGCGCGAGACGCTTCCCGTACTCATGTCGGTTCCGTTGCGGCCTGGCTGCAACCGCGCCGATCTCTCGCGTTACGGCGATCAGACCTGGGACCTGTCGCCGGGCGTCTTTCGCGATAACGCCAGGCGCTGCCATGTCACCGTGCATTTTAGCAGCATCGAAGACCCAGCCATTGCCGATGCCCTGCGCCAGTTTCTCCATGCGCGGCTCAATGTCGATCTGCCGGGCCATCGCCCCCGGCTTCAGCCAGCAGCTGTGCGGGGTGAGGCCAACCGGGCCCTGCTTTTCTTCAACTTCGTGAAGGCCGACCTTGGGCGCTTCGATCTTGAGCGGGTCGATCAGTCTCTGCTTGACCGCTTTGCCCGTTCGAAGCGCCGTGAGGGGCTACGTCCGGTTGCGGTCGCAGTATTGCTGCGCGTCACCTTCGACCTTCACGAGTTGCGCCGCCACCTTCCAACGGCCCGTCTTCGTATCGATCCGTGGCCCGGGCGCAGCCCGTTCTCGGTCGCCGGTGCCCGGTACATCCCCGGTGAAAACCGGACGCCACGCATTCCCGAAGAAATCATGACGCCGCTGCTGGCATGGTCGCTGCGCTATGTGACCCACTTCGCGCCCGACATTTTCGCCGCGCGCCGGGAGCTTGAGCGTCTCGAAGCCAGGCGCAGCCGATTGATTGCGCGCGAGGCTCATCTCGATCAGGCCGAACGCCGCGCGCGGCAACGGCAACGGCTAACCGCATACCTCACGGGCTTGCGGCGGCAGGGCCGCGGCGTTCCCATCTGGACCGGCTTGTACAACGCTGCTGTCCGCACCGATCCGTTGACCGGCGAACACCTGCCACCGATCAACTACCATCTCCTTCATCTCCACGCCGGCGTCGATGCGCAGGCAGAGCCCGCCATGCACCTCAGTCTGACGACCGGTGCACCAGACCTGATCGCCGCCGCCATCACGGAACTCGGCACCGAAGTCGGGGGGATGGATGCACCGATCGCCGTGGATCCCGGGACCCGTCAGCCCTGGCGCAGCCGATTCGATGTCAAGGCATTGGCTCTGGAAGAGGTCATGCTACAGTCCGCAGCCTATATTGTTTGCGCCTATCTGTCGGGTATGCGCGACAGCGAGATCCAGGCAATGAAGCGTGGATGCCTATCCATCGTCAGAGACGAAGACGGCGTTATATTGCGTCACCGCATCAAGTCGGTCGCGTACAAGGGCAAGCGCGGAGGCGGAGAACAAGCGGAGTGGGTTACGATCGCGCCCGTTGCCGACGCGGTCGCTGTGCTCGAGCAGTTGTCCGAGCGGGCCGGACGAGCGCGGGGCACTACGACGCTTTGGCCTGTGCTGTCACTTCGCGCCAACACCAAGACTCATGTCTCTGCCGAGATCGTCCGCCAGCTCAACCGATTTCGTGACCATCTCAACCAGCAGTTTGGATCGCCTGATGCGCCGGTGATTCCTCCACGACCCAATGGCACACCCTGGCGGCTGACCACCCGTCAGTTCCGCCGCACGATTGCCTGGCATATCGCCAACCGGCCCTTCGGGACGATCGCCGGCATGATTCAGTACAAGCACGCCAGTGTTGCCGCCTTCGAAGGCTATGCTGGAAGCAGCCGGTCGGGATTTCGCGGCGAGATTGAAGCCCAGCGTGCGCTCGGCCAGATCGACGACATCCTGGCCTATTTCGACGA
>NZ_MKRR01000106.1:0-2422 GCF_001897045.1 Sphingomonas sp. 66-10
CGAAGCCGCCGCCGAAACCGCCACGGTCGCCGAAGCCGCCGCCGAAGTCACTGCCGCCGCCGAAATCATCTCCGCCGCCGAAACTGTCGCGCTTGTCGCGGCCACGTCCGCCACGATGCCCGCGGCTACCTCTGTCGAAACTCATAACCCCGTTCGTTTTCCTGTCCGCCCGACTTCGCCGTCAAGAGGTGCGCGCCGGACGGCGAACAGCAACCACACCTCTTCGGGCGCCAAACCTTTTGCGCCACACAACATGCCATAGCGGAGCTTTGGCCAGACAGCGAACAGAATCGTGCGAAAAGTGGGCAGAAAGTGGCTAATCGTTGCACTACTGTCGCATCATTAGCACAGGTTGGCGCAGTTCACGCCTTATGACGACGCGAAGATCGATCGCAACGGGCGCGAGAATCATGCCTAAATAATTGTTCGGCCGTTGATTCGCAGTCTTTTCTTCGATCTTGCCGATTCGCGGACCATTGAGCCGCGCGATGCACCCCGCTAGTGCGGGCGAATGACCGTGCATTTTCATGAGGAAGATCTTCCGCTCGACGTCTTCGCCCCGGGTGCGTCGATCGCCGTCGATACCGAGACGATGGGGCTGATCACCCCGCGCGACCGGCTGTGCGTGGTGCAGCTGTCCGACGGCGGCCCGGACGAGCATCTCGTGCGGTTCGGCCCGACCTCGGATTATGCCGCGCCGAATCTGCGCGCGGTGCTGGCCGATCCGGCGCGGCTCAAGCTCTATCATTTCGCGCGGTTCGATCTCGCCGCGATCGGCCATTATCTCGGCGTCGTCGCGGCCCCGGTCTATTGCACCAAGATCGCCTCGCGGCTGGTGCGCACCTATACCGATCGCCACGGGCTCAAGGAGCTGGTGCGCGAATTGCTCGGGCAGGACATTTCGAAGCAGCAGCAATCGTCCGACTGGGGCGGGCCGGAATTGTCCGACGCGCAGAAGGATTATGCCGCGTCCGACGTGCGTTTCCTCCACCAGCTCAAGACCGAGCTCGACCGGCGGCTGGCGCGTGAGGGCCGCGCCGGGTTGGCGCAGGCATGTTTCGATTTCCTGCCGCATCGCGCGGCGCTCGATCTGGCCGGCTGGCCGGAGATCGACATTTTCGCGCATGTCTGAAGCCGCTGCCCCGCCGCTCGACGCGCGCCAGCGCTGGGCAGCGCCGGACAGCCCGCACGACCGTATCGTCACCACCGCCAATTGGGTGCTGCCGGTGCTGATCGGGGTGCTCTCCGCCTTTCTGGTGATGGCGCCGCTGACCACCGGGGGCGACGTGTCGTTCGTGCTCGACAAGAACAAGGTCGAGGTGGCGAAGGAGCGACTCAAGATCCAGGCGGCGCGCTATCGCGGCGCCGACGGCAAGGGGCAGCCGTTCGAGCTGACCGCGGGCTCGGCGATCCAGAAGAGCTCGGCCGAGCCGATCGTCCGCCTCCAGCAGCTCGCCGCCGACATCAAGCTCAACGACGGCCCGGCCTCGCTCGTCGCCGAGCACGGGCGCTACAACATGGATACCGAGCAGGTGAAGGTCGACGGCCCGATCTCGTTCCGCGGCCCCGACGGCTATACGCTCGACACCGTCAACGCGACGGTCGATCTCAAGACGCGCAAGATGCAATCGGGCGGCGCGGTGACCGGCACCGTCCGGCAGGGAACGTTCAGCGCCAACCGGCTCGACGCCGATCTCGACGCGCATAGCGTGACGCTGACCGGCAACGCCCGCTTGCACATCGTGCCGCGAGGGGCGAGATAGCGGCGACCATGAAGCGCCTGATCCCCCTCCTCCCGCTGCTCGCCGCCACCGCGGCCGGCGCGCAGACGCGCCACGACACCAACGCGCCGATCGATTTCGGGGCGAACCAGATCCAGCTCCAGGACAAGGCGAATCGCGCCGTGCTGACCGGCAGCGTCGCGGTCAAGCAGGCCGAGATGACGCTCAACGCGCAACGCGTGACGGTCGCCTATACCGGCCAGGTGGTCGACGGGAATCCGCAGGTCTCGCGGCTCGACGCGGCGGGCGGCGTGGTGGTGCGGCGGCCCAATCAGGTCGCGAAGAGCCAATATGCGGTCTATGACCTCAATCGGCGCGTCATCACGATGATCGGCGCGGTCTCGCTCCAGCAGGGCGGGGCGAACACCGTCAACGGCGGGCGGCTGACGATCAACCTCGACAGCGGGCGCGCGGTGATCGACGGCTCGACCGCCGCGGGCGGCAACAGCCCGGTGCCCGGCGGCACCGTGACCACCGCGCCCTCGGGCCGCGTGACGGGCACCTTCTCGGTGCCCAAGCGCGCGCAATCGGACAAGCCGTCGACCCCGTCCGACAGCAAGAACTGATCCACCCGATGAGCTTTCGTCGCGGCGGGGGTTTCCTCGACGCGCGGGCTCGGGCAAAAGGACATGCATGAATCC
>NZ_MKRR01000106.1:2464-3614 GCF_001897045.1 Sphingomonas sp. 66-10
ATCGAGCCGATCACCGAGCCGCCCGTCGCCAACGGGCTGCAGGTGGTGTCGATCGCCAAGAGCTACGACAAGCGCGTCGTGCTGAGCGACGTTTCGGTCTCGGTCGGGCGCGGCGAGGTGATCGGCCTCCTCGGCCCCAATGGCGCGGGCAAGACGACCTGTTTCTATTCGGTGATGGGGCTGGTGAAGCCCGACGCCGGGCGCATCATGCTCGACGGGCGCGATATCACCGGGCTGCCGATGTATCGCCGCGCGATCCTCGGGCTCGGCTATCTGCCGCAGGAAACCTCGATCTTCCGCGGGCTGACGATCGAGAAGAACATCCTCGCGGTGCTCGAGCTGAGCATCCCCGATGCGGCGACGCGGCAGGACCGGCTCGACAAATTGCTCGACGAATTCGGCCTCACCCGGCTGCGCGCCGCCCCGGCGATGGCGCTGTCGGGCGGCGAGCGGCGCCGCGCCGAGATCGCGCGCGCGCTGGCGGCGGACCCGACGATCATGCTGCTCGACGAGCCCTTCGCCGGGATCGACCCGATCTCGATCGCCGACATCCGCGATCTGGTGAAGGATCTGAAACGGCGCGACATCGGGGTGCTGATCACCGATCACAATGTGCGCGAGACGCTCGATATCGTCGACCGCGCGTACATCATCTACGACGGCCGCGTGTTGTTCACCGGCTCGCCCGAAGAGCTGGTCGCCGACGCCAATGTCCGCCGGCTCTATCTCGGCGAGGGATTCTCTTTGTGATGCGACGGCTTGGCTTCGCCTCGCGGGCGGCGCCGGATTTGCGGGACCGATAATGTCGCTCGCGCCGCGCCTCGATCTGCGCCAGTCGCAATCCCTGGTGATGACGCCGCAGCTCCAGCAGGCGATCAAACTGCTGGCGCTCTCCAACCTCGAGATCGAGGGCGTCATCGCCGAGGAGCTCGAGCGCAACCCGTTGCTCGAGGCGAGCGCACCGGCCGACGACGCCCCGGCTGCCGAGCGCGAACCGGCCGAAGCGCCGCGCGACGAGCCCGCCGGCGCCGACGAACTGGTGATGGGGGGCGAGGCGGCGGGCGAATCGCTCGATGTCGATATCGCCGCCGAGCGGTTCGACGACGCGCCGGCCGACACGGTCGGGCTCGGCGGCGCGGGGAGCGTCGGC
>NZ_MKRR01000106.1:3622-16442 GCF_001897045.1 Sphingomonas sp. 66-10
CAGCGACGCGCCGAGCCTTGCCGAGCATCTCGCGCAGCAGGCCGGACATGCCTTGTCGGGGGTCGAGCTGATCATCGCGCAGCATCTGATCGATCTGATCGACGAGGCGGGCTATCTCGCCGCCGATCTGCTCGACATCGCCGGGCGGCTGGGGGTGCCGCTCGCCTTGGTCGAGCGCGTGCTCGGGGTGATCCACACCTTCGAGCCGACCGGGGTCGGCGCGCGCAACCTCGCCGAATGCATCGCGCTCCAGGCCAAGGAGGCCGATCGCTACGATCCGTGCATGGCGCGGCTGATCGATCACCTCGATCTGCTCGCACGCGGCGAGATCGCGCGGCTCAAGCGCATCTGCGGGGTCGACGACGAGGATATGGCGGACATGATCCGCGAATTGCGCGGTTACGACCCCAAGCCCGGCTGCCGCTTCGGCGGGGAGCCGGCGCCGGCGGTGGTGCCCGATCTGTTCGTCGCGCGCACCGCATCGGGCTGGGCGATCGAGATCAACAACGCCACCCTGCCGCGCGTGCTGGTCAACCGGCGCTATTATGGCGAGCTCGCCGCCGGGCCGCAGAACAAGGCGTCGAAGGCGTGGCTCAGCGATTGCCTCGCCAGCGCCAACTGGCTGGTGAAAGCGCTCGACCAGCGCCAGCGCACGATCATCCGCGTCGCGACCGAGATCGTGAAGCAGCAGGAAGCGTTTTTTCTCAATGGCGTCGCGCATCTCCGCCCGCTGACCTTGCGGCAGGTGGCGGAGGCGATCGAGATGCACGAATCGACCGTCAGCCGTGTCACCAGCAACAAATATCTGAGCTGCGCGCGCGGCCAGTTCGAGCTCAAATATTTCTTCACCTCGGCGATTCAGGCGGCCGACGGCGGCGACGCGGTGTCGGCCGAGGCGGTCAAATCGGCGATCCGCGCGCTGATCCAGAACGAGGGCGCCAAGGTGCTGTCCGACGATACATTGGTCGAGCTGCTCAACGCGCGCGGCTTCGATATCGCGCGGCGCACCGTCGCCAAATATCGTGAGGCGATCGGGATCGGCAGCTCGGTCCAACGCCGCCGGCAAAAGGCGCTCGAGGGGGTGGGCTAAGCGCTCACCCGAAGAAACTTCCGTCATGCCGGGCTTGACCCGGCATCCAGCGTCACAAGCGATGCCGCCCGCGGCTCTGGATGTTGACTTTCGTCAGCATGACGGAATGTTACATACGCACCGCCTCGCGCAGCCAGGAAGTCACCGCCTGGATCCGCGGGGTCGATTGCCCGTCGGCGTGGGTGACGAGCCAGAAGGCGCGGCTCAGCTCGATTTCCGGCAGCACCGGGACCAGCCGGGCATCGTCCGCGGCGATGAAATCGGGCAGGATGCCGATCGCCGCCCCCGCCGCGATCATGCGGTGCTGGACATTGATGCTGGTGCTGCGCAGCCGTGCGGCGAGCCCGTCATGCACCTCCGACAGATAATCGAGCTCGGGCGCGTGGAGATGCTCGGGGACATAGCCCGCCAGCACATGCCGTTCGAGCGCGGCGGCGGTCTCGGGCGTCCCCGCCGCCGCGAGATAGCCGGGGGTGGCGTAGAGCCGCAGCCGATAGTCGATCAGCCGTTGCGTGATCAACTGGCGGCTGCGCGGGCGCGCGAGCATCACCGCGATATCCGCCTCGCGCTTCGAGGGATCGAGCAGCCCCGAGGCGGTGATCAGATCGAGCCGGATGCGCGGATGCGCCGCGGCGAAGGCCGGGACGCGCGGCGCCAACACATGCGTCGCGAGCCCCTCGGCGACGCTCAGCCGGACATGCCCAGCCGCACCCTGCGCCGCGGCGCCTTCGCTGGCCGCGGCGATGGTGGCGTCGATCGTCTCGGCGTGGTGTAGCAGCGCCTGCCCCGCCTCGGACAGCCGGCGCTCGCCCGCTACCGTCTCGAACAAGGGCGCACCGATCGCCGCCTCGAGCCGCGCGAGCCGGCGGCCGACCGTCGTCGCGTCGACGCCGAGCGTGCGCGCCGCCGCCGCGACGCGCCCGGCATGCGCCACTGCGAGGAACACGCGCAGATCATCCCAATTCTTCATCGGCCTTTTCCTTGTCGCGGTGCCCGCCCATCTGCAAAAATGCACCCCGCCCCGGCAAATTAAGCGGGTTGAATGCATATTTGCCGGGCGGTTACAAGCCCGGCCAAGCGATTTCGGCGGAGAGGTTTCATGCGCATCATCGATCATCATATCGTCGGGCATTCGGGCGGCGGCGCGGGTCGCACCGGCGACGTGTTCGATCCCAATACCGGCAAGGTGCAGGCGCGCGTAACGCTGGGGACCAAGGCCGATCTCGATCGCGCGGTCGCCGCCGCTGAGGCCGCGCAGCCGGCCTGGGCCGCGACCAACCCGCAGCGCCGCGCGCGCGTCATGTTCCGCTTCAAGGAGCTGGTCGAGGCCAATATGCAGAGCCTCGCCGAGCTGCTCGCCTCCGAGCACGGCAAGGTCGTCGCCGATGCCAAGGGCGATATCCAGCGCGGGCTCGAGGTGGTCGAATTCGCCTGCGGCATCCCGCATGTGCTCAAGGGCGAATATACGCAAGGAGCCGGGCCGGGGATCGACGTCTATTCGATGCGCCAGCCGCTCGGGATCGGTGCCGGCATCACCCCGTTCAACTTCCCCGCGATGATCCCCCTGTGGATGGGCGCGGTGGCGACCGTCTGCGGCAACGCCTTCATCCTCAAGCCGTCCGAGCGCGACCCCTCGCTCCCGGTGCGGCTCGCCGAACTGTTCATCGAGGCGGGGATGCCCGAAGGCATCTTCCAGGTCGTCCACGGCGACAAGGAAATGGTCGACGCGATCCTCGATCATCCGGCGATCGCAGCGGTGAGCTTCGTCGGCTCGTCGGATATCGCACATTATGTCTATCGCCGCGGGGTCGATGCCGGAAAGCGCGTCCAGGCGATGGGCGGGGCGAAGAACCACGGCATCGTCATGCCTGACGCCGATCTCGATCAGGTGGTGTCCGATCTCGCCGGCGCGGCATTCGGTTCGGCCGGCGAGCGCTGCATGGCGCTCCCGGTGGTGGTGCCGGTCGGCGACAAGACCGCCGACGCGCTGCGCGAAAAGCTGATCCCCGCGATCGACGCGCTGCGCGTCGGCGTCTCGACCGACGCCGAGGCGCATTACGGCCCGGTCGTCACCGCGCAGCATCGCGAGCGGATCGAAAACTGGATCCAGACCGGGGTCAACGAAGGCGCCGAGCTGGTCGTCGACGGCCGCGGCTTCAAGCTCCAGGGGCGTGAGGAAGGCTTCTTCATCGGCCCGACGCTGTTCGATCGCGTCACCCCGCAGATGTCCGCCTATAAGGAGGAAATTTTCGGGCCGGTGCTGCAGATCGTCCGCGCTCCCGATTTCGAGACCGCGCTGCGCCTTCCAAGCGATCACCAATATGGCAATGGCGTCGCGATCTTCACCCGCAACGGCCATGCCGCGCGCGAATTCGCCGCGCGGGTCAATGTCGGGATGGTCGGGATCAACGTGCCGATCCCGGTGCCGGTCGCCTATCACACCTTCGGCGGCTGGAAGCGCTCGGCATTCGGCGACACCAACCAGCACGGCATGGAAGGCGTGAAATTCTGGACCAAGGTCAAGACGGTGACCCAGCGCTGGCCCGACGGCTCGCCGGACGGCGGCAACGCGTTCGTCATCCCGACGATGGGGTAAATCGGATGCCTTCCCCTTTTTCCGTCATGCTGACGAAAGTCAGCATCCAGAGCCGCAGCCACTACCGTTTGTGGCTCTGGATGCCGGGTCAAGCCCGGCATGACGACGATTATTGGGGCAAAGGATCGAATCCGAAGTCCTCGGCAAGATCGCGCCACGTCGGATTATCCTTCTCGACCAGCGCCAGCTTCCACGCCCGGCGCCAGTTCTTGAGTTGCTTTTCGCGCAGGATAGCGGATTCCATCCTTTCATGCAGTTCGAACCAGACCAGGCGTTTGACGTGATAGCGTTCGGTGAACCCCTCGATTTCGCCGCTGCGATGCTGATAGATGCGGCCGAGCAGGTTCGACGTGACACCGACATAGATCGTACCGTTGCGGTCGCTTGCAACGATATAAACCGCCGGCTGTCTGTCCATGTATGACGTCCGCTGCGCTATACATCTTCAATGCTTACATCCGGGACTCTGGATGCCGGATCAAGTCCGGCATGACGGGTAACGGGCTACAGGAACGCCAATGACCAACCAGTTCGACCTCACCGACGACCAGCGCGAGATCCAGGAGCTCGCGCGGCGCTTCACCGCCGATCGCATCACCCCGTTCGCCGCCGAATGGGACGAGCAGCATCACTATCCCGTCGATGTGTGGAAGGCGGCGGGCGAGCTCGGCTTCGGCGCGATCTATGTCGGCGAGGAATCGGGCGGAATCGGGCTCGGCCGGCTCGAGGCGGCGCTGATCATGGAGGCGATGGCCTATGGCTGCCCTGCGACCAGCGCCTATGTCTCGATCCACAATATGGCGACCTGGATGATCGATCGCTTCGGCGATCAGGCACTCAAGGACCGCTTCCTCCCCGATCTCGTCACGATGGACAAGATCGCCAGCTATTGCCTGACCGAACCCGGCTCGGGCTCCGACGCCGCCGCGCTCAAGACCAGCGCGCGGCGCGACGGCGATCATTATGTGCTCAACGGCACCAAGCAGTTCATCTCGGGCGCGGGCTATAACGACATCTATGTCTGCATGGTCCGCACCGGCGAGGAGAAGTCCCAGGGCGTTTCCTGCCTGGTGATCGAAAAGGGCACGCCGGGCCTGTCGTTCGGCGCGCCCGAGAAGAAGCTCGGCTGGAATGCCTCGCCGACCGCGCAGGTGATCTTCGAGGATTGCCGCGTGCCGGTCGAAAACCGCGTCGGCGCGGAGGGCGACGGCTTCCGCTTCGCGATGGCAGGGCTCGACGGCGGGCGGCTCAATATCGGCGCCTGCTCGCTCGGCGGGGCGCAACGCTGCCTCGACGAGGCGGTGAAATATGCCAAGGAGCGCCAGCAATTCGGCCAGCCGATCGCCGATTTCCAGAACACCCAATTCACCCTCGCCGATATGGCGACCGATCTGGAGGCGGCGCGCGCGCTGCTCTATCTCGCCGCGGCCAAGGTCAGCGCCAATGCGCCCGACAAGTCGCGCTTCTCGGCAATGGCCAAAAGGCTGGCGACCGACAACGGATCGAGCATCGTCGACCGCGCGCTCCAGCTTCACGGCGGCTATGGCTACCTCCGCGACTATCCGATCGAGCGCTTCTGGCGCGATCTGCGCGTCCATTCGATCCTCGAAGGGACCAATCAGGTGATGCGGATGATCGTCGGGCGGGATCTGACGCGGCAATGACCCAGGACCTGATCGTCGAAGCCGACGGCGGCGTCGGCCGCATCCGGCTCAATCGCCCGAAAGCGATCCACGCGCTCAACCGCGCGATGTGCGACGGCGTGCTTGAGGCGCTGGAGGCATGGCGCGACGACGCGGCGATCCGCGTGATCACGATCGATCACGCCGAAGGCCGCGGCTTTTGCGCCGGGGGCGATATCCGCATGCTCGCCGAGAGCGGGGCGAAGGACGGCGCCGAAGCACGCGCCTTCTTCCACACCGAATATCGCATGAACCACCGGCTGTTCACCTACGCCAAGCCGATCGTGGCGTTCATGGACGGGATCACGATGGGCGGCGGGGTCGGCATCTCGCAGCCGTGTCGTTTCCGCGTCGCGACCGAGAACACCAAGCTCGCGATGCCCGAAACCGGGATCGGGCTGTTCCCCGATGTCGGCGGCGGCTGGTATCTCTCGCGGCTGCCGGGGCGCATCGGGCAATATCTCGCGCTGACCGGGCACCGGCTCGACGGCGCCGAATGTCATGCGCTCGGGCTCGCGACGCATTACCTCCCCGCCGAGCGGCTCGCCGAGGCCAAGGCGCGGATCGCGCAAGGTCCGGAGGCGGTGCTCGACGCGCTCGCCGTCGCCGCACCCGACGCGGCGATCCTTGCGCATCGTGACGAGATCGACCGGCTGTTCGCTTCCGACCGGCTCGAGGATATCTTCGCCGCGCTCGCCGCCGACGACAGCGATTTCGCGCGCGCCACGCTGGCGACGCTCGAGACCAAATCGCCGCAGACGATGAAGGTCAGCCTCAAATTGCTGCTCGACGGCAAGACGATGCCCAGCTTCGCCGACGAGATGCGGCAGGAATATGCGGTCGGCAGCCGCGTCGTCCAGCGCCACGATTTTCTCGAAGGCGTCCGCGCGGTGATCGTCGACAAGGACAATTCGCCCCAATGGAACCCGCCGACGCCGGACGGGGTGAGCGATCATCTGATCGACCAGATCTTCGCGCCGCTGCCGGATGATGAGGCCTGGACGCCGCAGTAAATTGCGTCGTCGCAATACCCTATGTCACCCCAGCGGAAGCTGGGGTCTCATGCCTGAAACGCCGCGTTTGCGGCCCGCGATCCCAGCTTCCGCTGGGATGACGGAAGAGGAGGAATGCATGACCGACTACGCCACGATCCTCGTCGAACGCAGCGGTGCGGTGACGCTTGTCACGCTCAACCGCCCGCAGGCGCTCAACGCGCTCAATTCGGACGTGCTGGCCGATCTCTCGGCGGCGTTCGGCGCCTATGACAAGGACGATAGCCAGCGCTGCCTCGTCCTCACCGGCGCGGGCGAGAAGGCGTTCGCGGCGGGCGCCGACATCAAGCAAATGGCCGATATGCCCGCGGCCGATTTCTTCCTGCAGGATTTCTTCGTCGGCTGGCAGACCGGGGTGGTCGCGACGCGCAAGCCGTGGATCGCCGCGGTCAACGGCTTCGCGCTCGGCGGCGGGTGCGAGCTGGCGATGATGGCCGATTTCATCATCGCCGCCGATAGCGCCAAATTCGGCCAGCCCGAGATCAAGCTCGGCGTCGCGCCGGGGATGGGCGGGTCGCAGCGGCTGACCCGCGCGATCGGCAAGGCCAAGGCGATGGAAATGTGCCTTACCGGGCGGATGATGGACGCCGGCGAGGCGGAGCGTTCGGGGCTCGTCGCACGCGTCGTGCCGCTGGACTCGCTGGTCGAGGAAGCGCTCAAGACCGCCGCGACGATCGCAAGCATGCCGCCGATGGCCGCGATGGTGAACAAGGAAATGATCAACATGGCGTTCGAAACAACGCTCGCACAGGGCATCGTCACCGAGCGCCGGCTGTTCCAGATCCTCGTCAACACCGAGGACAAGGCCGAGGGCATGGCCGCCTTCATCGAAAAGCGCCCCGGGGTGTGGAAGGGGCGGTAACTGCCGCCCGGTTCGACGCTGTCGATCAACTCTTTGCCGTCATGCCGGGCTTGACCCGGTATCCAGGGCAACGAGCGTCGACATTGGTGGCTCTGGATGCCGGGTCGAGCCCGGCATGACGGAAATGGTATAGCGGACCGAAGCCGGACTTTCAGGCGTTTCGGTTGTGATTTGAGAGGACACGAAATGGCGCGCGTCGGTTTCATCGGGCTGGGCAATATGGGCGGGGGCATGGCCGCCAATCTGGCGAAAAAGGGCCATGACGTCCGCGCCTTCGACCTCTCCGCCGAGGCGCTCGAACGCGCCAGGGCCGCGGGCTGCCTCCCCGTCGTCACTGCCGCCGAGGCGGCCGAGGGGGCCGAGGCGATCATCACGATGCTGCCCGCGGGCACGCATGTCGAGCAGGTCTATGCCCAAAGCGTGCTCGATGCCGCCCTGCCCTCGGCGATCCTGATCGATTGCTCGACGATCGACGTCGCGACCGCCAAGCGCGTCGCCGAAATGGCAGCGGCCAAGGGGCTGGTCGCGGTCGACGCCCCGGTCTCGGGCGGGATCGCCGCGGCCAATGCCGGGACGCTGACCTTCATGGTCGGCGGTTCGAAGGATGCCTTCGGGCGCGCCGAACCCTTTCTCGCCGATATGGGCAAGGCGGTGATCCACGCCGGCGCCAATGGCGCGGGGCAGGCGGCGAAGATCTGCAACAACATGATCCTCGGCGCCGAGATGGTCGCGACCTGCGAGGCGTTCCTGCTCGCGCAGAAGCTCGGGCTCGAGGCGCAGGCGTTCTTCGATATCGCCAGCGTGTCCTCCGGGCAGAGCTGGTCGATGACGAGCTATTGCCCCGTCCCGGGGGTCGGCCCGGAGACCCCCGCGGACCACGATTATCAGGGTGGGTTCGCCGCCGCGCTGATGCTCAAGGACCTACGCCTCGCGATGGCCGCGGCGGAGAGCGTCGATGCGCAGGTGCCGATGGGCGCGCGGGCGCGGGAGCTTTACGAGGCTTATGCCGGCGCGGGGCATGGCGGGCGCGATTTCTCCGGCATCATCAACATGCTCGCCGAAAAGCCATGAGCGTCGCCTTCCGCCGCGAGAGCGATGAGGAGCATAAGGAGCCGCGCTTCGAGCTGCCGATCCCGCCGGGGCCGAACCTCGTCACCCCGCGCGGCCGCGCGCTGATCGATGCGCGGATCGCCGAGCTCGACGCGGCGCAGGCGGAGGCGGAGGCCGACGAGCCGCGCCGCGAGGAGATCGCGCGCGACCTGCGCTATTGGCAGACGCGCCGCGTCACCGCGATCCTCGCCCCCGCCCCGCCGGCCGACGAAATCGCGTTCGGCAGCCGCGTCGAGTTCACGCTGAACGGCGAGCCCCGGACGATCGAGATCGTCGGCGACGACGAGGCCGATCCGGCCGCAGGCAAGATCGCCTTCTCGGCGCCACTGGCCCGCGCACTGATCGGCGCGGGGGAGGGCGATGTGCTGCCCTTCGCCGGGCGCGATGATGCGATCGAGGTGATCGCGGTGGAAGCGACCTTCGCCGATTGACGGGAGAGCGCGGATAATCCGTTTGCCCTGAGCTTGTCGAAGCCCGAACGGTTTAGTTGCGCCCGCGCCGGCCTACTCTTGCCGCCGCCTCCCGGCACGCTACAGCTAGCGCCGGGCCGAAACGGCCCGAAGAGGGGTAACCGGCACGATGGCGACGATCGCTGAACAGGGTCACGACGACGCGGACGAGCCGTCGACCGCCGACATCCGGCTCGTCATCTCGGCCTCGGCGCTGGGCACCGTGTTCGAATGGTATGATTTCTTCATCTACGGCACGCTCGCCGCATCGGGGACCATCGGGCGCACCTTCTTCCCCGGCGGCAATGAGATGCTGCAGACCCTGCTCGCCTGGGCGGGGTTCGCGGTCGGCTTCGGCTTCCGCCCGCTGGGGGCGGTGATCTTCGGTTATCTCGGCGATCGGCTGGGGCGGAAATATACCTTCCTCGTCACGATCACCTTGATGGGCATCGCCACCGCCGGGGTGGGGCTGATCCCCTCTTATGCCGCGATCGGGATGGCGGCGCCCGCGCTCGTCATCCTGCTGCGGATCGCGCAGGGGCTCGCGCTGGGCGGCGAATATGGCGGCGCGGCGATCTATGTCGCGGAGCATTCGCCGCCGGGAAGATCGGGCTATTACACCAGCTTCATCCAGGCCGGCGTCGCGGGCGGGTTCATCCTCAGCCTGATCGTCATCCTGTCGTTCAAGGGCGTGTTCCACGGCGCGGCGTGGGAGGAATGGGGCTGGCGCGCGCCGTTCCTGTTCTCGATCGTGCTGCTCGGCATCTCGCTGTGGATGCGGCTCAAGCTTTCCGAGAGCCCGGTGTTCAAGAAGATGCGCGAGGCGGGCGAGCGCGCCAGCAACCCGCTGGTCGAAAGCTTCACCTATCCCGGCAATCTGAAGCGGATGCTCGTCGCTTTGTTTGGCATCGCCGCCGGGCTGACGGTGATCTGGTATACCGCGATGTTCTCGGTCCTCTCCTTCCTCCAGACGACGATGCGCGTCGACGAGACGACCGCGCAGCTGATCACCGCCGCCGGGGCGCTGATGGGGGTGGCGTGGTTCGTGCTGTTCGGGCGGATTTCCGATCTCGTCGGGCGCAAGAAGCCGATCGTTATCGGCTACATCATGACGCTCATCCTACTCTTCCCGATCTTCGAGGTGATGGGTGCGGCGGCCAACCCCGATCTCGCGCGCGCCGCGCGGCATGCGCCGGTGATCGTCTCCGGCCCCGCCTGCAATTATTCGCCGTTCGCCGCGAAACAGAGCGACGAATGCGGCAAGTTGCTCGACTATTTCTCCAAGAAGGGCGTCGCCTATACCAAGCAGACCACCCCGGTGGTCAGCGTGTCGATCGGCGGCGAGCCGGTCCACGATCATTCGCCCGCCGCGCTCGACAAGGCTTTGGCCGACGCGGGCTATCACCTCGATCGCGTCCACCCCTCGGCACGCGACATCGTGCTGATCCTGCTCGCGATCCTCGCCATTTCGGCCTTGTCGGGAATCACCTACGGCCCGGTCGCGGCCTTATTGTCGGAGATGTTCCCGCCGGCGATCCGCTACAGTTCGCTGTCGATCCCCTATCACCTGGGCACCGGCTATTTCGGCGGCTTCCTGCCGTTCATCAGCCAATATATCGTCGCGCGCACCGGCGATCCCTTTGCCGGGCTGTGGTACACCTGGGGCGTCACGCTGATGGCGCTGATCGTCACCGTGCTGTGGCTGAAGGAAGATCGGCACGGCCATATCGTCGCCTGAACCGGTCGACGCGGATCGCGGCGCCCGCTAACCGGGCATCATGAACCGTTCCCCCTGCCGCCTGTCGCTCGACGCCGCCGCCCTTGTCGATAACTGGCGCCGGCTCGCGGCGATGAGCGGCGCGGCGGCGTGCGGCGCGGCGGTGAAGGCCGACGGCTATGGGCTCGGCGCGCGCGAGGTGGTGCGACGGCTGGCCGATGCCGGATGCCGCGATTTCTTCGTCGCGACCTGGGCCGAGGCGCGCGCGCTGGTCGACACCGGCGTTTCGATCTCGGTGCTCCACGGGGTCCGCGCCGACGATATGGCGCTGGCGCGGCTGCGCAACGCGCGCCCGGTGCTCAACACCGCGCGGCAGATACAGCGCTGGCGCGACGCGGGCGGCGGGCTGTGCGACGTGATGGTCGATACCGGGATGAACCGGCTCGGGGTGTCGCCGGCGGATATCGCCGACGGGCTGCTCGAGGGGCTCAGGATCGATACGCTGATGAGCCACCTCGCCTCGGCCGACGAGGATTCGCCGCTCAACGAGCAGCAGCGGGCGCGCTTCGTCGCGCTTGCCGGGACGACGGGGGCGCAACGGATGAGCCTCGCCAATTCGGCCGGCATCGCGCTGGGCGCGGACTATCGTTTCGATCTCGTCCGCCCCGGCATCGCGCTCTACGGCGGCGTGCCGCGCGCCGAACTGGCCGGGATGCGCCAGGTCGCGACCCCGGAGGCGCAGGTCCTGCAACGTCGCCGCGTCGCCGCGGGGGAGTCGGTCGGCTATAATGCGACCTGGACGGCGCAAACGGATACCGAAGTGGCGATCCTCAACCTCGGCTATGCCGACGGCTATTGGTGCGGTTTTTCGGGCAAGGGCGCCGCGCGCGCGGGGGCGACGCGGCTGCCGGTGCTCGGACGGGTATCGATGGACCTGATCGCGGTCGATTGCGGCGCGGCCGATGTCGCGGAGGGCGACTGGCTCGCGCTCGATTACGCGCTGCCCGAAGCCTCGGCGATCAGCGCCATGTCGCAATATGAGCTGCTGACCGGGCTCGGCGCGCGGTTCGACCGGATCTGGCGGTGAATCGCGTCACGCCGGGGCGTGGCACACCGCTTCGACATTGACCCCGTCGAGATCGAACACGAACGCCCCGTAATAATCGGGGTGATAATGCGGCCGGAGCCCCGGCGCGCCATTGTCGCGCCCGCCATGCGCCATCGCCGCCGCGTAGAATGCATCGACCGTCGCGCGATCGGGCGCGGTGAAGGCGACATGGATACCCGCCCCGCGCGCGCCGCCCGACGAAACCCAGAAGAACGGCTTGTCGCCGCGGCCATAGCCGACGCCTTGACAGCCGCCGCTCTCCTCCGCGGTGATCTCCATCACCGGCACGATGCCGAGCGTGGCGAGCGCGGCGTCGTAGAAGCGCCGCGCCGCGGCATAATCGGCCGCGCCGATCCCGATATGGTCGATCATGCGCGTTCCACGCACATGGCGATGCCCATCCCGCCGCCGATGCAGAGCGTCGCCAGCCCCTTCTTCGCATCGCGGCGCTGCATCTCGTAGAGCAAGGTGGTCAGGACGCGCGCGCCCGAGGCGCCGATCGGATGGCCGATCGCGATCGCGCCGCCGTTGACGTTGACCTTCGCCGCATCCCAGCCGAGCGCCTTGCCGACCGACAAAGCCTGCGCGGCAAACGCCTCGTTCGCCTCGATCAGATCAAGATCGGCGAGCGTCCACCCCGCTTTCTCCAGCGCGCGCTTGGTCGCCGGGACCGGGCCGATCCCCATGATCGACGGATCGACCCCGGCCGACGCCCAGGAGCGGATCGTCGCGAGGATCGGCGCGCCGCGCTTTTCCGCTTCGGCGCGGCTCATCACCACCAGCGCCGCGGCGCCGTCGTTGAGCCCGCTGGCATTGGCCGCGGTGACGCTGCCGTCCTTCTTGAACGCCGGGCGCACCCCCGACACGCTCTCGAGCGTCACCCCGGCGCGGATATATTCGTCGGCATCGACGATCGTGTCGCCCTTGCGCCCCTTCACCGTGACCGGTGCGATCTCATCGGCGAAGCGCCCCGCGGCGCGCGCCGCCTCGGCCTTGTTCTGGCTGGCGACCGCGAACTCATCCTGCTCGGCGCGGGTCACCTGATATTCGGTGGCGAGGTTTTCCGCCGTGATCCCCATGTGATAGCCGTTGAAGGCATCGGTCAGCCCGTCCTTGATCATCGTATCGATCAATTCGAGCGACCCCATCTTCTG
>NZ_MKRR01000106.1:16460-16979 GCF_001897045.1 Sphingomonas sp. 66-10
CGCCGGTCTGCACCGCCTGCGCCGCGAGCGCCACCGCGCGCAGGCCGGAGCCGCATACCTGGTTGACGCCCCAGGCGGGCACCTCCTTGGGCACCCCCGCCGCCATCGACGCCTGCCGCGCGGGATTCTGCCCTTGCGCCGCGGTGAGCACCTGGCCGAGGATCACTTCGCTCACCTCGTCGCCCGATACCCCCGCCTGCGCCAGCGCAGCCTCGATCGCGATCCGGCCGAGCTCATGCGCCGGGATGGCGGCGAACGCGCCGAGGAAGCTGCCGACCGGGGTTCGTTTGGCGGCGGTGATGACGACGTCGGTCATGGCGCATGTTCCTCTTTGGACTGTCCCGGCTCCCTACCCCCGGCGACGCCGTGAAGCCAGTCCCTCAGCGGCTCCCACAATTGCCGCCGCGCGCTGCCGCCGACGATCATCCCGACATGCCCCGCGCCGAGATCGCGCCGCGCCGCCAGCCCGGCGGCGGTCGCGGCGGGTACGATCCGGTCGGAGAGCGAGACATAATCGAT
>NZ_MKRR01000106.1:17052-17538 GCF_001897045.1 Sphingomonas sp. 66-10
CATAGGTCAGCGGCTCGCCGGCGTTGGCCCAATCCTCGAGCGCGACGAACATCGCGGCGCGATCGCCCTCCAGTTTCGCGAACGCCTCATATTTCGCGACCGTCCGCGCCGGATCGAGCCGCCAGAAGCCGGTCTGCAGCACTTCCATCGGCACCACACCCAATTGGTCGCAGGTCGGCCGCGCGCTTTCCCACAAGGCGGCGATATCGCGCGCCGCCGCGCCATAGCCGGCGAAGCGCCACGGCGAGGCGATCGTCGCCAGCCCGGCGACCTTCATCCGGCTCGCCGCGGCGAGCGCCATCGTTCCGCCGAGACAATAGCCGATAAGCAGCGGCGGCGCGGGTAGCTTCGCCAGCAACGGTTCGAGCACGCGCTCGACATGCGCGGCGACGTCCATGTCGCGGTCGCGCGGATCGGTGACGCCCCAGTCGACCAGCCAGGCGTGGAACCCCGACGCCGCGATCCACCGTACCAGCGAGGTGGCGG
>NZ_MKRR01000106.1:17565-21196 GCF_001897045.1 Sphingomonas sp. 66-10
GCATCGCGCGGCGCACGCGGCCGCGCGGCGCTTCCTGATAGCGGCGCAACCCTTCGAGCACGGCAGGCAGGCGCTCGGGCGATGCTGCGGTTTCGCTGCGCACCATATCGAGGAACAGCGGCAGCGGCCGGGGGCCGTGTTGCGGTGCGGAAGTTTGTGCTGTACCGCGGTAAACACTCATTGCGGGAGCTTTCGATGAAGAAGCAGCATGCCGGCGACGGCGCGGTGATCATCAAGAAATATGCGAACCGCCGTCTCTATAATACCGAAAGCTCGTCCTACATCACGCTCGATCATCTCGCGCAGATGACGCGCGAAGGCCGCGAATTCCGCGTGGTCGACGCCAAGACCGATGAAGACATCACGCACAATGTGCTGACGCAGATCATCATGGAGGAGGAAAGCCGCGGGCAGACGATGCTCCCGGTCAATTTCCTGCGCCAGCTGATCGCGATGTACGGCGATTCGATGCAGGCGATGGTCCCCGCCTATCTCGAAGCGTCGATGGAAAGTTTCCGCCGCAACCAGGCGCAGTTCAAATCCGCGGTCGAGGGCGCCTTCGCCAATTCGCCGTTCGCCGAAATGGCCAAGCGCAACATGGCGATGTTCGAGGCCGCGGCGAGCGCGTTCAAGCCCAAGGGTAGCGCCGATGCCGCGGGCGCGAAGGACGACGAGATCGCCGCGCTCAAGGCCGAGCTCGCGCGGCTGCAGGACAAGGTCGACAAGCTGGGGTGACCTGACCTCCGCCACCCGTTCGCCCTGAGCTTGTCGAAGGGCTGTACTGCTTGGCGAAGAAAAGCAGGCTTCGGCAAGCTCGGCCCGAACGGGGACAGGTAATCCTACTTAAATTCCTGCCGGCTCAATAAAAATCCGCCAGCGTCAGCCGCCGCGTCGTGCCGTCGCACATGCCGAGCGCCACCGTCCGCCCCGGCGTATCGGCGGACCAATGCGCGAGCGGGCTGGTGGCATAATCGCGCGGCACCGGGGCGCCGTCGATCGCGCAGATCATATCGCCCTCGCGCCAGCCGGCCGCCGCCGCCGGGCCGCCGCGCATGACATGCAGCACCCGCAGCCGATCGGGCTCGACCCCGACGAGCAGCCCGCTGGTCGAGCGCAGCGGCGGCTCGTCCGCGTCCTCGCCGGCGGAGAGCACCATCCGCCCCGCGCCGGGATCGAGCAGCACGCGGTAATTCTGCAAGAAACCCGAGCCGACGCGCCCCGCCGCGCCGATCGTCTCGGAAAAGCCGCCGACCGGCTCGACCCGCACCTCGACGTTGCGCGCGACGAGCTGCCCCATCCGCAGCATCGGCACGATGCCGATCGTGCTGACCACCGGCCCGGCGAGCCCGAACGAGATCGCGGAGGTGGTGCGCACCCCGGCGAGCTTCGCCTCGCGCCAGCCCTCCGCGGTGACGGTGATCGACGAACCGTCGCCGGTGTCGACCACCATCGGCTTGAGCTCGGCCGCGCCCAGCGCCACCTCGCCGATATAGACGCGCTTGTCGCGCGCGATGGCGAGCGGCGCGACCTGCCCGCGGAACGGCATCCGCCCCGAGCGCAGCAAGCGGAAGCGCCGCGCAGCATAATCGATGTCGAGCGCATAATCGCCGATCAGATCGCGCCCGACGAGCAGGTCGACCGGCCTGGCGCTGCCGGTGGCGATCGCGGGCAGATCGGCGACGGTGAGCCCCCCGCCGATGCGCGTCAGCCCGCCGAGCCGCATCTCGCGCGTCGCGACCCAGCCGATATCGACCGCGCCGCCGATCGCGGTGGCGCTGCCGCCGGCGGTCACCGCGAGCTTGGTGGCGTCGGCATAGCGCCGCGCGAGCACCGAATAGCTCACCCCGGTATCGAGGATCGCGGTCACCGCGCGGCCGTCGACCGTCATGTCGAAACGGATCTGGTTCCCCGGCGTCAGATCGAACGGCACCCAGCGCGCCTCGGTATCGGGCGCAAGCCGCCCCGCCCCCGGCGCATGCGCGACCGGCGGCAATGCGGTGGCGAGCGGTGCCTGGATCGCGGCAAGCAACGGGAAGAACAGGGCGAGCGCCATAGCGTCGCCATGCACGTCTCAACGACGAAATGCCACCGTTTGTCGCTGGAGCGAGTGGCTTCGCTCTCCCGTTCGCCCTGGGCTTGTCGAAGGGCTGGCTGTCTTCATGAGAAGAAAAGTGCAGGGCTTCGACAGGCTCGGCCCGAACGTCGAGAGGCTGTGCGCGATTAACCCGCTCAGCTTACAGGCAGGATTCCAGAAACGCCTGATCGAAGCCGAACTGCTTGGCTTTGTCGATCGTATAGGGACGCAGCCCCATCGAGCGATATTCGCCGAGGATGCGGCCGTCCGCGGTCTCGTCGAGATATTCGAATTTGAACAATTCCTGCGTCACGATCACCGGACCTTCCATCCCGATCACCTCGGTGACGTTGGTCACGCGGCGCGAGCCGTCACGCAGGCGCTTGACCTGGATGATCATATCGACCGAATCCGCGATCTGCCGGCTGATTGCTTCCTTGGGCACCTTGATGTCCGACATCATCACCATATTCTCCATACGCGCCAGCGCCTCGCGCGGGGAGTTGGAGTGGAGCGTACACATCGAACCGTCGTGACCGGTGTTCATCGCGGCGAGCATGTCGAAACATTCCGCGCCGCGGATTTCGCCCAGGATGATGCGATCCGGGCGCATACGCAGCGCGTTCTTGACCAGATCGCGGATCGAGATCTCACCCTGCCCCTCGAGATTGGCGGGGCGGGTTTCGAGCGGCAGCCAGTGCGGCTGCTGGAGCCGGAGCTCGGCGGCGTCCTCGATCGTCAGCACGCGCTCGCCGGGGTCGATCATCTTCGACAGCGCGTTGAGCATCGTCGTCTTGCCCGAGCCGGTGCCGCCCGAGATGACGATGTTGAAGCGGCACGCCCCGGCGATCTTGAGCGCGGTCGCCATCTTCACCGACATCGAGCCGAACCCGGCCATCATATCGAGCGTGATCGGCTTGGCGCTGAACTTACGGATCGAGATCGCGGTGCCGCGCAGACTGAGCGGAGGCACGATCACGTTGACGCGGCTGCCGTCCTTGAGCCGCGCGTCGGCGAGCGGGGTGGTCTGGTCGACGCGGCGGCCGACCGAATTGCAGATGCGCTGCGCGATCTGGAACAGATGCGCCTCGTCGCGGAACTGGATCTTGGCCAGTTCGAGCTTGCCCTTGCGCTCGACGAAGGTCTGCTCGGGGCCGTTGACCATGATGTCCGACACGTCGGGATCGGCGAGCAATTCCTCGAGCGGGCCGAGCCCGAGCAATTCGTCGACCAGCACCTTTTCGAGCGCGAATTGCTCGCGGCGGTTAAGCGTCAGCTTGAGCTCGGCGAGCACCTCGCCGATGATCGGGCGGAATTCCTCGGCCAGCTCGTCCTTGCCCAGGGTCGCCGCCGCCTCGGGATCGACGCGCTCGAGCAGGCGCGGCAGCACCTGCTCCTTGATCTTGTGGATCGACGCCTCGAAGCCGTCGACCTTGCTCGATCCGGCGTCGCCGCTGGCGTTCTGGCGCTCCTGCAGCCGCTGCATCGCGTCGATCTGCGACGCGGGGAGCCCCGGGTCCTCCTCGATCGGGAAGGGGATCGTGTCGATCGGCGGGA
>NZ_MKRR01000106.1:21222-69312 GCF_001897045.1 Sphingomonas sp. 66-10
GTTGCGACGCCCGAACGCACTCATACTCACTCGTCCCCCATCATCGGACGAATGAGCTAGGCGCGAAGGCTTTAGATTTGCCTAACCACGCTCCCGCGTCTGGAGCACGCGCTTGCGTTCGAGGCCATAAGCATAGCCCCCCGCGCTGCCGTCGGTGCGCTGCGCGCGGTGGCATGGGATCACCACCGCGACCGGATTGGCACCGCAGGCGCTCCCCGCCGCGCGGACCGCCCCGGGGCTGCCGGCGATCGCCGCCAGCTCGGCGTAAGAGCGCGTCTCGCCCGCGGGGATCGCGCGCAGGGCCTGCCAGATCGCCTCCTGGAACGCGGTGCCGCGCACGTCGAGCGGCAGGTCGTGATCGCGCTCGGGCGATTCGACCGCCGCGACCACCTTCGCCGCGAGCGCAGCGAGCGCCGCGCCGCCCGGCTCGATCGTCGCGCGCGGGAAACGCCGGGCGAGCGCCAGCGCATCCTCGTCGAACGAGACGCGGCACAGCCCCTTGTCGGTCGCCGCGACGAGCAGCGGGCCGAGGCTGGTCGACGCGATCGTCCAGCGGATCGTCACCCCCGCCCCCCCGCGCACCCAGGCGCCGGGCGACATGCCGAGCCGCTTGGCGCCGTGCGCGTAGAAACGGCTCGGGCCGGAATAGCCCGCTTCGTAGATCACCGGGGTCACCCGGTCCTCGTCGCTCAATGCCTCGGCCGCGCGGCGCGCCTTGAGCCCGCGCGCATAGGCCGCCGGGGTCACCCCGGTGGCGCGCTTGAACAGGCGGTGGAAGTGATGCGGGGCATAGCCGACGCGCGCGGCGAGCTCGTCGAGCGGGATCGCCTCCTCGGCGGTCTCGATCGCGGCGACCGCCTCGGCCACCGCGATGCGATCGCGCCCCACTTCGTCGGGCTTGCAGCGCAAGCAGGCGCGATAGCCGGCCTGCGCGGCGGCCGCGCCATCGGCGAAGAAGCTGACATTCTCGCGCCTGGGGTGGCGCGCGGGGCAGCTCGGCTTGCAATAGATGCCGGTGGTGCGCACCGCGACGACGAAGCGCCCGTCGGCGTTGCGATCCCGGCTTTCGAAGGCGGCCCAGGCCGCGGCGGTGTCGATGGCGTCGGTCATGGGCTTGATGTAGGCGCAGTGACCGTCGCGGGCATCCCGTCGCTTGCGATCAAAGCGATCGATAGCAAGAGGAGGCCCGCCATCACCGATCTCGTCCTGGTCGACATCGCCGCGGGGGTCGCCACCGTGACGCTCAACCGCCCCGCGGCGATGAACGCGCTGTCGCTCGCGCTGCGCCGCGCGCTGCACGATGCGATGCGGCGAATCGACGCCGACCCCGATGTGCGCGCGATCGTGCTGACCGGCGCGGGGACGCGCGCCTTCACCGCCGGGCTCGATCTCAAGGAACTCGGCGCCACCGCGGGCGCTCTCGGCGCGGCCAATGCCACCGACGCCAGCGACAATCCGGTCAGGGCGATCGAATCGTGCCGCAAGCCGGTGATCGGCGCGATCAACGGCGTCGCCATCACCGGGGGATTCGAACTGGCGCTGGCCTGCGACATAGTGATCGCGAGCGAAAACGCGCGATTCGCCGATACCCACGCCCGGGTCGGGGTGATGCCCGGCTGGGGGCTCAGCCAAAAGCTCTCGCGACTGATTGGACTCGCGCGCGCGAAGGAACTCTCGCTGAGCGGCAATTTCATCGACGCCGCGACCGCCGAGCGCTGGGGTCTCGTCAATCGCACCGTCCCCGCCGCCGAGCTGCTCCCCGCCGCGCAACGGCTCGCCGCCGATATCGCCAGCGCCGATGCCGACTTCATCGCCGACTATAAGAGGCTGATCGACCAGGGCTTTGCGCTGGCGATGGGGGAGGCGCTGGCGCTGGAGCATCGCGTCTCTTCCGCGGCCAATGCGCGAGTGACCCCGGAGGCGGTCGAAGCGCGACGTGCGGCGGTGCAGGCACGCGGTCGTGCGCAATAACGCAGCCGGCAAAGGATTTGACGCAAGGATTGCATCGCCGCACCCCCTTTGCTACGCGCGCCGCAACCCAAGCGTATAGGTGCGGCAACCGCGCCATCCGTTCGCTCGGGGCAACCCGTGTCGACGACGAGGAAAGCGAATCGCGTGGATAGTTCCAGCGGTATTCAAGGTGGCAGCATCCAGGCGAGCCTGGGCGGACGTTATGCGACCGCGCTGTTCGAACTGGCGGCCGACGCCAAGACGATCGAAACCGTCGAGGCGAGCCTCGGCAAGGTGCGCGCCGCGCTCGATCAGTCGGATGATTTCAAGGCGCTGACCACCTCGCCGGTCGTCGCGCGCGATGCCGCCTCCAAGGCGGTGCTCGCCACCGCGGGCGAGCTGGGGGTCGACCCGACGACCAAGAATTTCCTCGGCGTGCTGGCGCACAATCGCCGCCTCGCCGAGCTGCCGGCGATCATCCGCGCGTTCCGTGCGCTCGCCGCGCGCCACCGGGGCGAAGTCACCGCCGAGGTGACCAGCGCCCATCCGCTCGCCGACGATCAGGTCGCCGAATTGAAGCAGCAGCTGCGCCAGCGAATCGGCCGCGAGGTTTCGGTCGAACTGGCCGTCGATCCGGCGCTGCTCGGCGGGCTTGTCGTCCGCATCGGTTCCCAGATGATCGATTCGTCGATCCGCACCCGTTTGAATGCGCTCGCCAGCGCGATGAAAGGCTGACGTAAATGGATATCCGCGCCGCAGAAATCTCCAAGGTCATCAAGGACCAGATCGCCAATTTCGGCACCGAGGCACAGGTCAGCGAGACCGGCCAGGTGCTGAGCGTCGGTGACGGCATCGCGCGCATCTACGGCCTCGACAACGTCCAGGCGGGCGAAATGGTCGAGTTCGCCAATGGCGTGCAGGGCATGGCGCTCAACCTCGAGGCCGACAACGTCGGCGTCGTGATCTTCGGCACCGATTCGGAGATCAAGGAAGGCGACACCGTCAAGCGCACCGGCACGATCGTCGACGTTCCCGTCGGCAAGGGTCTGCTCGGCCGCGTGGTCGACGGCCTCGGCAACCCGATCGACGGCAAGGGCCCGATCGAGGCGACCGAGCGCCGCCGCGTCGAGGTGAAGGCGCCGGGCATCATCCCGCGCAAGTCGGTCCACGAACCGGTGCAGACCGGGCTCAAGGCGATTGACGCGCTGGTGCCGGTCGGCCGCGGCCAGCGCGAGCTGATCATCGGCGACCGCCAGACCGGCAAGACCGCCGTCGCGATCGACACCTTCATCAACCAGAAGGGCGTCAACAAGGGCAGCGACGAGAGCAAGAAGCTCTATTGCATCTATGTCGCGGTCGGCCAGAAGCGCTCGACCGTCGCGCAGATCGTCCGCCAGCTCGAAGAGAATGGCGCGATGGAATATTCGATCGTCGTCGCCGCCACCGCGTCGGAGCCGGCGCCGCTGCAGTTCCTCGCGCCCTACACCGGCTGCGCGATGGGCGAATATTTCCGCGACAACGGCATGCACGCCGTGATCGTGTATGACGACCTTTCCAAGCAGGCGGTCGCTTATCGTCAGATGTCGCTGCTGCTGCGCCGTCCGCCGGGCCGCGAAGCCTATCCGGGCGACGTTTTCTATCTCCACTCGCGCCTTCTGGAGCGCGCGGCGAAGATGAACGACGCCAACGGCAACGGCTCGCTCACCGCGCTGCCGATCATCGAGACCCAGGCGGGCGACGTGTCGGCGTACATCCCGACCAACGTGATCTCGATCACCGACGGCCAGATCTTCCTCGAAACCGACCTGTTCTTCGCGGGCATCCGCCCGGCGATCAACGTCGGCCTCTCGGTCAGCCGCGTCGGCTCCTCGGCGCAGACCAAGGCGATGAAGAAGGTGTCGGGCTCGATCAAGCTCGAGCTCGCGCAGTATCGCGAAATGGCGGCCTTCGCGCAGTTCGGCTCGGACCTCGACGCCTCGACGCAGAAGCTCTTGAACCGCGGCGCGCGCCTCACCGAGCTGCTCAAGCAGCCGCAGTTCAACCCGCTGCCGTTCGAGGAGCAGACGGTGTCGATCTTCGCCGGCACCAACGGCTATCTCGATACGGTGCCGGTGGCGGACGTGGTGCGGTACGAAGCGGCGATGCTGGCGCATATGCGCGAAGCGCATGCCGACATCCTCACCGCGATCCGCGACAGCCGCGATTTCGGCGACGAGGTGAAGGCCAAGACCAAGGCCGCGCTCGACGCTTTCGCCAAGACGTTCGCGTAACCCGATCGATGGGCTCCCGCCCCGCGCGGGAACACATGAAGGATTGAAATGGCTTCTCTAAAGGCCCTCAAGATCCGCATCGGCTCGGTGAAGTCGACGCAGAAGATCACCAAGGCGATGAAGATGGTCGCCGCCGCCAAGCTGCGCCGTGCGCAGGAGGCTGCCGTTCAGGGCCGCCCCTATGCCGAGCGGCTCGAGGCGGTGATGGCGAGCCTGGCAAGCAAGGTGACGGTGAGCGAAAGCTCGCCCAAGCTGCTCGCCGGCACCGGCAAGGAACAGGTCCACCTCCTGGTCGTCGCGACCTCGGAGCGTGGCCTCGCCGGCGCGTTCAACACCAACATCGTCCGCGCCGCGCGCCGCAAGGCCGCCGAGCTGGAAGCCGCGGGCAAGACCGTGCGTTTCTATATCGCGGGCAAGAAGGGGCGCGTGCTCAGGCGCTTCTTCCCCAACGGTATCGCCGCCGATCATGACATGAGCGCGATCAAGACGGTCGCGTTCGACGATGCGCAGGCGATCGCCAGCGATCTCATCCGCCGCTACGAGGCAGGCGAGTTCGATATCGCGCATCTGTTCTACGCCAAGTTCCAGTCGGCGCTGGTGCAGGAGCCGGTCGGGCAGCAGATCATCCCGGTCGCGGTGCCGACCAGCGTCGAGACCGCCAATGACGGCGGCGCGGCGGTGACCTACGAGCCCGACGAGGAATCGATCCTCGCCGATCTGCTGCCGCGCAACGTCGCGGTGCAGATCTTCCGCGCGCTGCTCGAAAACGCCGCGTCGGAACAGGGCAGCCGCATGACCGCGATGGACAATGCGACGCGCAACGCCGGCGACATGATCAATCGCCTCACGATCCAGTATAACCGCACCCGCCAGGCCGCGATCACGACCGAGCTGGTGGAAATCATCTCCGGCGCGGAAGCGCTCTAAGCTACGAGAAGCAGGAAGGAGAACATGGCCACCGTCCTCGAGGATCCCCCGACCACGGGCAGCACCAATGTGGGCCGCATCAGCCAGGTGATCGGCGCGGTCGTCGACGTGTCGTTCGACACCCACCTGCCGGCGATCCTGTCGGCGCTGGAAACCGACAATAACGGCAACCGGCTGGTGCTCGAGGTCGCGCAGCACCTCGGCGAGAACACCGTTCGCACGATCGCGATGGACTCGACCGAGGGCCTGACCCGCGGCCAGACCGTCACCGACACCGGTGCGCAGATCACCGTGCCGGTCGGCCCGAAGACGCTGGGGCGCATCCTCAACGTCGTCGGCGAGCCGATCGACGAGCGCGGCCCGGTCAATTCGGAGCATCATGCGCCGATCCACGCGCCGGCCCCGTTGTTCGTCGACCAGTCGACCGAAGCCGCGATCCTCGTCACCGGCATCAAGGTGATCGACCTGCTCGCGCCTTATGCCAAGGGCGGCAAGATCGGCCTGTTTGGCGGCGCCGGCGTGGGCAAGACCGTCCTCATCCAGGAACTGATCAACAACATCGCCAAGGGCCACGGCGGCACCTCGGTGTTCGCGGGCGTCGGCGAGCGTACCCGTGAGGGCAACGACCTTTATCACGAATTCCTCGACGCGGGCGTCATCGCCAAGGATGCCGACGGCAATCCGGTGAGCGAAGGCTCGAAGGTCGCGCTGGTGTTCGGCCAGATGAACGAGCCGCCGGGGGCGCGTGCGCGCGTCGCGCTGTCGGGCCTCACCATCGCGGAATATTTCCGCGACCAGGAAGGCCAGGACGTGCTGTTCTTCGTCGACAACATCTTCCGCTTCACCCAGGCGGGCGCGGAAGTGTCGGCGCTGCTCGGTCGTATTCCGTCGGCGGTGGGCTATCAGCCGACGCTGTCGACCGACATGGGCGCGCTGCAGGAGCGCATCACCTCGACCAACAAGGGCTCGATCACCTCGGTGCAGGCGGTGTACGTCCCCGCCGACGACTTGACCGACCCGGCGCCGGCCACCTCGTTCGCCCACCTCGACGCGACGACCGTGCTGAGCCGTGCGATCTCCGAACTCGGCATCTATCCGGCGGTCGACCCGCTCGATTCGACCAGCCGCGTTCTCGAGCCGCGCGTCGTCGGTCAGGAGCATTACGAGACGGCGCGCGCCGTCCAGTCGATCCTCCAGAAGTACAAGAGCCTGCAGGACATCATCGCGATCCTCGGCATGGACGAGCTGTCCGAAGAGGATAAGCTGACCGTCAGCCGCGCGCGCAAGATCCAGAAGTTCCTGTCGCAGCCGTTCCACGTCGCCGAAGTGTTCACCAACATCCCGGGCAAGTTCGTCCAGCTTGAGGATACGGTGCGCTCGTTCAAGGCGGTGGTGAACGGCGAGTACGACCACCTGCCCGAAGCCGCTTTCTACATGGTCGGCGGCATCGACGAAGTGGTCGCCAAGGCCGAGAAGCTCGCGCAGGACGCGTAACGGGAAATGCTCCCCTCCCCCGCGGGGGAGGGGCGGAGATTTGTGATGCTGCATTTCGAACTCGTCACCCCCGAACGGTTGATCCGGTCCGAGGCGGTGCATATGGTCACCGTTCCCGGTTCCGAGGGCGATTTCGCGGTGCTCGAGGGACACGCCCCGCTGATGTCGACGATCCGCGACGGCGAATTGCTCGTCCAGCGCACCGCCGGCGGCCAGCCCGAGGCGATCGCGATCCGCGGCGGCTTCGCCGAGGTCAATGCCAAGGGGCTGACCGTGCTCGCCGAGCACGCGGGCTGAAACGCCCCTACACCCTGAAGTGATCGGACGGGCGCGCCGCACGTTGCGGGGCGCCCGTTTTCATTCGGGATTGTAGCCGGAAAGCAGAGAGCGCCTTCGCCCCCGATCCGCCCGGGCCAAGTCGCCGGATCAGCTTTTTCCCAACGGCGTTACAAGCTCTCTCAACGCACGGCTCGGCTCGACGCGGCAATCCGGTTCCCGTCCGCCGCAACGCTCGAACCAACGCCTTTAACCTTGTTCGATCCCGTAACGCCCCTGTATCGAGCCCGCGCAAGTGAGGACGGTTTGGCCAATGCCATTAGTGTGTATCGATTGCAGATATATCGGGCCGAAACCGAGCGGAATCGCAAAAGTCGTCCAGGCACTGGTTGATTGGGTTCCTGAACTTGCGCCCGATCTCGACTTCCTATTACTCAAGAATCCGAAATTTACAGGGCAATTGTCCACGGCCGGCAATGTCACCGAAGCCGTCGTGAACGCCGCGGCGAACAGCCCGACGACGATGTGGCGTCTGCCGGCAGTTGTGGATCTCTCCCAAGTCGATCTCTTTCACGCGACATTCAACATCATGCCGGCCCGATTGCGGATGCCCTGCGTCACAACGGTGCACGACATCATGTGGCTGACAAATCCCGAATGGTGCAATTCGCGTTTCTCGTCTCTGCTGGAGAGGTTCTTCTATCAGCACGGCATTCGACGCGCGCTCGAGCGATCCGCGGCGATCGCCACGGTCAGCGAGGCAAGCCGGCACGCGATCGAAGGTTATGCACCGCAGGCGGCGGACCGCATCGCGGTTACGCCGCTCGGCATATCGTCCGCCTACCGGGAGATCGCCTATCGGCCCGAGGACCTCAGCCGCCTGGGGCTGGCACCCGATCGGCCGTTCATCCTGTGCGTCGGCCAATATGTGCCCTACAAAAATCACGAGGGCGCATTGCGGATATTCGCCGAAGCGACGGAATCGCTCGACCATGTGGACCTGGTTTTCGTCCAGCGGCTCAACCGCCGCTCCGATGGCCTACGCCGTCTGGCGACGAGCCTCGGCATTGCCCATCGGGTTCGTTTCCTGCCGCTCGTCGAGCAGCGCGATCTTACGTTGCTGTTCAACGCCGCGAAAGCGCTGCTCCACCCCTCCTATTGCGAGGGTTTCGGTTTACCGCTGGCGGAGGCAATGGCCTGCGGCTGCCCGGTCGTGACGAGCGGCCGGTCCGCAATGCTGGAGGTCGTCGGAGAGGCGGGATTGCTCGCCGACCCCGACGACGTTCACGCGATGGCCGCGGCGCTGCGGCGTGTCATCGAAAATTCATCGCTTGCTGCCACGCTGAAGCAAAAGGGGCTTCAAAGGGCGGTGCGCTTCGAATGGCGTCGGTTCGCGCACGACAATCTGGACGTCTATCGGCGGGTTCTGCGGCGAACTCCCGAAATTCGGGCCGAAATGAAGGTTAATCGAATGCGGGCCAATTGACGCTCGACAGGATGGGCGAATAAGGGCAGATTCCCGTAGCGTAGGAGTTTTTGTGCGAGGCGGAACCGATATGGATATGTTATTTTCCAGCCCGCATAAGCAGCGCGCATCCGATGTCGCCGCTGCATCTATCCTAAGCGAAGGGAACTCATCCGATAGCGGCCATTATGAGGTGATGGTAAGTCGAGCATTACGCTCGACCGCACGCTGATAGTTTCTCAGGTCGAATACGCCTAAGCATGCTGGAACGCGAATTCGTACTTGATGTGAGCCGCCTTATTTGGCGAAGCTGGTCGCGCCGGCTGGCGACGGGGATAGATCGGGTCTGCTATGCCTATCTGGAAAATTTCCGGGAGCGATCGCAGGCGCTCGTCCAATATCGCGGCATTCCACGCATTCTTTCGGTGAAGCATTCCGAAAGACTGTTCGACATGCTTCTCGACGACGATGAGAATTTCAAGGCCAGGTTGCTCGCGCTTGCGCCGGCAGCCTTGGCGGCCGGGAAGACCAGATTCGATTGCGGCGGCGCTTTCTACCTCAATGTCGGACACACCGATGTCGATCTCGATCGGCTCGTTCGCTGGGTCGGCGAGAATCGGTTGCGGGCCATATATCTGATCCACGACCTGATCCCGCTGACGCATTCGGAATTCTGCAATCCCAGCTCGGTCGACCGGCACCGCGGCCGCGTGACGAACGCGATCGCTCATGCCGCCGGCATCATCACCAATTCCGAGGCGTCAACCCAGGAACTGCAGCGTTTCGCGGAACTTGAGGGGCTCCGAACCCCACCGGTGATCGCCGCATGGCTGGCGGGCGCGCAATTCGCGCGGCCTCAGGCGATCCCGTTCAAGGCGCCGCAGCATTTCGTATGCGTGGGAACGATCGAAGCGCGGAAGAACCATTATCTCCTGCTGCAGATCTGGCGACGGCTCGCAGAGCGCCTGGGCGAGGCGACGCCGAAGCTGGTGATCATCGGGCAAAAAGGCGCGCAGGCAAGCCACGTCGAGGGCATGCTCGAGCGGTGCCACATCATCGGCGACCATGTGGTCACGCTTTCGCATTGCGGCGACGAGGAATTGGGTCGCTGGATGGCGACCGCGCGTGCGTTGCTCATGCCATCGTTCGCCGAGGGCTTCGGGCTGCCGCTGGTCGAGGCGCTGCAGGTCGGCACCCCGGTCATCGCCAGCGATCTGCCTTGTTTCCGCGAGATCGGCGAGGGCATTCCGACGCTGCTCGATCCGCTCGACGCGGTTTCCTGGGAGCGCACGATCCTCTCGTTCCTCGAAAACGGGCCGGATCGCAGCCGCCAGCTCCGGCTCTTGCGCGACTATCAGGCGCCGAGTTGGAAAAACCATTTCGACGGCGTCGAAAGTTGGCTGAAAACGCTGCCGCATCATGAAGCGCATCATCTGGAGCCGGTGTCGCGCGGTGCCCGTTCGTCGGGTGGCAATTCAAAGGCATCGCTGGAAGGTCGGGCGGTCGCGATCGATGGGGCGGATTTCTGATGTCTCGTTGTCAGCCGCACCATGATCGAATCGCGTTGACGCCCGGTCAGTTGCGGCGGGGCGACTGGTCTGTTCATGACAAAGGAGCCGCCTCTCGCCCGGCGGGACGGTAACGGTGGAGTTCATCACCCGCGTGGCCCGGCAGGACGAAGATCCGGACTTGCTGGCGCGCTTCTTCGCCGAATTTCTCGACGAGAGCAGCTTTTCCGAATTTCGCAGAATCGAGCGCGTGTTCGCGCGTCTGCGCGATCAGGGATCGACCGTCTCGGGCTATCCGATCATCCGCCCGAGCGATTGCGGACGGATCACCGAATCACTCAGCGGTTTTTTCGAACAGTGCAGGCCGCAGTTTCGCACCCGCGACGCGAGCATCACCGCGCGATTCGAAGAAATCATCGGCGCATTTCATGCCTTTTGCCGCTCGGTCTATCCCAGCGAGGCGACCGCGGTCCTTGTACTGCGCGGCAAGGTGCTGCTCTTCATGGGCAGGACCGAACGGGTGCTGGATCTCGTATCCCACCTTGTGCTGCGCCCCTATGCCGTCGAAAACGTGAAACATTGCGCCGAACTCACGGAGCTGTTCGCCCAAGCACATCTGCAACAGGGAACGGTGCCGGCCGAGCCGCTTTCCCATATCGCGTTCGGCGCGTGGCTGTCGGCACAGGCAAACGGGTGGGCGGCTTTCCCTCGCCCGTCACGTAACGTCGAAGCGGACGAGGGCGGGGCCGCGCAGACCAACAAGCGGTCGATCTTCGCCGTCGCAATCAGGATGGCGCCTTATGTCAACCGCGAGCCGGCCGGCGACAGCGCCCGGCTGCGCTCGGCGCTGATCCGCTGGGCGTCCGCGGGCTATCTGCGCGCCGCGCGCGGCCATATCGGGATTCGCCGCAATATCGCCGCTTTTGCGATGCGCTGGTTGTATCAGGCGACGATGACGTTCGGCTACTGGACATTGCGCCGACCGTCCCGCTTCAGCTCGCCATTCTCGCTGCGCATGAATCGGAAGGGCACGACACTCGTCACGCGGGCGATGGGCGGAATCGGCGATCTGCTGATGATGGAGCCCGGCCTTGAGGCGCTCGCCCGGCGTCAAAAAACGCCGGTCGATTTCGCGATCCCGCGGAAATTCTTTCCCGTCTTCGCCAATAATCCGCACGTTCGGCTGATCGACATTGACGGGCCGCCTATCGATATCTCCCGCTACCGCCGCTTCGTCAACCTCAGCCTATGCCCCGCGGGCCGCTACGAAAGCGGAGCGCGGCCGTATGTGAAGCGCGGCCGGGTCGAAATTTTCGCTGCGGCGATGGGCGTCCGCCGCGCCGAACTGAAAGCGCAGGGCTGGCGCATCAATTCGTTCGGGAATGCCGAGGAAGCCGCATTCTGTGATGCCTTCCTGATCGAAAAGGGCTTGGGCGCGCGGCCGATCGTCGGTGTGCAGCCTTATTCACGCGACAGCTACAAAGATCATCCCGCCATCGGCGAGATCATCTCGGCGCTAGCGCAACATTATGACGTCCTGATTTTCCATCATGTCGGTGAGGGCTTGCCGCAGGGGCCGGGGATCGTCACGACCGCCGGCGTCGCATTGGCCAATTCGCTGGCACTCGTTTCGCGGATCGAAGCCATGGTGTGCGTCGACAGCGCATTTCTCCACGCAGCCGCGGCGCACGACGTTCCGACGGTCGCGCTCTTCGGTCCGACCGACGCGCGTACCTTTACCCGCCATCATCGCAACGTCACCATTTTGTGGAAACCGCAAACCTTTGGGTGCGTCCCTTGCTGGCGTAACGAAGATATGCCCTGCCAGATAACCCGGCGCCGCTCGCTCAGCCCCTGCCTGGCCGCGATTACGGCCGACGAGGTACTCGACGCGGTGGCTGGTGCGATCGGGCCGGCGCGGTGATGGCGCGGGAAGACGGTCTGGCGCAATGGGTCAACATTGCATCGCGCCCCGCCGCGGGCACGCCCGCGCTGTTCCTCGATCGCGACGGAACGATCATCGAGAATATCGCCTATCTGTCGGATCCTGAGGCGGTTTCCCTCATTCCTGGCGCGCTCGAGACGATTGGCACGTTCCGCGCGGCCGGTTTCGCCGTCATCATCGTCACGAACCAGTCGGGCGTGGCGCGCGGACTCGTCAGCCCCGAACAATATCACGCCGTCGACTCCGCCGTGCTCGAACGACTGGGATCGGGCGCGGTCGATGCCTCTTATGCCTGTCCGTTCCACCTTGAAGGGCGCGATCCCTACGCGGTCGACCATCCCTGGCGAAAGCCGCGAGGCGGGATGATCAGGGCCGCCGCGGAGGATCTGCAGCTGGATCTGGCCGGATCGATCATGGTGGGCGATAGCCTGACCGACATCGTCGCCGCGGCTGACGCCGGCGTCGGTCACGCGATACATGTTCTAACCGGCCACGGTGCCAGGGAGCGCGCAGCGGTCGAGCAGTGGATTGCCGAGCAACGACGTGACGGCTTCGGCCCGCGCGTCAAATGCGTCGCGAGCATCGCGGAACTCGAGCCTGGGCGAATCGTATCATGACACCATTTCTTGCTGCCCGGCGTTGTGTGGCGGCCCGTCACATCAGGAACGGTTGACGAGATGCACGCAACCAACCTGCGCCGCACCGATATCGACACGCGCTTCGAGCCGTGGTCGTGGCTGCGTGCATTCGACTATGATCGCCTGCTTCATCCAGATCCCGCGCAGTTGGCCGGCCCGCCGGTCTTTGAGCGATTTGACTGGTCGGGGCGCCCGGTCGAGCCTGGCTTCCGCCGGGTCAGGGTGATGGCCCGACAGACCTATGTGCTGAGTCATGCGGCGATCGGCGGGATGCAAGCGGCAGCATCCGCTGCGCCGCGTGCCGCGCGCGCCTTGATGGAACATGGCGTGGAAGACGGGCAATTCCTTTGCCTGCTCGCGCCGGACGGTTCCGTGCTCGATCCCGCCGCCGACCTGTACGATATTGCCTTCGGGCTCTTCGCGATGGCCTGGTGGTACCGTTTTTCGGGTGATAGGCGCGCGTTGTTCGTCGCGGAGGAATCGATCGCGAACCTGCGCTTGCTGCTTGCAAGCCCTTCGGGCCGCGGTTTCGTCGCGCGAGCGGACAAGGCGGGGCCGCATCAGCAGAACCCGCATATGCACCTCTTCGAGGCGGCGATCTTTCTCGCGGCATTTTCCGGACGGCCAGCGTTTCGCGCCCTGGCCGACGACCTTTTCGCACTGGCGGAGGATGTTCTGATCGACCGCGCGACATCCACGCTGGCGGAATTCTTCGACGACGCGTGGCGGCCGCTTGGCATCGATGGCCCGATACGCATCGAACCTGGGCACCATTATGAATGGGTGTGGCTCCTGCATCGATATGGTGCTTTGGCGAACCAGCCACGCGCTTATGCCATCGCCGACAAATTGTTCGATTTCGCTTTGCGGCACGGCCATGATCCGCAGACCGGGCTTGTGCTTTCCGCCGTATCGCCGGCCGGAAAGTCGATCGCGACGGATTTGCGCGTGTGGCCGAACACGGAATTCCTCAAGGCGCAGATCGCGATGCGCGAACGCCACAACAGCGGCCCCGGATTCGACGCGGCCGCGATCGACGCCAACCTCGATCGCATCTCCGCCTATTTCCTGACGTCGCAGCCTTCCGGCCCCGCCGCCCGTCTCGCCAATGGCTTTTGGATCGATTGCCTCGAGGGCGATAGCTACCGTGCTAAATCCGATCATGTGCCGGCATCGACGCTCTATCATCTCTTTTTCGCTTTCGCCGAGCTGCTTCGTCATCGCAGCGGGCACGGGCATTTCAGCGGGCTTCCGTGGTGAGCTTGCCGTTGGCGTGAATTGCCGTCATCGCCGGACATTCGAGTATCAACGCGAATAGCGAGACCCAAAGTGTCGACTTCCCTTCCGCAGCGCTTCTCGTTCGACGACGCCCGCGTGCTCGTCATCGGCGACGTGATGCTCGACAAATTTCGTTATGGCACCGTGACCAGAATCTCTCCCGAGGCGCCGGTCCCGGTCATGCATGTCGCGAGCGAACGGACCATGCTGGGCGGCGCGGGCAATGTTCTGGCGAACCTCGTCGCGCTGCAATGCGAGTGCGGATTGATCGCCATGATCGGCGCCGATGATGCCGGGCGGCATTGCCGGCAGATGATCGAAGCGCTGGACGTCGACCCCGAGCTGCTGGTGATCGCACCCGCACGCGTGACGACGCTCAAGACGCGCCTCGTCAGCGGCAGTCAGCAGTTGCTGCGATGCGACGAGGAGGACGCGACCCCGATCGATGCCGCGATCGAAGAACAGCTTATCGCACGTTTCGAGGATGCGCTGGGCGACTATACCGCTGTTGCCATCTCCGACTATGCCAAAGGGGTGTTGAGCGACCGCGTGCTCCGGCACGTGATCGATCGGTGTCGTGAAACGAACGTTCCGGTCATCGTCGATCCCAAAAGGCGCGATCTCGCCGTTTATGCCGGCGCGACCGCGATCAAGCCGAACCGAAGCGAACTGGCCGCCTTCACCGGAACCCCCTGTTCGGACGGCCCCTCGCGCCGCGCCGCCGCCGATCGGGCGATGGAGGCGACGGGCGCCGCCATCTTGCTGACGCTTTCGGAGGACGGGATGGCGCTGTTTCGCCCGGGATCGGCGATGCAGCATTTCCACGCCACGGCGACCGAGGTTTATGATGTATCGGGTGCGGGCGATACCGCGCTCGCGATCTTTTCGGCGGGCATCGCTGCGGGCATGGCCATGGAGGAATCCGCGATGCTGGCGAACGCGGGCGCGGGCGCGGTGGTTCGCAAGCTGGGCACCGCGACGCTGAGCCGCATCGAGCTGGCGGAGGCCGTCGCCGCGGTCGACGGGCGACAGACCGGCGCCATCTGCAGCCGCGCGGAGGCCGCACGGCAGGTGGCGCATTGGAAGCAAGAGGGGTTGCGCGTCGGTTTTACCAACGGCTGTTTCGATATCGTCCACGCAGGCCATATCGAGATATTGCGGCAGGCACGCGCGCGTTGCGACCGGCTCGTCGTCGGGCTCAATAGCGACGCCTCGGTATCACGGCTGAAGGGCCCCGAGCGCCCGATCCAGCCCGAATCGTCGCGCGCGCAGGTACTCGCCGCGATCGATGCGGTCGACCTCGTCGTCGTCTTCGACGAGGATACGCCGCTGGATCTGATTACCGCCCTTTTGCCGACCGAATTGATCAAAGGTGCCGATTATACCGAGGATAAGGTGGTAGGCGCACGCGAGGTCAAGGCCGCTGGTGGCCGGGTTCACCTCATCGATCTGGTCCCGGGGTTGTCGACCACACGCGCGGTCGAGCGCATCCGCCGGCGCGCGGAGCCGGCGGATCAGAGCTGAAGGCCTGTCGGGTGGTTAGTTGGAGCGGAAACGCGAACTCGGGTAACGATCGATCATGATTCTCATTACGGGCGGCGCAGGCTTTATCGGCGCGAACATCGTCACCGCGCTACAAGGCCGGGAACCGATCGCCGTGCTCGACCGGTTCGGCACCGACGACAAATGGAAAAACCTGCGGCACGCGGCGGTGGACCGGTTCGTTTTCCCCGAGGAGCTCGATTCGTTTCTGGCCGAAGACGGCCGGTCGCTGTCGGGCGTCGTCCACATGGGCGCAATCAGCGCCACCACCGAGCGCGATGTCGACCTGATCGTGCGGAGCAACATCCAGCTCAGCCGCACGCTGTGGCATTTCTGCGCGCAACGCGGGATTCCATTCATCTACGCGTCGTCCGCCGCAACCTATGGCGACGGGAGCCTCGGCTTCGACGATCGCTCGGACGAGGATTATCTTGGCCGGTTGCGCCCGCTCAATCCCTATGGGTGGAGCAAACTCGCCTTCGATCGCATGGCGCTGGGCAGCGTGCGTCGCGGCGAGCAGACGCCGCCGCGTTGGGCGGGATTGAAATTCTTCAACGTCTATGGTCCCCGCGAGCAGCACAAGGGCTCGATGCGTTCCGTGATGACCACTCATTTTGAGCATCTGCGCGATGGCGGCAGCCTCAGGCTGTTCCGCTCCGACCGCTCCGATTATCCGGACGGCGGGCAGAAGCGCGATTTCGTCCATGTCGACGATTGCGTGGCGGTGATCGCCTGGATGCTGGACAATGATTTCCCGTCGGATCTCTACAATATAGGGACGGGCAAGGCGCGGACCTGGCTCGATGTCGGCGCGGCCATGTTCGCCGCGCTGGATCGCGAACCGGCAATCGAGTTCATCGACATGCCACCGACCCTCGCGGGGCGTTATCAATATTTCACCGAGGCGCGGATGGCGAAGCTTGCGGCGATCGGCGCCCCCCTTCCCGCCACTGGCCTCACCGACGGCGTTGCGGCGACATATCGCTATCTGGCAGCGGAACGCGAATGAGCGCCGGCCAAACCAAATTGCAGTCGCTCAGCGCGGCGTCCGGCGACAAGCCCGGCGCGGTGCGCGCCTATCTGTCGGCGCATTACGGCCGGGTGCTGTTCGTCCTCGTCTTCATCCTGCCAACGCTGCTTGCGCTGATCTATTTCGGGCTCATCGCATCGGATCGATATATCTCCGAAGCGCGTTTCATCGTCCGCTCCGCCAACAAGCCCGCCGCGCAGGGGGCCGCCGCCTATCTCCAGGATTTCGGCATCATGCGGGCCAATGACGATGCCTTTGCGATCGCCGATTATATCCAGTCCCGCGACCTGATGCGGGCGATCGAGAAAACGATCGATCTGCGGGCCGTCTATACCCGGCCCGGCGCCGACGTGATCAGCCGATTCGGCAGGTTTTCGGCGGACGGGAAAACGGACGAGGCGCTGTTCCGCTATTTCATTCGGCAGGTGACCGTCGAAAAGGATCCGGAAAGCGGAATCACGACGGTGAAGGTCAGCGCCTACCGACCCGAGGACGCCAAGGCGCTCCTCGATCGCATCGTCGAAATGAGCGAGCAACGGGTCAACCAACTCAACGTGCGGGCGCGACGCGACGCGCTTGCCGATTCCGAGCGCGCGCTGAACGAGGCGACGCGCCGGCTGGCGCAGTCCACGGTCGATCTCGCCCGCTACCGTGAAACCGCGGGCACGGTTGATCCCCGCGAGAGCGCGGTCGCGACTGTCGAGCGGGGTTCGTCGCTGCGGCAGGAACTCGCGCAGCTCGTCGTCAACTTACAGACGATGGTGGCGCGCGCGCCAGGCAATCCGGCGATCCCCGCGCTGCGCCAGCGCGTCGCGGCTCTTTCCGCGCAGGTCGCGGCGCAGCAGGGTCAATTGACCGGCGAGCGCGATTCGCTGTCGGGCAAGCTGGGCGGATACGAACAGCAACTCGTCGAACAGGCGATGGCCGAGAAAAGCTATGAAGCGGCGCAGAAGCAATTCGATGACGCGCGCTCCGAAGCGGATCGCCAGCAGGTGTTCATCGAGTTCATCGCACGACCCAATTTGTCGGACGATCCGCTGGAACCGCGCCGCCTGCGCTATATCCTGACCACCGCGCTGCTGGCATTCTGGGCGTTCCTGATCTTCTACCTGCTGCTTTCGGGCAGCCGCGAACATCTGAACATGAGCTAGCGACATGGCGACCACGTTCTTCCCGCGGTTTCGAAAAAAAAGCCGAACGATCAATGCGTTGCTGATCCGCGAGCTGATGGCGCGTTTCGGGCATCACAATATCGGGTTCATGTGGCAGGTAATCGAACCGCTGATGCTTACCCTGGGCGTGATGATCTCCTGGTCGCTCATCTACGGCGAGCGCAACCACGGGGTCCGCGTGATCCCGCTGGTGCTCACCGGCTATACGTTCATGACGCTGTGGCGGCATATGGTCGCCCGTCTCATGCACACCTTCCGCCACGGTTCGGGATTGCTGTTTCACCGCCACGTCAAACCGGCCGACATCCTCGTCGCGCGCGGATTGCTGGAGAGCATCGGGACGATGATCTCCTTCTTCGTGGCCTATATTCCGTTGCAGATGCTCGATCTGATCCCCCCCGTGGACGATTATCTGATCCTGCTCGGCGCCTGGACATTGATGTGCGCATTCACCTTCGGCTTCTCGCTGATCATCACCGCGCTCGCGCATTTCTCGGATGCGTTCGAACGGGTGGTGCAGCCGATCATGTATATCATCCTCCCCCTTACGGGCGTGTTCTACATGGTTTACTGGCTGCCGGCCGCGCTTCGTCCGCTCGTGCTCTGGTCGCCGCTGGTGAACCTCTCGGAGATGTTGAGAGCCGGCTATTTCGGTGCCGAGGTGCCCACCAGCTGGGACGTCAGCTACATCCTTGTGTGGACCGTCGCGGTCAACGCCATCGGTTGGGTATTGGTCCTCAAGGCCCAGCGGCATATCGAGTTGGAATGACGCCAGGATGCAACCCGCGAGCCGAAGCGTGACGACCGAACCGACCGATGCCGCCGCGCGCAACCGGCAGCTCGTGCTGCTCGAGGCGCTGCGGGATTCCGACGAAGCTGCCGACCTCACCGCGCGTCGGCGCGATCACATCCTGCTGGGCGTGTTCCTCGCGATCATGATCGGCACAATGCTGTATAATTTCGTGATCGCCACCCCGCGGTTCAGCTCCGAATTCAGCTATGTCGTCCGTTCGATCGACAGCTCGCGCGAGCGTTTCAGTATCCTCAACATGGCGGCAACGGGCGGCGGCACCGACAATAGCGAGGCGATCGTATCGTTCGTCGGCTCGCGCGACATGCTGGCCCTGCTCGATCATGATGGGCTCGTGACGCGCATGTTCGGTGCGAGCGGCCTCGATCCCTTTTCCGCTTTCCCCTCGCTCGTCTCCGGGAACAGCAAGGAGGATCTGTACCGCCATCTGCAGCATTATATCCATGCCAAGTTCGATCCATCGACCAATATCACCCACGTCGAGGTGGAGGCATTCTCCCCCGATCAGGCGCAGGCAATCGCGTTCCGCGTGATGCAGGCGTCCGAGCGGATGGTGAACGCGCTCAACGACCGGGCCCGGGCCAACATCATCGAGTCCGCGCAGCAGGAAGTCGACACCGCCACGCGTTCGCTGGAAACCACGCTGGACAAGCTAAACCGTACCCGTAACGATCTGCGCGTCCTGGAACCGAAACTCGAAGCGACCGCCGCGATCAAGAATAGCTCCGGGGTCGCCAGCGAGTTGGCGCGGAGCAATGTCGAGCTGGCACAGATGCTGCGCGTTGCGCCGAACAGCCCCGCGATCGGTCAGCTCAGGGCGCGCCGCACCGCACTGGAGGCGGAATTGTCCCGCCAGGTTGCCGCTACGGCGGGTGCCCCCAACTCGCTGGCAAGCCGGATTCGACCATATGAAGAGCTGAACGCGCAGCGCGATATCGCCGAGAAGCGCCTGCTCGCAGCGAGCATGGTGCTCGCCGGCGCCCGCGCGAACGCCAATCGCGCGCAATTGTACGTCGAACGCATTTCGCAACCGAACCGCCCTGACGAACCGCGTTATCCGCGCGCCTGGATCAACCTGTTGATCGTTATGGCGCTTACCATTGCGGTATTGTGGATCGTCCGTTCGCTTTCCGAATTGTTTCTTGCTCATGACTAACCTGCCCGAGCTCCTCACCCCGCCGCGCGAAGAACGCGCTGGGCATGTTCAGCCCGGCGGGGCGATCGTGGCGGATCGGATCAGCAAGATCTACGAGACGCCAACCGGGCCGAAGCGGGTCCTCACCGACATCAATTTCACGATCGCGCGCGGCCAGAAACTCGCGGTGCTCGGTCGCAACGGCGCGGGAAAATCGACGCTGGTCAAGATCATCGGGGGCGTCGAGCGGCCGACCACCGGCGCGATCCGCCGCGGCATGTCGATGTCCTGGCCGCTCGCGTTCGGCGGCGGCTTCGAAGCGAGCATGACGGGGTTCGATAATATCCGCTTCATCGCGCGCATCTACAACCACCCGATCGAGGAAACGATCGCGCGGGTCGACGATTTCGCCGAGCTGGGCAGCAACCTCTTGTTACCGGTGAAATATTATTCCTCGGGCATGCGCGCCCGGCTGGCCTTCGCGCTGACTCTCGCGATCGATTTCGATTGTTTCCTGATCGATGAGGTCATCGCGGTGGGCGATCAACGCTTCCATCAGAAGTGCCACGACGCGCTGTTCCGCGACCGGCGTGACGCGGCGATGATTCTCGTAAGCCACGATACGGGCATCATACGGGAATATTGCAGCTCTGCGCTGATCCTCAAAAACGGCTACGGGCGCGAATTCGCGGATCTCGATCTCGCGATCAGCATCTATGCCACGCTCTAGAGACCATAATATCACGGACGGGTGGGCCCGTGGCCTCGCATCCGCCGTTGAAGGAACCCTGAAGAACATGACGTGTCAGGCCTATCACCGCAAAATGCTGCTCACCGCCGCCTGCGCGGGTCTGGCGATGACAAGCGGTTGTTCCACGCTGCCGCAAGCCGGACCGGTCGGCAAGACCGTCACCCGCGCGGGAGATCGCGGCGCGTTCAACGTGATCGAGGTCGATGCCAATACCGCCCTGCCGACCCCGCCGGCTGCCCCCGATTACACGCCCCTGCCGCCCGGCTGGAAATCCGACGTTGAAGCGATCGCCCCGGGAGACGTGATCAGCGTCACCTATTACGAGGTGGGCGCGCGGCTTTTCTCGGGGGCGCCCTCGGCACCCGGCGCGAGCTTCGATCCCACCGCCAAGGAACAGAAAATCGGGCCGATCGAGGTCGACCAGGCCGGAACGATCCGGCTGCCTTATTCGGGCACCTTGCGCGCCGCAGGCCGCACCCCCGCGGAGCTTTCGCGCGACATCGAGGCCAGCCTGCGTGGCAAATCCGAAAATCCACAGGTCCTCGTTCGCATCGAAGGAGCCGCCGGCAGTTCGGTGATGATCGGCGGCGAAATCACCAGCCGCGGCCGCGTGCGCCTTACCGGCGCTCGTGAAAAATTACTCGATGTCATCACCCTGGCTGGCGGCGCGCGCGGCTCCAACGCGGACATCATGGTCCAGGTCAACCGCCAGGGCGCGATCAGCGAATGGCCGCTCGACGGAATGAGCTACGCCAATATCGGGGGTATGCCGATGGAACCGGGCGACCGGGTCGAGCTGCGCCGCCTGCCCCAGAGCTATGCGGTGCTCGGCAGCGCGAACCGGGTCAATCGATACGATCTTCCGCTGCGGCGTTTTTCGCTGGTTGAAGCGCTGGCGCTGTCCGGCGGCCCGACCGAGAATGTCGCAGACCCGGCGGCGGTATTCGTTTTCCGGTTCGAGAAAACCGGCGAAGCGGGCGTTGAGCGTCCGACGGTCTATCATTTCAACATGCTGAAACCGACGTCCTATTTCCTCGGCCAGAAATTCTATATGACCGACAAGGACGTGATCTATGTCGCGGGGGCGGAAGCCAACCAGCCCAGCAAGCTGCTGCAGATCATCGGACAGGTCTTCAACCCGCTCGCAATTGCCTGGCAGGTGGTGAAGTGAACTGATCCGGGAATCGACATGACGCCCGCTACGTCGGCACTGTATCGGCCGGGGTTCCGCGGGAAACGGGAAACTGCCAGCCGTCGCGGGATCTTCAGGAAGAGCGTGTTGGAGTAGCGTTATGATTTTCTCACCAAAGAATCTCCAAGCTCAACGCACGGACTCCTCCTCTTCGCGCGCTGTCCGTTCACTACGCAAGCAACTGCCCGAACTACTGAGCCTCGTCGATGCGGATGGGCGGCCGAACATCAACGCGCTGACCGAAATTTTGCGAGACTTCAATGCAATGAAGCTCAACATGAAGTTTTTTGGTTATGAGCTGGCCAAGACATTGGCTGCCGCGTTGCCGCCCCTGCCTGCCGGCGGCCCGTTTACATTCGACATCGAATCCAAAGCGTCGACGCAGGCGGATCTCGAAGCGAACTGGACCCGCCATTGGTCCTCCGAACTCGGCGTAGCACATGTCCTGCATCGAAAGATCTGGGAACTGGCTTATGTTCTCCAGGTGATCTGGCAGACTGGAAACATGCAACCTGGCCGCCGCGGGCTGGGTTTTGGCTGCGGTGAGGAGCCGCTGCCGTCCTATCTTGCATCCAAAGGGTGCGCGGTCACCGCGACGGATTTGGCACCCTCAGACGAGCGGGCCGCGAACTGGGTTGCGTCGGAGGAACATGGCAATCCAGATCGGACTTACCGGCCTGAATTTCTCGATCGCGCCACTTTCGACGCGTTGGTCGATTTCCGCTACGTAGATATGACCGCCGTCCCCGACGATCTGCGGGACTATGATTTTTGCTGGTCGATTTGCGCGTTCGAACACCTGGGATCGATCGAAGCCGGCATCAATTTCATCGACAAGGCGGTCGACGTCCTCAAGCCCGGCGGCGTCTCCATTCATACGACAGAATTCAATTTCATGAATGACGATGTGACGATCGATAACTGGCCAACCGTTCTGTTTCAGCGGCGACATTTCGAGGAAATGGCGCGGCGCCTGAAGGCAAAGGGTTGTGCTGTTGCGCCGCTAAATTATGATGTCGGCTCTAAGCCACTCGATAAATTTATCGATATAGCTCCTTATGCATATGATTGGACCTTCGACCAAGCCGACAAATGGCGCGATGGCGCCAATCACATCAAGCTGACGGCAGATGGTATTCCCGTCACCTGTTTTGGTATTATCGCAACTAAGCAATAGGATCGCCGCGTGCGCGGTGAGCGAGGAGTTCTAGTGGTGAATGAATATTACTATCTCGGCAATTCTACAGGTATGGCGAAGCTCCACGGAACGTCGTGCTTAATCTGCGTCGATACGCAATCACTGGAATCCTTGACATATATTCAAGGATATCCCGTCGAACCGCGCGAAATATCCGTAATGAAGCGCTTCCTATCGCCCGGCAGCGTCTTTCTCGATATCGGCGCAAATTTCGGATTGTACTCGCTAGTTGCGAGCGAAATCATCGGGAGCAAGGGCCAAGTATACGCATTCGAGGCCAATCCGCATACGTTTAAATACCTGCGGCGTTCGGCGATGGCCAACCGACTGATCTGGCTTCCCCATTATCATTGGGAAAACCTCGCGGTCGCGGACCGGGACGGGGAATTGGAATTCGCCTATGATCCCGAACTGCTCGGCGGAGGACATATTCGCAATCCGGGCGACACCAGCGACACGCAGACGATCGTAAAGGTCGCCGCGGTCGCGATCGACAATTTCCTGCCGCGCGATGTGACGCCGGATTTCGTGAAGGTGGACGTCGAAGGTCACGAACTCTCGGTGCTCAAAGGCATGGAGCAGACCATTCGGCGATCGCCGGGCATCCGCCTGCTGCTGGAATATTATACCAACACCAGTGAGATTACCCAATACGGGCGCGATGTCGTCTCGTTCGTCCGCGGGCTCGGCCTTAGCGTGTGCGTGGTCGAAGGCGATGGAACACTGACCATTGTGCCGGACGGGGAAATCCCGACGGGGAATGTCTATTTGCTGGCAACCCGGACGCCCGAGAGCGATGCGAAGCAATCGCCGTCCGCAATGACGGTCAAGCCGAAGGAGCTACATTATCACACGGTGTTTGCGGAAAGCGACAACGCCCTTCTCCAACCTGACGGGACATTGCGATATCGCCGCGCCGATCATCCGAATGTCGCCGAACCGAGCCTGTTTTTCGGTCCCTATGTGAATTTGCCGGCGGGAAGCTACACGCTCAAGATCCACGGTAATGCGACCGGTTCGGCAGACCTGTCGATCACCACGGATTTCGGCCATGTCATAATTCTGTCCAAGATGGTTTCGCGATGGGATGAACCGATCAGCTTTACGCTACGCGAACCCGCTCAAGCCTTTGAGATCGTGCTCCGCAAGCGGCCTGATCTCGAAAGCCTGGATCTGGATCGGATGGTCATCGAACGGGCCGGCTGACGCCCGGGGGGCGAACCCAAATTGTGGTTCGCCCGTCCCTGCCCTCGGACAATAGCCAGGCAGCGCAGGCGAGATCCTTCAATTTACATGAATTGGGGTCAACCGCGTCTCTCTAGCGCAAGCGAATGCAGCCGAAGTTCGCCATCGATCGCGCCGCGGCGCAGATGAGTGCGGAATTCGAAAGGGTAATAAGGATCTGAGATTCGAAAATGGAGCTCGATCGAAAACTTTCCGTCTACGCTAATCTCGAAATTCTCCTCTAATTTTATTTCCTCGTCGGCGGTCACATCGAACCCGATCGTATTGGTCGATCGGTTGGACGACGAGGTGAAGGTGAGGACGCCCTTCCAGTCGCCGCTCGGCAGATAAAGATATGGTCCGATGGTCAGGCAACGCGCCGGGCCGAGAAGATTGAGCGGATCGGTAGCCGGCAAATAAGGGGGCGCCGCTTCGACCAGCAGGTCGACCGGCATATGCCAGGGCGACGCCGCGCGTTCGGGATGGAAAGTGTAAAATCGATCGAGCTCGTCGAGAAGCCCGGCAGGCTCACCCGAAAATGATGGCGTTTCATGCGTGAAATGAGCGCCTAATACGGCGCCCAGCGGACGATCGAGCTGGCGTTCATCGATCATGCGCTGAGCCAGCATCTCGTCGACGTCGCACGCGCGCGCAATTTGCCGAGCGAGGTCAGCCGCAGACTGAGCCTGATCGGCCGCGACAAGCTCTCCTCGCGGGATTTCGAGGAGCGCGCCCAACCCGATTTGTGCGCGCGCGATCGTTCGAACCGTGTCGAGCAGCTTAGCCTCGCGCGCCGCCATGAAATCCCGGCTGGCATCGGAAACGCGCTGGTCGATGATCAGGATAGGAAAATCCGATTGGCTGAGCGCCTCCACCACCGCAGCATCAGGAATTTCCGAGAGAAACATCGCAGGAAGGTCGATCGCAGCAATTTTTTCGAGCGTCGCCTCGCTCAGGTCGTTGAGCGCGATCACCTCGCATGCCCCGTGCTTCCGCGCCAACAGATCGCGGCAGAGTTCGGCGGCAAAATAGGTCACGGAACAGGGCAGACCGCCGATGAGGGCGAGATGGTTGCTTTTCGACGGAATCGGCGAAAGGGCCGTTACCGGTTCCATAGCGCGCGAAATACCCGGCCCATCTTAACCGTCAAGAGTCTGCGATGAGACCGCCGACGGCACGCGCCGTTGCAGCAACGTTGCGACGACCACGATGAGCCAGCCCGTCACGATGACCGCGAAGATATAGGCAGCAGCGACGGCATAGCCGAAGGCGATGATGACAAGTGCGAATAGCGCGTAGAAATCGCGCATCGTGAACCAGGTAAGCCAGATGATCACGCGGGAATGGCGCGTTGCCAACCGGTCTTTCACCGCATTGAACGTCACTGGCCCGCGATCGGACACCGCGGCGATGCCGAGCAAGGTCATCCCGCCGGCAAGCCCGAGCAGCGCGACTGCGCCGACCAGAGCCGCCTGAGTCTCGCCAACCAGATAGAAATTGATGATCAGGCAGGCGAAGAAAGACAAGTTGGTGGTCGCGTCGACCAGACTGTCGAAGGTCGCGCCCATCGGGGTGGCACGAAAAGTGGCCCGTGCGATCTCGCCATCGACGCCATCGACGACCGACGCCATCTGGAACAACAGCCCACCCCATAATTGGCCGTGATAGCCGGGGAAAAACAGCAATGTCGCCGCCATCGCGATGCTCACCGCCATGGTGCCGAAGGTCGCCTGATACGGTCGAACGGGGCCTAGGCTCAGCAACAGCCGCGTGATCGACTGCGAGATCGGACGATTGATCGTGCGCGAGACGATGCCGTCTCCGGACTTCCCGGTCGCCGCGATGACCGCCCGCGCCTGCGCACGAAGCAGCGCGTCGGCCGCGGCGACCGATAACAACGCGCGAGGCGCGGACTCGACGGAATATACTCCCGTGCCAGGGGCGACCGTGCCGGCCAGCGCGCCACGCAGGATCGCGGCCGGAACCAATGCCTCTCCCGTCACGACCAACGTACAGCCGGTCGGGAGATCGCGCGCAAAAGCGACCTTGAGGCCCGGCGCGAGGCGCTCGATCTCCTGGAGATCGAAGGCCGGCGGATTCCAGGACTCCGGAATGCAGACGGTACAGGAATCGACATGGGAAAGCGCAACTTCACGCAATGCGCGCGCTACTGCCGGAATCGCGGCGACCCGCCGCGACGCCATCTCCGCCGATGCAAAAACAATCGCGACGCTCATGGCTGGCGATTACTTGACGATCGAATGGTCCGGACAGGAATCAGCATCTGAAGCCTTAGAACAGCGCGCGCGCGATGAGGCAAATCACGATCGCCCGCCCCCTAGGCATTTCCCGAAATGTTAGCAAATTTCCATTGCGATGATCCGGCATGTCGTGCCGGGAGCAAGCCGCGTTGCCGCCTTACAAAAAACTATACGGGTCGACGTCGACCGAGACCCTGACCTTCGCGGGCCAGTCGAGCGCGCCGAGCCACCCGCGGATCACGTCCTGCACGTCGAGCGTGCGCCGCGCGTGGACCAGCAGGCGATAGCGATGCCGCCCGCGCAGCATCGCCAGCGGCGCGGGCGCGGGGCCATAGACATGCATCCCCTCCACCTCGGGCGCCGAGCGGCCGATCAGCCGCGCGATCTCATGCGCCGCCGGCTGATCCTCGCTCGACACGATGATCGCGGCATAGCGGCCGAACGGCGGCGCCCCCGCGTCGCGCCGCGCCTCGGTCTCGGCGGCGTAAAAGGTCTCGGCGTCGCCCGTCACCAGCGCCTGCATCACCTGCGCCTTGGGGCTGTGCGTCTGGATGTAGACATGCCCTGGCTTCTCGCCGCGCCCGGCGCGCCCCGAGACCTGACGGATCTGCTGGAAGGTGCGCTCCGCCGCGCGCAGATCGCCGCCCTCGAGCCCGAGATCGGCATCGACCACCCCGACCAGGGTGAGGTTGGGGAAATGATAGCCCTTGGTGACGAGCTGGGTACCGACGACGATGTCGATCTCCCCCGCCTCCATCCGATTGACGAATTCCGCCGCCTTGGCCGGGGACCAGATCGTGTCCGAGGTGACCACCGCGACCCGCGCCTCGGGGAACAGCGCCGCCACCTCGTCGGCGATCCGCTCGACCCCCGGGCCGCAGGCGACGAGCGATTCCTCGTCGCCGCATTCGGGGCAGGCGCGCGGCACCGGCTCGACATGCCCGCAATGGTGGCAAGCGAGCCGCCGCGTCAGCCGGTGCTCGACCATCCAGGCGGTGCAATTGGGGCATTGGAAACGATGCCCGCAGGTGCGGCACAAGGTGAGCGGGGCATAGCCGCGGCGGTTGAGGAACAGCAGCGACTGCTCGCCGCGCTCGAACGTCTCGCCGATCGCCTTGACCAAGGAGGGGGCGAGCCAGCGGCCGCGATCGGGCTTCTGCTCCAGGAGGTCGATCGCCTCGATCGTCGGCAGCTCGGCGACGCCATAGCGTCCCGGCAGCCGCAGCTCGGCATAATTGCCGAGCGCGACCTGTTGCCGCGTCTCGATCGCCGGGGTGGCGGAGGCCAGGATCACCGGACAGCCTTCGAACTTGCCGCGCATCACCGCCACGTCGCGCGCGTGATAATGCACCCCGTCTTCCTGCTTGAAGCTCGTCTCATGCGCCTCGTCGACGACGATCAGCCCGAGATCGGCATAAGGCAGGAACAAGGCCGAGCGCGCGCCCACCGTCACCGCCGCCTGCCCGCTGGCGATCGCGCGCCACGCGCGGCGGCGCTGCGACGAACGCAGCCCCGAATGCCACGCCACCGGCTCGCACCCGAAGCGATCGTGGAAGCGCTTGAGGAAGGGTTCGGTCAGCGCGATTTCGGGGAGCAGGACAAGGCATTGCCGGCCCTGCCGGATCGCCTCCGCCACCGCCTCGAAATAGACCTCGGTCTTGCCCGATCCGGTCACCCCGTCGAGCAGCGTGGGGTGAAAAGCGTGTGCCGCGACGTCGGCAACCAAAGCATCCGCCGCCGCCGCCTGCTCGGCCGAGAGCGCGGGCGGGGCATGATCGGGGTCGGGCAGCGGATAGGGGCTGTCGATATCGACCTCGACCCCCTCGATCGCGCCGGCCTTCACCAGCCCGCGAATCACCCCGTCGGAGACGTCGGCGATCGTCGCCAGCTCGCGGATCAGCCCCTGCCGGTCGCCGATCCGTTCGAGCGCCTGCGCGCGCTGCGGGGTCAGCCGATCGGGGACATGCCCGGTGGCGCGATATTCGACGACGAGCTTCTGCCCCTCGAGCGCAGCGGTGGAGGACAATGCCATCCGCACCACCGCGGCGGGCGCGGCGAGATAATAATCCGCGGTCCACTCGACCAGCCGGCGCAGCGGATCGCGCAGCGGCGGCGCATCGGCGACCGCGATCAGATTGCGCAGCCGGTTGTCGCCGACCTCGGCGTCGGACGGCATCCGTTCGGGCTCCCACACCACGCCGACCAATTGCCGCGGCCCCAGGGGCGCGACGACGATCGACCCCGGCTCGACCGTCATCCCGTGCGGGACGCGGTAATCGAGCGGGCCGAGCGCGGAATTGAGCACCAGGACACGGGCACGGGACATCGCCCGCCATATGGCGTGGAGACGCGCCGCGCGCAAAGCCGGCGGCAAAGTTCACGAAGTTCACACGTGTGAGAGGCCGGTCGCCTTGCCTGCTTCGATCGTCATGCCGGGCCCGACCCGGCATCCGGAGCCACTAAAGGCACCGCCTGAGATCTGGATGCCGGGGTCAAGCCCGGCATGACGGAGGAGGGGGTGGTGCGCCTCTCCTTGTGGACCCGCGCACGATTCGGTCTTACCCTCGAAGCGATGAGCGAGCTGGCTCCTGCCTATGGCGCCTATCTGCGCCGCGACCGACGTCGGTCGGCGCATACCGTGCGCGCTTATGAAGCGACCGCCAACCGGCTGATCGCCTTTCTCGCGCAGCATTGGAGCGGCGCGGTCGACCGCGCGGCGCTGGCGCGGGTCAGCGCGTCGGATCTGCGCGCCTATCTCGCGCACCGCCGCAGCGGGGGGCTCGGCGGCGACCTTTCCAACGCCTCCGCCGCGCGCGAATTGTCGGCGGTGCGCGGCTTTCTCGAATGGGCCAATGGCGAGGGCGCCGCACCGCGGCTTTCCGGGCCGCGGGTCAAGAAAGGCGTGCCGCGCCCGATCTCCCCCGACGAAGCCTGGGCGCTGGCCGAGGAAGTCGCGGAGGGTGCGCGGCACGAATGGGTCGGCGCGCGCGACTGGGCGGTGTTGCTATTGCTCTACGGCGCCGGCTTGCGCATCGGCGAGGCGATCGCGCTGACCGGAGCGGTGATCCCGCTCGGCGAGACGATCGTGGTGATCGGCAAGCGCGACAAGACCCGCATCGTCCCGCTGCTGCCTCCGGTGCGCGAGGCGATCGAGGCGTATCTCGCGCAATGCCCGTGGCCGCTCGCGCCCGATGCGCCGCTGTTTCGCGGGGTGCGCGGGGGGGCATTGTCGCCGGGGATCGTCCGCGCCGGGGTACGCGCGGCGCGCGGGCGGCTCGGGCTGTCGGAGCGGACCACGCCGCACGCGCTGCGCCACAGCTTCGCGACGCATCTGCTCGGGCGCGGGGCGGACCTGCGCGCACTGCAGGAGTTGCTCGGGCATGCCAGCCTGAGCTCGACGCAGGTCTATACCGCGGTCGATGCGGCGCATCTGCTCGACGTCTATCGCGCGGCGCATCCGCGGAGTTAGCCCGGCGCTCGCCCTGAGCTTGTCGACGGGCGGCTCTCACTCACGGACCGCAGGACGCCCTTCGACAAGCTCAGGGTCAACGGTGAGAGCTAAGCTCCGATGCCTCCGCGACCGAGCTTGCGCTCGATCGCGTCCCAGATCATCCCCGCGACATCCGTCCCGTCAAACCGCTCGATCGCCACGATCCCGGTCGGCGAGGTGACGTTGATCTCGGTCAGCCACTCGCCCCCGATCACGTCGATCCCGACGAACAGCAGCCCGCGCCGCTTGAGTTCCGGCCCGAGCGCCGCGCAGATCTCGCGCTCGCGCGGCGTCAGCTCGGTCTTTTCCGCCGATCCGCCGACCGCGAGATTGCTCCGGAACTCGCCCTCGCTCGGCAGCCGGTTGATCGCCCCCGCGACCTCGCCGTCGACCAGCACGATGCGCTTGTCGCCCTTCGCCACGGTGGGGAGAAAGGCCTGCACCATATGCGGCTCGCGCCACATATTGTTGAACACCTCGATCAGCGCCGAGAGATTCTCCCCCTCCGCGCCGACGCGGAAGATCGCCTTGCCGCCATTGCCGTGGAGCGGCTTGACGACGATCGCGCCGTGCCGCTTGAGAAACGCCCGCGCCTCGTCGAGCGAGCGCGTCACCAAAGTCGGCGGCATGAAGCGCGCATAATCGAGCACGAACACCTTTTCGGGGGCGTTGCGCACGCTCGCGGGATCGTTGACCACCAGGGTGCGGTCGGCGATCCGCTCGAGCAGATGCGTCGCGGTGATATAGCCGAGGTCGAACGGCGGATCCTGCCGCATCAGCACGACATCGGCCTCGTCGCCGAGATCGAGCCGCACCGGCTCGCCGAAGCGAAAATGATCGCCGACGACGCGCTGCACCGTCACCGGATGCGCGCGCGTCCACAAATGTCCGTCGGACCAGTTGAGATCCTCCGCCGCATAATGGAACACGCGATGCCCGCGCTGCTGCGCGGCAAGCATCAGCGCGAAGCTCGAATCGCCCGCGATATTGATCGATTCGAGCGGGTCCATCTGGACGGCAACGGTAAGGGTCATGCGGTCATCCCAAGATTGATCGGGGGGATTTAGGGGGTCTGCCTTCCCTCGTCACCCTCATCGTCATGCCCCGCCGCGGCAAAGCCGGGTCGTCGGACGGGCGCGCTGGCGCGACCCGCCGGCCGGGTCGGGCGCTGCGCTAACGCGCACCGGCGCCGTCGCTACGCCGACGCGCCTGCGCCCTAGCCAATCCAAGCATTCTCGATATGCCGCGGCCGCGTCCCCGGCGCGAGCAGGATCACGTCCACCCGGATATCCTCCCCCGCGGTCGCATAGACCGGCATCAGCAATTCCGCCGCCGCCGCGACCCGCGCGAGCCGGCGTTCGTCGATCGCGAAATCGAGTTCGGCGGCGGTGGCGCGGGTCTTGACCTCGACGAAGGCGACCAGCCCGGCGCGCTTCGCCACCAGATCGACCTCGCCCGCCGGGGTCCGCACGCGCTGCGCGACGACGCGCCAGCCCTTGAGCCTGAGCCACCACGCCGCCAGCCGCTCGCCGCGCCGCCCGGCGGCTTCGGCGACACGGCGATCGCTCACGCCTTCAAGTCCATCGCGCGGGCGTAGAGCGCCTTGCGGTCGAGCCCGAAGCGCTTCGCCACTTCCCCCGCCGCCTTCGACGCGGGGAGCCGCGACAGCGCCTCGACCAGCGCAGCCTCGGCATCTTCCGCGCTCGGCGGCGGCGCGGCGCCGGGCGGGGCGACGACGATCACGATCTCGCCCTTGGGCGGGGCATCGGCATAACGCGCGGCGAGCGACGACAAGGTGCCGGTTACCGCTTCCTCGAACTTCTTGGTGATCTCGCGCGTCACCGCCGCCTCGCGATCCCCCAGCCCCTCGGCCAGCGCGGCGAGCGTTGCGGCGAGCCGCGGGCCGCTTTCGTAGAATATGAGCGTCGCGCGCACCCCCGCGACCTCGGCGATCGCGCTGCCCCGCGCGCCCTGTTTGGCGGGGAGGAAGCCCATGAACAGGAAACGATCGGTCGGCAGCCCGGCGAGCGTCAGCGCGGCGATCGCGGCGCAGGGGCCGGGGATCGTCACCACCTGATGCCCCGCCGCACGCGCATCGCGCACCAATTTATAACCCGGATCGGAGATCAGCGGGGTTCCCGCATCCGAGACCAGCGCGATCACCTCGCTCGCCAGCCGCGCGATCAGCCCGGGGCGCACCTGATCGGCATTGTGATCGTGATAGGGCTGCATCGGGCGTTTCGCGCCGATGTGGCGCAGCAAGGTCGCGGTGACCCGCGTGTCCTCCGCGGCGATCAGGTCGGCGTGCGCCAGCACCTCCGCGGCGCGCGGCGAGAGGTCGCCGAGATTGCCGATCGGGGTGGCGACGATATACAGACCAGGAGAAAGCGACATCACGAGGGGTTTCATGGCAGAAGCGATGACCGTACCGCAACGGGTCCGCGGCTTGTTTCGGCTGACCGCACTGGCCGGGCTGGCCTTGCTCAGCGCGTGCCAGACGATCGTCCCGCGTGGGCCGGCGCCGGCGCCCGAGCAGAAGGTCCCGCCGCCGGTCTCCTCCACCGAGGTCCAGCCCGGGCTGCCGCGCGATACCGCGCGCAACCGCGTCGCGCTGCTCGTGCCGCTCAGCGGCGCCAATGCCGGGGTGGGCAAGAGCCTCGCCAACGCCACCCAGCTCGCGCTGCTCGATTCGCGCAACGACAAGGTGCGCATCACCAGCTACGACACCGCGACCGGCGCGGGCCCGGCGGCACAGCGCGCGATCGCCGAGGGCGCGCAGCTGATCCTCGGCCCGCTGCTCGCCGAGGATGTCCGCGCGGTGACCCCGGTGGCGCGCGCCGCGCACGTCCCGGTGCTGTCCTTTTCCAACGACGTGTCGGTCGCCGGCGACGGCGTCTATCTGATGGGCTATACCCCCGGCCAGTCGATCGAGCGGGTCGTTTCCTATGCGCGCAGCAAGGGCGTGACCAATTTCGGCGGGCTGATCCCCAATTCGCTCTACGGCTCGCGCGCCTCGACCACCTTCCTGCGCGCGGTGGAGAGCAGCGGGGGCAAGGTCGTCTCGTTGCAGACCTACGATCGCGCGGCGGGGGCGATGGCCGCCGCGGTCGCGCGGATGGCGAAGGATGCGCCGTTCGACGGGGTGCTGATCGCCGACAGCGGCGCCGCGGCCGCCGCCGGCGCGCCTTTGGTCCGCAAATCGAGCCCGCAGGTGCGCATCCTCGGCACCGAATTGTGGAATTCCGACAGCGGCATCGCCGCGCGCGGCGCGCTCGACGGGGCGTGGTATGCCAGCGTGTCGAACGGGCTCTATCGCCAATATGCCGCCAAATATCGCGCCCGCTTCGGCGCGGCGCCGTATCGGCTGTCGAGCCTCGGCTATGACGCGGTGCTGCTGACGGTGCGCATCTCGCACGACTGGAAGATCGGCGCCCCCTTCCCCGAGGCGCGGCTGCGCTCGGGCGAGGGCTATGCCGGGATCGACGGCGCGTTCCGCTTCGGCCGCGACGGCGTCGCCGAACGCGCGCTCGAGGTGCAGGAGGTCAAGGCCGGGGGGACGACGATCGTTTCGCCGGCGCCCGGGAACTTCGCGCGCTGACCGTCCCCGTCGCCCCGGCGGAAGCTGGGGTGACGGCGGCGGACGGGCTTATTCCCCGGCGCGCACGATCGCCGGCAGGATCGCGTCGAGCAGCAGCATCCCGGCGGGCAGCACGCGGAGCCGGTCGCCCTCAAGCCGCACCTTGTCGTCCAGCCGGGCCACCACGGCGAGATCGACCAAGGCCTCGACCGGCCGCGCACCCAGCCGCGCGATGCGGGCAAGATCGACGCCCTCGGCGAGCCGCAGCCCCATCAGCAGCGCCTCCTCGGCCTGGACCGCGGGGGCGAGATCGTCCTCGACCTCGATGCCGTGGCCGTTGCGCGCCACCGCCGCGAGCCAATTCTCGGGCTTGCGCCGCCGCTGCGTCGCCACCCCGAGCCGCCGGCCGTGCGCGCCCGGACCGACGCCGGCATAATCGCGATACCGCCAATAGCTGAGATTGTGTCGGCTCTCCTCGCCGGCGCGCGCGTGGTTGGAAATCTCATAGGCGGGGAGCCCGGCGGCCGCGGTCATCGCCTGCGTGGTCTCATAGAGATCCGCTGCCGCATCACCGTCGGGGACGACGAGCCGCCCGGCCGCCGCCTCGGTGGCGAAGCGCGTGCCGGGCTCGATCGTGAGCTGGTAGAGCGACAGATGCCCGGTGCCGAACACGAGCGCGCGCGCCAGCTCATTTTCCCACGCCTGGACCGTCTGCCCCGGCCGGGCGTAGATCAGATCGAAGCTGACCCGCGCGAAGGCGCGCTGCGCAGTCTCCAGCGCGCGCAATCCCTCCGCCACGTCATGCGCGCGGCCGAAGAAGCGCAGCACGGCATCGTCGAGCGCCTGCAGCCCGAGCGAGACGCGATTGACCCCGACCGCGGCGAGATCGCCGAACCGCGCCGCCTCGACCGACGAGGGATTGGCCTCCAGCGTGATCTCGGCATCGGGAGCGAGGCCCCATGCCTGCGCCGCGGCGTCGATCACCGCGGCGACGGTATCGGGGGGCATCAGCGAGGGGGTGCCGCCGCCGAAGAAGATCGACGTGACCCGCCGCCCGGGCAGTGCGCGCGCCTCATGCGCGAGATCGGCGAGCAGCGCGGCGCGCCACGCCGCCTGGTCGACCTCCGCGCGGACATGGCTGTTGAAGTCGCAATAAGGGCATTTGGAGACGCAGAACGGCCAGTGGACGTAAAGCGCGAGGGAGTTGTCGTCGGGCATGCGAACGCCGATATGGCCGCGATGCCCGCCAAAGGCCACCGCGCGATCGCGCTTTCGCTCGCCCTCACCCTGCTTGCCGCGTGCGGCGGCTATGCGCCCGCGCGCGTCGTGGAACCGCGCCTTTCCGAGGCGCCCGCGCCGCGCGGCGCCGCCTTGCTCCGATCGGTGATGCTGCGCGGCCACAATGGCGCACGCGGCGCGCTCGGGCTGGCCCCGCTGGCATGGGACGACAGCCTTGCCGATGCGGCGCGCGATTATGCCGGGGAAATGGCGCGCACCGGCCGTTTCGCGCATGCCGAACAGCCGCAAGGGATGGGGCGACAAGGCGAAAACCTGTGGATGGGGACGCGCGACGCCTATCGCTACGACGAGATGCTCGGCCATTGGCTCGCCGAGCGGCGCGATTATGTGAACCTGCCGACGCCGGGCTTCAGCCGCACCGGGCGCTGGCAGGACGTGTCGCATTACAGCGAGATCGTCTGGCGCGGCGCGCGGCGAATCGGATGCGCGGTGGCGTCGGACCGGCGAAACGACTTTCTCGTCTGCCGCTATTCGCCGCCGGGCAACGTAGTCGGCGAAACGGCCTATTAACCCGCCTTCCGCGATCCCGATTTAATACAGACTCGCCGAATCGGCGCTTTATCGCACCGCAGGCTCGCATTGCCGAAGGCGCGAAAGCTTCATAGACTGGCGCGTTATGGGCCTAACCCCACGTACGGGCACCTCGCGCGACGGCCATCCGCTGTCGCTCAGCCGCGCACCGAGCGGCGATCTGGCGCGATTCGTCGCGCGCTTCTTCATCCTGATCATCGAACGGCCCGATGATGCGGTGCTGGAAGATTTCCTGCTCCACGAGACCGCTTATGTCCGCGTGCCGACCGAGGGCCGGTGGGAGACCCAGGTCGCCGGCAAGTGGATCGCCTATGAAGGCCCGATGATCTTCGGGGCGCAGCGCAAGCGCTTCCCCGTGCGCTGCACCGGCCCGATCGTCGCCGCCGGCTTCGCGCTGCGCCCGGCGGCGTGGCTCGCCTTCGCCGACCGGCCCGCTTATCTGCTCGCCGACCGGCTCGAGACGATCGACGGCGCGTGGGGCGAGGCGCTGCGCTGGGCGTGCGAGGATATCCGCCAGACCGAGCGCACCTTCGACCGGCTCGAACAAGTGGTGCGCGAACGCATTGCCGCGCGCAACGCGCGGATCGATCCCGCGCTCGAACGCTTCGAGGCGATCAGCCGGCTCGATCCGGGGCGCACCGTCGCCGATATCGCACGCGAGCTGGGGATGATCCCGCGGCGGCTCGACCGGCACGTCCGCGCGCATTTCGGCCACCCGCCCAAGACGGTGCTCCGCCGCAGCCGCTTCCTCGATATGGCGGCGGTGCTGCGCGGGCTGGCGGTGCCCGATGCCGACGATCTGGCCGAGGAACGCTTCTACGACGCCTCGCACCTCAACCGCGAATTCCGGCTGTTTTTGGACATGCCGCCCAATCGTTTCCGCAAGACCCCGACCTTGCTGTTCACGCCCGGGTTGGAGGTGCGCCAGCAGCGCAAGCTCACCGATATGGCGATGGAGCAGGCGGTGCCGTGGGTCGCCCCGAAACTGCCGCGCGCGGCGGAATAGCGGATCGCGCGCAACCTCTCCGTTCGGGCTGAGCATGTCGAAGCCCTGTTCTTTCTTCCTCGGACGAGAAGGGCAGCCCTTCGACAAGCTCAGGGCGAACGGGGAGGATTGCGCTTGAACCAGCCTCTGGCGCCGACCCCCGCCCGCGCCCCATATAAAGCGCGGTGCCCGATCACGACATGCCCCTCCCCCCCGCGCTTGCGGATTGGTTCGCCGAGCGCGGGTGGCAGCCGCGCCGGCACCAATTGGCGATGCTCGCCGAGGCGCGCGCCGGGCATCATGCGCTGCTCGTCGCCGCAACCGGCGCGGGCAAGACGCTCGCCGGTTTCCTCCCGACGCTCGCCGAACTGATCGAGCGGCCGAGCGACGGGCTCCACACGCTCTACGTCTCGCCGCTCAAGGCGCTGGCGGTCGATATCCAGCGCAATCTGATGACCCCGGTCGACGAAATGGGGCTCGATATCCGGATCGAGACGCGCACCGGCGATACCCCGTCGGACCGCAAGGCGCGGCAGCGCGCGCGGCCGCCGCAGATCCTGCTCACCACGCCCGAATCGCTTTCGCTGCTGCTGTCCTATCCCGACGCTTTCACGATGTTCGCCGGGCTCAGGACGATCGTGGTCGACGAGGTCCATGCCTTCGCCAGCGGCAAGCGCGGCGATCTGCTGGCGCTGTCGATGGCGCGGCTGCAGCGGATCGCGCCCGAATGCCGCCGCGTCGCGCTCTCCGCCACGCTCGCGGATCCCGACGATTATCGCGCCTGGCTCGCCCCGGACGGCGACAAGGAGGCGGTGAGCCTCGTTATCGGCGATCCCGGGGTCGATCCCGAAATCGATATCCTGCTCCCCGAGGACAAGGTGCCCTGGGCCGGCCATTCGGGGCGTTATGCCGCGCGGCAGGTGATGGCGGAGATCGAGACCCACCGCACCACAATCGTCTTCTGCAACACGCGCAGCCTCGCCGAACTGATCTTCCAGGATCTGTGGAAGGAAAACACGCTCCAGCTGCCGATCGGGATTCACCACGGCAGCCTCGAAAAGGAGGCGCGGCGCAAGGTCGAGGGCGCGATGGCGGCGGGGCGGCTGCGCGCGCTGGTCGCCACCGCCAGCCTCGATCTGGGGGTCGATTGGGGCGATGTCGATTGCGTGATCCAGATGGGGGCGCCCAAGGGTTCGTCGCGGCTTCTCCAGCGCATCGGGCGCAGCAACCACCGGCTCGACGAGCCATCAGAGGCGATCCTCGTCCCCGGCAACCGCTTCGAATATCTCGAGGCGCGCGCGGCGATCGATGCGGTGCGCGCGGGCGAGCTCGATGCCGAGCCATTCCGCCCCGGCGCGCTCGACGTGCTCGCGCAGCATGTCATGGCCTGCGCCTGCGCGGCGCCGTTCGACGAGGCGGCGTTGCTCGATGAGGTGCGCTCGGCGCTGCCCTATGCCGCGCTCGACGCCGAGACCTTCGCGCGGTTGCTCGGCTTCATCAGCGACGGCGGCTATGCGTTGCGCGCTTATGACCGGTTCAAGCGGCTGACGCGCGACGCCGACGGGCATTGGCGGGTGAGCCACCCCAAATTCGTCGCCCAGCACCGGCTCAACGCGGGGATCATCGTCGAGGCGACGATGCTCAAGGTGCGGTTCCGCAACGGCCGCACGCTGGGCAAGGTCGAGGAAGCCTTTGCCGCGACGCTGGCGCACGGCGATACCTTCTTCTTCGCCGGCATGAGCCTCGAGGTGGAGAAGATCGACACCGAGGATCTGATCGTCCGCGCCACCGCGCGCCCGGCACGGATCCCGACCTATGGCGGGGCGCGGATGCCGCTCACCACGCATCTCGCCGACCGGGTGCGCGGCTTCTTCGCCGCGCCGGAGCAATGGCATCGCTTCCCCGGCGATGTGCGCGAGTGGCTCGAAATCCAGGCGCGCCGCTCGGCGCTGCCGCGCCCCGACCAGCTATTGGTCGAAACCTTCCCGCACGAGGGGCGGCATTATATGGTCGCATACAGTTTCGAGGGCTGGAACGCGCACCAGTCGCTCGGGATGCTCATCACCCGCCGGATGGAAACGCGCGGGCTCAAGCCGTTGGGGTTCGTCGCGTCGGATTACGCTCTGGCCTGCTATTCGCTCGATCCGGTCGACGATCCGGCGGCGCTCTTCTCCCCCGATATCCTCGAGCATGAATTCGTCGAATGGGTGCAGCAATCGCATCTGCTGAAGCGCGCCTTCCGCGAAGTGGCGGTGATCGGCGGGCTGGTCGAGCGCCAGCATCCGGGCAAGCGCAAGACGGGCAAGCAGGTCACCTTTTCGACCGACCTGATCTACGATGTGCTGCGCCGTTACGAGCCGGGGCATATCCTGCTCGAAGCCGCCTGGGCCGACGCGCGCGCGCGGATGACCGATATCGGCCGGCTCGCCGATCTGCTCGACCGCGCCGGGGAGACGATGCTGCACGTGACTCTGCCGCGCGTCTCGCCGCTCGCGGTGCCGGTGCTGGTGCTGATCGGGCGCGAACGCGTCGCCACCGGGCTCGCCGACGACGCCTTGTTGATGGAGGCGGAAACGCTGGCGCAGGCGGCGATGCGGATCGATTGATTTCGCTTGCGAAAGGGCCGGTTCGGGCGCACTCTCCAGTTCATGAAACGCATGCTCGCCATGCCCTTGCTGCTGCTTCTCGCCGCGCAATCCCCCGTGCCGCAGCCGGCTCCCGCCATACCCCCGCCCCCGCCCGCCGATGCGACGACGCCGCTCGGCGATCTGCTCAATTTCGGCGGCAATGGCGAGCGGATGACGGTGCCGGTCCAGATCGGCAGCACCGGGCCGTATCGCTTCATCATCGATACCGGCGCGCAGCGCACCGTGGTGAGCCGCGAGCTCGCCGGCAGCCTGCGGCTCGCCGCCGGCCCCACCGTGCGCGTCACCGCGATGACCGGGGTGAGCGAGGTGAGCACCGTCGTCATCCCGTCGATCACGGTCGGCGCGCTGGGCGGCGAAAGGATCGAGGCGCCCGCGCTCGAGGGGCGCTATCTCGGCGCGCCGGGGATGCTGGGGATCGATTCGCTCCAGGGCCATGCGCTGGCGATCGATTTCGACAAGCAATCGATGGTCGTCTCGCCGTCGCGGCGCCGGTCCTCGCGCGAATCGAGCGACCCCGGCGAGATCGTGGTGCGTGCGCGCAGCCTGTTCGGCCAGCTCGTCGTGACCGAGGCGACGGTCGGCGACGTCAAGGTCCGCGTCATCATCGATACCGGCTCGGCGGTGACGATGGGCAACAGCGCGCTGCAAAAGGCGGTGATGCGCCGCGGCAAGGTGGGGATCCCGATCGCGCTGACGGGGGTGACCGGGGAGACGGTGACGGTCAATTACACCGTGCTCAACACGATCAAGCTCGGCCAGATGACGATCAACGACATGCCGATCGCTTATGCCGCGAGCGACGCGCCGCCGTTCAAATTGTTCGGGCTCGACAAGCGTCCCGCGCTGATGCTGGGGATGGATGCGCTGCGGCTGTTCCGCAAGGTCGATATCGATTTCGCCAACCGCGAGGTGCGCTTCAAGATGCCGCGCAACGCGTTCATCAGCTAGGAGCTCGTGAAAGAGTTGCGCCACGCAACTATCCCTGCAACGATCGCCCCCTGAGCGAAACAGGGGGAATTAACGATGCGGGCTATGTGGTTGGCTGGAATCGCCGCGCTGGGGCTCGCCCCCGCTATCGCTGACGCCCAGGATCGACCCGACCAGAAGAATTTCTTCTCTCTTTACAAAGAGTTGGTTGAGACAAACACCGTCGTCGGGGTTGGCAGCTGCACCAAGGCCGCGGCGCAGATCGCGACCCGGCTCAAGGCGGCGGGCTATGCCGACGCCGATATCACCTCCTTCTCCGTCCCCGAGCATCCCGACGATGGCGGGGTGGTCGCGATCCTCAAGGGATCGGACGCCAAGGCCAAGCCGATGCTGCTGCTCGCGCATATCGACGTGGTCGCCGCCAAGCGCGAGGACTGGAAGCGCGATCCGTTCAAGCTGGTCGAGGAAAACGGCTTTTATTACGCGCGCGGCACCGTCGACGACAAGGCGATGGCCGCGGTGTGGGCGGATGCGATGATCCGCTTCAAGCAGCAGGGCTATCGCCCCAAGCGCGCGATCAAGATGGCGCTGACCTGCGGCGAGGAAACCACCTATGCCTTCAACGGCGCGCAATGGCTGGCGGATAACCGCCCCGAGCTGGTGAGCGGCGAATTCGCGCTCAACGAGGGCGGCGGGGGCCGGTTCGACGCCGATGGCAAGCCGCAGGCGCTGGCGGTGCAGGTCGGCGAGAAAGCCGCGCAGAATTTCACCTTCCTCGCCACCAACCCCGGCGGGCACAGTTCGGCGCCGACCCCGGCCAATGCGATCTACGAGCTGGATGATGCGCTCAGGGCGGTACAAGGCTATGAATTCCCGATAAAACTTACTGACACGACGCGCGCCTTCCTCGGCGCCACCGCGAAAGCGGTGCCGGCCGAAATGGCGGAGGCGATCACCCGCCTGCTCGCCAACCCTAACGACAAACAGGCCGATGCGATCGTCAGCCGCGACAAGGTGCTGCATTCGACGTTGCGCACGACCTGCGTCGCGACGTTGGTCAACGCGGGCCATGCCGAGAACGCGCTGCCGCAGCGCGCCACCGCCAACGTCAATTGCCGCATCTTCCCCGGCGAGACGGTGGAGGGCACGCTCGCCAAGCTCAAGGAACTCGCCGGACCGAAGGTAACCGTCACCGCCAACGCCCCGATCCGCCCGATCGCGGTGCCGCCGGCGCTCGATCCGAAGATCGTCGGGCCGATGAAGACGCTGGCCGCGAAATATTTCCCCGGCGTGCCGATGGTGCCGATGATGTCGACCGGCGCGACCGACGCGGTGTTCTTCGGCAAGATCGGGATGCCGGTCTACGGCGCGCCGGGCATCATGCTCGAACAGGATCTCAACGGCATCCACGGGCTCGACGAACGTATCCGCGTCTCGTCGCTCTATCAGGGGCGCGACTATCTGTTCGATCTGGTCAAGGCTTATGGGGGCTGACCGGTCGATCGCCTGCCTCTCGTCATGCCGGACTTGATCCGGCATCCAGCGCAACGAGCGACGCCGCTTGCGGCTCTGAATGCCGGTTCGAGCCCGGCATGACGCTATTGCTTGCGACAATCGCTTCCCAACCCAGTTGATCCCACCCCCGCGCTGCGGCATGGCGGCGTCATGGTTCCCTTTTCGTTCGCCGGCCACGAGCTCGTCGCGCTGCCGCAGGGCGCGTTGTTCTGGCCGGCGCGCGCGGCCTTGCTCGTCGCCGATCTGCATCTCGAAAAGGCAAGCTATTTCGCCGGCGCGGGGCAGATGCTCCCGCCTTATGATTCGCTCGCCACGCTGACCGATCTCGCCGCGCTGGCAACCGCGACCGCGGCGCGCGAAATCTGGTGCCTGGGCGACAGTTTCCACGATGCGCGCGGCGGTGGGCGGCTGCCCGACGCGGCGCGGGCGATGCTGCACGCGCTGATGACGCGGGCGCGCTGGACGTGGATCACCGGCAACCACGATCCGATCGACGCCGATCGCTGCGGCGGCACGGTGGTCGAGGAAGCGGTGATCGACGGCCTCGTGCTACGCCACCAGGCCGATCCCGCCGAGACGCGCCCCGAGCTGTCGGGGCATTTCCACCCGCAATTGCGCATTCGGGTGCGCGGGCGGCTCGTCGCGCGGCGGTGTTTCGTCGCCAGCGGGCGCAAATTGCTGCTCCCGGCATTCGGCGCGCTGACCGGCGGGCTCGACGCCACCCACAGCGAGATCGCGCGCGCGATCGGTGCGCCCGCGGAGGCTTTGGTGCCGGTGGAGAACCGCCTGCTGCGCTTCCCGCTGGCGGCTTAGGATTCGCTACCGCCGTTCGCCCTGAGCCTGTCGAAGGGCTGTCCTTCTTCCTTGAAAGAAAAGTGCAGGGCTTCGACAAGCTCAGCCCGAACGGGGAGAGGGCAATTCACGGACTGTTAGGGCCACCTTAAACCGTCAGCCCCTGCAACAACTTGGGCAGCGATCCGCTCTCGCCGCGCGCTTCCGCCATGAAGCGTTCCTTGAGCGGGGTGATGCGATCGACCGCCGAAATGCCGAAGCGCCGGATCGCGCTGGCGGTGCGGCCCGGAATGCCGAACAGCCGGGTCAGCGTATCGGTCGCCCCCGCGACCATCAGCGTATCGAGGCTGCGCCAGCGCTGGTAGCGATCGAGCAATTGCGCATCGCCCGCCTCCAGCCCGAGCCGCCGTCCCTCGACCAGCACCTCGACCAGCGCGGCGACATCGCGGAAACCGAGGTTGAGCCCCTGCCCCGCGATCGGATGGATGCCGTGCGCCGCGTCGCCGACCAGCGCGAGCCGCTCGGCGGTGATCGACGCGGCATGATGGAAGCCAAGCGGGAAGCTCGCGCGCGGGCTGGCGCCGGAAAGCGCGCCGAGGAACCCGCCCATCCGTTTCTCCGCCTCGGCGAGAAAGGGGCGGTCGCCGAGCTTGAGCATCGCTGGTGCGTCCGCCGCCTTCACCGTCCAGACGATCGCCGAGCGATGCCCGATCTCGTCGTCGACCAGCGGGAGCAGCGCGAACGGCCCGGCGGCGTAGAAAATCTCGTAAGCGATCTCCTCATGCTGCCGCTCGTGGTGGAACGCCGAGATGATCGCGGCATGATCGTAGCGCCATTGCGCGACCTTGATCCCGGCATCGGCGCGGGTCGGCGAATTGCGCCCCTCGGCCGCGACGAGCAGCGACGCGCCAACCGTCTCCCCCGAGGAAAGCGTCGCGGTGACGCCGGCTGGCCCACGCGTTACCGCGGTCGCGCGGGTCTTCATCCTGAGGTCGACCGTCGAACGCTTGAGCGCCTCGCCCAAGGCGATGCGCAGCCGGCGATTCTCGTACATCGTCCCCAAAGCGCCGTCGTCGGCATCGGGAATGAAATCGAGCTTGCCGGGTGCAAGCCCGTCGCTCACCCGGATATGGCGGATCGCGCAGCCATGGCCTTCGAGCCCCTCGGCGACCCCGATCGCCTCGAGCATACGGTGGCTCGCGCTGGCGATGGCGGAAGCGCGCCCGTCAAAGCCGATCGCGGTGGTGACGGTCGGGTCGGCCGGGTCGACCACGATCGTCTTGAGGCCGTGGCGATCGAGCGCGATCGCCAGCGTCGCACCGACCAGCCCGCCGCCGAGGATGAGAACGTCAGCGTGATCCATCCGCCACGCTCTATCCGCGATCCGGCGCGCTGCCAATCGCGGTGTCTTGACGCGGGACTCGGTGAGGCAGATGATTCCGCCGGGCATATCTCATCACATCGGCGGGGGATTTAAAGGCAATGGCGAGCCGGGCGAACGCATCGCTATGGCGCGAAACGGTGAAGGCAGGCGCGGCGCGCAGCGGCGCGCTGATCGTCGCGATCGCGCTGGTATTGGCCACCGCGGCGATGGCGCTGGCGCTGGTGACCTATTCGCCGGGCGACGCCGCGCTCAACACCGCCGCCGGGGAGGGCGTGCATAACCTGCTCGGCAGCGCCGGCGCGTGGTTCGCCGATATCGCGCTGACCCTGCTCGGCCCGGCGGTCGCGCTGCTGCTCCCGGTCGGGCCGATCGTCGCGCTCCGGCTGTGGCGCGATCAGCCGGTCGGCGAATGGGGGCGGATGCTGCGCAATGCTGCGCTCGGGGTCGCGCTGATGGCCACCGCGCTCGCCTGCGTCGCGCGCGGCGCGGTGCCCGCGCTGCCGTTCGGCTGGGGCGGCGGCATCGGGCTCGGCGTCGTCGCGGGCGTCCGCTGGGCGCTGGGCTTCGCCAATAATCCTGCCGTGACCTATTGGTCGGTGATCGCGCTCGGCCTGGTCTCGGGCATCGCCGGCGCGATCCTGTGGGGGCGGAGCATCGACATCGCGTTGCCGCGGGTATGGCGCGTCCGCCGCGATCGCCCGGCGGCGATCGACGACGAGGACGTGCCGCTCGAACTGGTGCGCCGCCCGGTCACCCCGCGCCCGGTGGCGCAACCCGATCCGCGCCCCGGCCCGGTGATCAGCGAGCGCAGCCTCGCGCCCTCGGCCGCACGCCCCAAACCCGCGGCGCAGGCGCAGCTCGATCTGCGCGACAATTATGTCCTGCCGACGATCGATCTGCTCACCCCGGCCCCGCCGTCGCAAAACAATGCGATCGACAAGACCGCGCTGGAGCGCAACGCGCGGCTGCTCGAGACCGTGCTCGACGATTTCCACGTCCGCGGCGAGATCAAGGAGGTCCGCCCCGGCCCGGTCGTCACGATGTACGAGCTCGAGCCGGCGCCGGGGATCAAGGCGACCCGCGTCGTCAGCCTCGCCGACGATATCGCGCGCAACATGTCCGCGATCTCGGCGCGCGTCGCGACGATCCCGGGGCGCACCGTGATCGGGATCGAACTGCCCAACGCCAAGCGCGAGACGGTGTCGCTCCACGAACTGATCGGCTCGCAATCGTTCGAGGATCAGTCGGCGCAGCTCCCCGTGGTGCTCGGCAAGAATATCGCGGGCGATCCGGTGATCGCCGATCTCGCGCCGATGCCCCACCTGCTCGTTGCGGGCACCACCGGCTCGGGCAAGTCGGTCGGGCTCAACTGCATGATCCTCTCGCTGCTGTACCGGCTGACCCCGGATCAGTGCCGCATGATCATGATCGATCCCAAGATGCTCGAATTGTCGATGTACGACGACATCCCGCATCTGCTCTCGCCGGTCGTCACCGATCCGGCCAAGGCGGTGCGTGCGCTCAAATGGGCGGTCGAGCAGATGGAGGATCGCTACCGCCAGATGTCGTCGCTCGGGGTCCGCTCGCTGAGCAGCTTCAATGACAAGGTGCGCGCCGCCCGCGCCAAGGGCGCCCCGCTCGGCCGCCGCGTCCAGACCGGGTTCGGCGAGAACGGCCAGCCGGTCTATGAGGAAGAACAGCTCGATTATCAGGTGCTGCCACAGATCGTCGTGATCGTCGACGAGCTTGCCGACCTGATGATGACCGCGGGCAAGGAAGTCGAATTCCTCATCCAGCGGCTCGCGCAAAAGGCGCGCGCGGCGGGGATTCACCTGATCATGGCCACCCAGCGTCCGTCGGTCGACGTGATCACCGGGGTGATCAAGGCCAACCTGCCGACCCGCATCTCGTTCCACGTCACCTCGAAGATCGATTCGCGCACGATCCTCGGCGAACAGGGCGCCGAGCAGCTGCTGGGCAAGGGCGACATGCTCTACATGCCCGGCGGCAAGGGCATCGTCCGCGTCCACGGCCCGTTCGTCTCCGACGACGAGGTGCGCGCGGTGACCGATCACTGGCGCGCGCAAGGGGCGCCCGATTACGTCACCTCGGTCACCGAGGAGCCCGAGCAGAGCTTCGATCTCGAAGGCGCGCCGACCGGCGAGGATTCGGCCGAGGATCAGCAATATCGCGCCGCGATCCAATTGGTGTGCGAGAGCCAGAAGGCGTCGACCTCGTGGCTCCAGCGCCAGTTGCGGATCGGCTATAACAGCGCCGCCCGGCTGATCGAGCGGATGGAGAAGGACGGCATCGTCGGCCGGCCCGACCATGTCGGCCGCCGCGAAGTGCTTCGCGACGCCGACGGGCATCCGATCTGAACGCTTCGATTAAGCGAGATTGCCCCTTCCCGTTCGAGCCGGGCCTGTCGAAGCCCTGCACTTTCTTCCGACGAAGAAGCACAGCCCTCCGGCGGGTCCCATGAAAGTATTACTTTCATGGGCGCCTTCATAAGCTCAGGGCGAACGGGACGGCAATCTCGTCGCTCTTCTCTATCAACCTATTGTTTAGGCAAGGTTTTCCTTGAAGAACGCCGCGGTCCGCTGGTCCGCGAGATCGGCCGCCTGCGGCGAGCGGCGGTTGCCCATTTCGGTTGCGAAGCCGTGATCCTCGCCCGGATAATCGTGGATCGTCACCCGCGGATGATCGTCGAGCCCGGCGTGCATCCGCTGTTGCGCGGCCTTGTCGACGAAGCCGTCCTCGCCCGCGACATGCAGCATCACCGGGCGCGCAATCGCATGCTTCTCGCCGAGCAGCCCGTCGATCCCCACGCCATAATAACCAACCGAGGCGTCGATATCGGTGCGGCACGCGGTCATGAAGGCGAGCCGGCCGCCGAGGCAATAGCCGACGCAACCGACCTTGCCCGTACCGCCGAGTAGCGCGCGCGCCTTGCGGATCGTTGCCTCGATATCGCGGATTCCGGCTTCCTGATCGAACCGGCCGAACAATTGCAGCCCGCGCTCGAACTCGGGTTTGACGTCGGGATCGAGCTGTTCGCCCGGCGCGATCCGCCAGAACAGATCGGGGGCGATCGCGAGATAGCCGTCCGCCGCCAGCCGGTCGCACTTGCCGCGGATCCCGGCGTTCACTCCGAACACTTCCTGGATCACTACGATCGCCGCGGCCGCCGTCCCCGCCGGGCGCGCGACATAGGCGCCGAAATGCGCGTCATGGTCCAGCGTTTCGACCTCGATCATCTCACCCATTGTTCACTCCATTGATGTTCTTGGTTCAATCGCTGGTCGCCCGACCGCCGACAAGCGTTGCGATAAAGGCGGAATCGCGGGCATACATAGCAAGGGACGCTATCGCGCCAGCCCATGCGGCTCAAGGAGTGGTCGGGAATGAAAGTGAATGTCGAGGTGGATTGCACCCCGGAAGAGGCGCGGCGCCTGATGGGCCTGCCGGACCTCACCCCGATCCATGAAGCCTATATCGCCAAGATGCAGGATACGATCGACAACGGGCTCCGCCCCGAGATGTTCGAGACGATGATCAAGAATTGGGCGCCGATGGGCGAGGCCGGCGTCGCCTTCTGGCGGCGACTGTTCGAGGCGGGGACCAAGCCCGGCGGGTGATGGATACGATCTTCGCCGTTTCGAGCGGCCAGCCGCCCGCGGCGATCGCAGTGCTGCGCATCAGCGGCCCGCACGCCGCAGCGACGGTCGAGGCGCTCGCGGGCGGGCTCCCCCAACCCCGCCGCGCGACGTTGCGACGGCTGCGCGATGCGGACGGCGCGTTGCTCGACGATGCGCTGCTGCTGTGGTTTCCGGGGCCAGCAACCGCGACCGGCGAAGATCTCGCCGAACTCCACCTCCACGGCGGCATCGCCACGGTGGCGGCGGTCGAGCAGACGCTTGCCTCCCGCCCCGGGCTGCGCCGCGCGCGCGGGGGCGAATTCACCCGTCGCGCGCTGGAGAACGGCCGGATCGATCTGGCGCAGGCGCAGGGGCTCGCCGACCTGCTCGAAGCCGAAAGCGAGGCGCAGCGCCGCGCGGCGATCGCCAGCGTCGACGGCGAGATCAGCCGCGCGGTCGCGCGCTGGCTCGCGACGCTCGCCGGGATCGCGGCGCGGATCGAGGCGATGATCGACTTCAGCGACGAGGATGATGTGTCGCCCGCCGACGATCGCCAGCTCGATACCGCGATCGCGGCATGGCTCGGCGAGGTGTCGGCGCTGCTCGCGCGGCCGACGGTCGAGCGGCTGCGCGAAGGCTATCGCGTGGTTCTCGCCGGGCCACCCAATGCGGGCAAATCGTCCCTGTTCAACGCGATGCTCGAACGCGACGCGGCGATCGTCACCCCGATCGCGGGGACGACGCGCGACCTGCTCGAAGCGCGGGTGATCCGCCACGGCCAGCTCTTCACGCTGATCGATACCGCGGGGCTGGCGGTGGAAACCGACGATCCGGTCGAGCGCATCGGGATCGAGCGTGCCCGGCGCGCCGCGGCGACCGCCGATATCGTGCTGTGGCTCGACGATGCCCCCGCCCCCGCCGACTGGCCGGTGACCGCGCTTCACCCGCGCAGCGACCTTCCCGATCGCGCGACGGTCCCCGCAGGCCGCATCGCGGTGTCGCGCGACGACCTCGCGAGCATCGATCGGCTGTGGCAGGTGATCGAGGAGCGCGCCGCCGCGCTGTTCGCGATCGATGGCGCCTTGCTCCGCGACCAGCAACGCGCCGCGGTGGTCGCGGCGCGCGAGTCGATCGAGCGCGACGGCATGGATCGCGATCTATTGGTACGCGCCGAAGGAGTGCGCTATGCGATGCGGCAATTGGCGGGCATCGTCGGCGCCGACGCGACCGAGACGAT
>NZ_MKRR01000106.1:69325-101563 GCF_001897045.1 Sphingomonas sp. 66-10
CGTTATCGTGGTCGGCGGCGGCCACGCCGGAACCGAGGCCGCCGCGGCCGCCGCGCGGCGCGGCGCACGCACCGCGTTGCTCTCGCAGCGCCGCGACCGGATCGGGGCGATGTCGTGCAACCCGTCGATCGGCGGGCTCGGCAAGGGCCATCTGGTCCGCGAGGTCGACGCGCTCGACGGGCTGATGGGACGCGCCGCCGACGCCGCCGCGATCCACCACCGCATGCTCAACCGCAGCAAGGGGCTCGCGGTGCAGGGACCGCGCGTTCAGGCGGACCGCACGCGCTATATGCGTTCGATCCAGGCGCAACTAGAGCAACAGGACCGGCTGACGGTGATCGAGGGCGAAGCCGCGGCGCTGATCCTGCGCGGCGGCGCGATCGCCGGGGTCACCTTGCTCGACGGCAGCGCGATCACCGCGCGCGCGGTGGTGCTGGCCACCGGCACCTTCCTCGGCGGACGAATCTTCCGCGGCGACGAGCGCGACGACGGCGGCCGCGTCGGCGAAGCGGGCGCGAACGAGCTGGCGCGGCAACTCCGCGCGCTCGATCTGCCGGTGCGCCGCCTCAAGACCGGCACCCCGCCACGGCTCGACGGGCGGACGATCGACTGGGCGATGCTCGCGCCGCAACCGTCCGACAAAGATCATTGGACGATGTCGCCGATGACCCGCGCGCGTGCCCTCCCCCAACTCGCCTGCGCGATCTCGCGCACCACCGATCGGACCCACGCGATCATCCGCGACAATCTGCATCGCTCGCCGCTTCATACCGGCGCGATCGAAGCGGGCGGGCCGCGCTATTGCCCGTCGATCGAGGACAAGATTCGCCGCTTCGGCGACCGCGACGGGCATCAGATCTTCCTCGAACCCGAGGGGCTCGACGACCCTCTGGTCTATCCCAACGGCATCTCGACCTCGCTGCCGAGCAATGTTCAGCGCGCAATGGTGCGCTCGATTCCGGGGCTCGAAGACGTGGAGATCGTCACCCCAGGCTATGCGGTCGAATATGATCATATCGATCCGCGCGCGCTCGATCATCGGCTCGCACTCGGCGCACTCCCCGGCGCCTTCCTCGCCGGGCAGATCAACGGCACGACCGGGTATGAGGAAGCCGCCGCGCAGGGGCTGATCGCCGGCGCCAATGCCGCGGCGCACGCGCTCGATCTTGCGCCGCTCCAGCTCGATCGCGCGACCTCCTATCTCGCGGTGATGATCGACGATCTGGTGCTGCAGGGGGTGACCGAACCCTATCGCATGCTCACCGCGCGCGCCGAATATCGCCTCGCGCTCCGCGCCGACAATGCCGAGACGCGGCTGTCGCCGATCGCCGAAGCACATGGCCTGCTGAGCGATGAACGCCGCGCGCACCTCGCCCGGCGCAACGAGCAGCGCGCGGCAATCGCGCGCGGCGAGCATGACGGCGCCGACCCGGACCTGATCCGCGAGGCCGAGGAGGACGCGCGCTACGCCCCCTATCTCGAACGCCAGGCGGACGAGATCGCGCGGATGCGCCGCGACGCCGCGATCACGATCGCCGCAGGCGACGCGCTCGCCACGGTCAACGGCCTGTCGAATGAAATGCGCGAACGATTGCTCGAAGCCAATCCGCGGACGCTCGACGAAGCCTCGCGGATCCGCGGGGTGACCCCGGCGGCATTGACCGCGCTGTGGCTTCACGCAAAGGCCAATGCATGACCGAGAATGACGCGCGCGGGTGGATCGAACAGCGCTTCGATGCCGAGGCGACCGAACGCGTCGCGCGCTTTGCCGATCGCGTGATCGCCGAAAGCGAGCAGCAGAATCTGATCGCACGCTCGACGCTCGACGCGATCTGGGCACGCCATATTCTCGATTCCGCGCAGCTGATCCCGCTCGCCGGCCCGATCGATGAAACGACGCGCTGGCTCGATATCGGATCGGGCGCAGGCTTTCCCGGCGCAATCGTCGCGCTGCTCCTCCCCGCGCAGGTCACATTGGTCGAGCCACGCCGGCGTCGCGCCGACTTCCTCGCCGACGCCTTGTGCGGCGCACCCAATGCAACCGTGATCACCGCCAAGATCGAGGGCGCACAGCTTCCGTCGCAGCAGATCGTCAGCGCACGCGCAGTCGCACCGGTCGACGAGCTGCTCCGTGCGACCCGCCACGTCACCGACATATCCACACGTTATATCCTTCCCCGTGGACGAACCGCGCACGTCGAGCTTGAAAGCGCGCGCCGGGGCTGGCACGGATTGTTCCACGTGGAACCAAGCATCACCGATGCGGAATCCGGGATCCTGATCGCAGAAAAGGTTCGCATGCGATGATTTGTATCGCGGTCGCCAACCAGAAGGGCGGAGTCGGCAAGACCACCAGCGCGATCAACCTCGCGACCGCGCTGGCTGCGACCGGCAAACGCGTGTTGCTGATCGATCTCGATCCGCAGGGCAATGCCTCGACCGGGCTCGGGATCGGGCAGGCGGCGCGCGGCATTTCGAGCTATCACGTGCTGGTCGACGCGACCCCGATCGAACAGGGCGTCGTCGCCTCCGGCATTCCCCGGCTCGATATCCTCCCCGCGACCGTCGATCTGTCGGGCGCCGAGATCGAGCTGATCGAGCTCGAGGCACGCACCCACCGGCTGCTCCGCGCGATCGAGGAATGCCCGCCGCGCTGGGATATCGTGCTGATCGATTGCCCGCCCTCGCTCGGGCTGCTGACGATCAATGCGATGGTCGCGGCGGATTCGCTGCTCGTCCCGCTGCAATGCGAATTTTTCGCGCTCGAGGGGCTGAGCCAGCTGCTTAGCACGGTCGAGCGGATTCGTGCGCGCTTCAACCCGTCGCTGTCGATCATGGGGGTCGCGCTGACGATGTACGATCGGCGCAACCGGCTGACCGAGCAGGTTGCCAATGATGTGCGCGCGGTGCTCGGCCGGGTGGTGTTCGAAACGGTGATCCCGCGCAACGTCCGTCTTTCCGAAGCGCCGAGCCACGGCCTGCCCGCATTGATCTATGATCATCGCTGCAGCGGGTCCGAGGCGTATATGGCATTGGCCCGTGAATTGATCGCGCGGCTTCCCCGCATGAACGAGGCCGCCGCATGACCGATCGCCGCCCCCGCCCCGGCCTCGGCCGCGGGCTCAACGCCCTGCTCGGCGATTTCGCGCGCGACGAGGCCGAGACCGCCAAGGAAGGCCATAACACCTCGGGCGTGCGGATGATCCCGATCAGCTCGATCGCGCCGCACCCCGGCCAGCCGCGCCGCCATTTCGACGAAGCGGCGCTGACCGAACTCGCCGCCTCGATCGCCGAGCGCGGGCTGATCCAGCCGATCATCGTGCGCCCGCACGGCCACGATTATCAGATCGTCGCCGGCGAGCGCCGCTGGCGCGCCGCGCAGCGCGCGCGGCTCCACGAAATCCCCGTCGTCGTCCGCGATTACAGCGACACCGACACGCTGCAGATCGCGCTGCTCGAGAATATCCAGCGGCAGGATCTCAACGCGATCGAAGAGGCGCAGGCCTATCACCGGCTGGCCGAGGAATTCGGCCACACCCAGGAAGTGCTGGCGAAGATCGTCCACAAATCGCGCAGCCACATCGCTAACCTATTGAGATTGCTTGATCTTCCGTCGGAAGTTCAGGCGCTGGTGATCGACGGCAAGCTTTCGATGGGGCATGCGCGCGCGCTGATCGGCGCGCCCGATCCGATCGCGCTCGCCGAGGAAGTAGTCGAGAAGGGCCTGTCGGTGCGCCAGACCGAGCGCCTCGCCAGCGCCGCCAAGCCGGGCGGCGGGCGTGGCGCGACGGTTGCGCCGATTCGCCACCCGTCCGATTCGGCGGCCGATATCGTCGCGCTCGAACGCCAGCTCTCCGATCTGCTCGGGCTCAACGTGCGGATCAGCTACAGCGATCGCGGCGGATCGATCACGCTCGATTATTCGACGCTCGATCAACTCGATATGGTCTGCCAGCGGTTGAGCGGCGAGCGGATCTGACCACCGTCATCCCAGCGAAAGCTGGAATCTCGTACTGCAGGCGCTTGCTCCGCTGCTTGCTACCCCTGCTTTCGCTGGGGTGACGTGAAGGTCACCCCCGCCCCAATCGCCGCGCGCGTTCGGCCAGCCTGATCATCGCCTGATCCGCCAGCACCGCCCCCGCAGTCCCGCTCGCCACCAGCGCGCGCTCGACGCGGCGCACCTGGCGCTGCGCTTCGGCCAGCGCTTCGGGGGTCCAGCGGCGCAGCGCCGCCGCAGTTGCGGCTTCCTCGCGGAAGAAGACGCGGTGGCGCTTGATCACCGACGCGATATCGCCCCCCGCCGCGACATCGGCGCGCATCTCCGCCAGCGCGCCCAGCCGGCGCGCGAGCGAGCGCAGCCACGGGATCGCCGAGCCCCCCGCCTCGCCCATCCGCCGCAACGCATCGCCGAGGTCGGACGAACGCCCGGCGACCACCGCCTCGACGATCTCCGACATCTCCGCCTCGCCCAGATCGGCGCCGACCGCATCGAGCGCGGCATCGTCGAGCTGCTGCGGGCGATCGGGGCCGGCATCGAGGTAAAGCGCCAATTTCTCCAGCTCGCGCGTCATCACCGCGCGATCGGCGCCCGTTGCCTGCACCAGCCGCCGCGCCGCGCCGCCCGCCATGCGCAGGCCATGCTCGCGCGCAAGCTGCCCGGCGAGCGCCTCGGCCCCCTCGCCCACCGGCACATAGCATGCGGTGGCGAGCGCCGAATCCGCCTCCAGCGCACGCTTGACCAGCCGGCTGGTCGCCTTGGCCGAAGGCGCGATCATCACCACCGGATTGCCCGCGCGCTCCGCCGCGAGAAGCGCCTCGACCGCCGCGGTCGATTCGTCCCCCACGCCCGTGACGCGGATGTAGCGCGCGGTGCCGAACAGCGAGAGCGACGCCGCCTCGTCCGCGAGCCGCGCCGAATCGCCCCGGAGCGCCGCGCCGTCGAGGTCGACCCGCTCCGCCTCCGGCCCCATCGCGCGCCCGAGCCGCTCCGCCAGCGCAAGCGCGGCGGATTCGTCCGGACCATAAAGCAGATAGAGCCGGATATCGGGCGATGGCCGGTCGAGCGCTTGCCGGATCCGCGTCTCGCTCGCCTTCATTTGCGGAGCGACTCGTTCCTCGCATAGAGCGCGACGCGCGCAACGATCTGGTCGGCGACGATATCGCTCAACCGTTCGAGCGCGGTGCTCTCCGCGGCGATCGTGGCATATTCGGAGGTCACGACGTCGATCCCCGCGTCCGACCCGGCGGTGGCGTCGAGCACCACCGTCCCGCTGTCGAGCGCGACGAGCTGGTAGCGCGCGCGCAACGTGCGGCGCTCGCGGGTCACGCTGTTATCGCTACGCACCGCGAGGCCGATGATCCGATCGTCGAGTTTGACGTCGAGCCGATAGCGCGCCTGGCTCGTCCCGCCCGCGCCGAGCCGGTCGCGCAGCGCATTGGAGACGAGCCAGCCCGATTTGCCCTCGATCGGCGCGACATCGACCTGGCCAAGCGCATTCGCCACCGGCCCCGCGCCGCCCGCGGTATAGAGCGGCCTGAGCCCGCACCCGCCGAGCGTCAGCCCGAGCGCAAGGAGGGCGGCAGCGCGCTTCATGCGACGAGATTGACCAATCGATCGGGCACCACGATCACCTTCTTCGGCGTCTTGCCCTCAAGGATACGGATCACCTTGTCGCTGGCAAGCGCCGCGGCTTCGATCGCCTCCTTCGGCTGGCCCTTGGGCAGCACCAAAGTGTCGCGCAGCTTGCCGTTGACCTGGATCGCGATCGTCACCTCGTCCTCGACCAGCAGCGCCGCGTCGACCGCCGGCCAGGCGGCATCGGCGATCAGCCCCGTTCCGCCGGCTGCCGCCCACGCCTCCTCGGCGAGATGCGGCACCATCGGCGCGACGAGCAGCATCAGGTTGCGGATCGCATTGTCGCGCGACGCCGAGGGCGCGGCCTTCTCGATCGCATTGGCGAGTTCGTAGATTTTGGCGACCGCCTTGTTGAACGACAGAGCCTCGATATCCGCCGCGACGCCGGCGATCGTCTGGTGCAATTTGCGGTCGAGCGCGGTATCGGCGCCCTCGCCGGCCCCGGCCCCTTCGAACAGCCGCCACAAGCGCTGGACGAAGCGCCACGCACCCTCGATCCCCGCCTCGCTCCACGGCAGATCGCGCTCGGGGGGCGAATCCGACAGCATGAACCAGCGCACCGCGTCGGCGCCATACTGATCGACGATGCCGGTCGGATCGACGGTATTCTTCTTCGATTTCGACATCTTCTCGACGCGGCCCAGCGTTACGGCCGCGCCGGTGGCGATCTCGATGCCGTCGCGCACGTCGTCCGGCGCCAGCCAGCGGCCGTCGGCGGATTTGTACGTCTCGTGCGTCACCATCCCCTGGGTGAACAGGCCGGTGAACGGCTCGCTGACGTCGATCATCCCGATATGGTTGAGCGCGCGGGTCCAGAAGCGGGCGTAGAGCAGATGGAGGATCGCATGCTCGACCCCGCCGATATATTGCCCGACCGGCAGCCAGCTTTCGGCGACCGCCTTGTCGAACGGCTTGTCCTTGGGTTGGCTGGCGAAGCGGATGAAATACCAGGACGAATCCGCGAAGGTATCGAGCGTGTCGGTCTCGCGCAGCGCCTCCCCGCCGCATGTCGGGCAAGCGACGTGCTTCCATGTCGGATGCTTGTCGAGCGGGTTGCCGGGGGTGGCGAAGCTGACGTCCTCGGGCAGCACGACCGGCAATTGGTCGGCCGGCACCGGCACCACGCCGCACGCGGCGCAATGGATGATCGGGATCGGGGTGCCCCAGTAACGCTGGCGGCTCACGCCCCAGTCGCGCAGGCGATAGACCGTGGCGCCCTCGCCCCAGCCGCCGTCCTCCGCGCGGCGGATCACCTCGCGCTTGGCGTCCTCGATGTCCATCCCGTCGAGGAAGTGCGAATTCACCACGGTCCCCGGCCCGCTATACGCCTCGTCCTCGTGGAATTCGGGGGCATCCTTCGCGCCGTCGGAGACGACGCGGCGGATCGGCAGCCCGTATTTGCGCGCGAATTCGAAATCGCGCTGGTCATGCGCGGGCACGCCGTAAACCGCGCCGACGCCATAATCCATCAGCACGAAATTGGCGATATAGACCGGCAATTGCCACGCCGGATCAAAGGGATGGTTCGCGGTGATGCCGGTATCGAAGCCCAGCTTCTCCTGCGTTTCGAGCTCGGCCGCGGTGGTGCCGCCCTGTTTGCAGCGCTCGATGAACGCCGCCGCCTCGGGGCTGTTCGCGGCGATCGCCTGCGCGATCGGGTGGTCCGCCGCGACCGCGACGAAGCTCGCGCCGAAGATCGTATCGGGCCGGGTGGTGAATACCTCGACCGTGTCCGCGCCGCCGACGCTGGCCGACAAAGCGAAGCGGAAAGTGAGCCCCTGGCTCTTGCCGATCCAATTCTCCTGCATCAGCCGCACCTTGTCCGGCCAATGTTCCAGCGCCTTCACGCCGGACAGCAGATCATCGGCGAAGGCGGTGATCTTGAGGAACCACTGGCTCAGCTTGCGCTTCTCGACCAAGGCGCCGGAACGCCAGCCGCGCCCGTCGATCACCTGTTCGTTGGCGAGCACGGTCATGTCGACCGGGTCCCAATTGACCGCGCTTTCCTTGCGGTAGACGAGCCCGTGTTCGTAGAATTTGAGGAACAGCGCCTGCTCGTGCCCATAATAATCGGGCTCGCAGGTGGCGAGCTCGCGCGTCCAGTCGAGCGCGAAGCCGAGCCGTTTGAGCTGCGCCTTCATCGTCGCGATATTGTCGCGGGTCCAGCCGCCCGGGTGGACGCCCTTCTCCATCGCGGCATTTTCCGCGGGCATGCCGAACGCATCCCACCCCATCGGATGGAGCACTTCCATGCCCTTCATCCGCCGATAGCGCGCGAGCACGTCGCCCATCGTGTAATTGCGGACGTGCCCCATGTGGATGCGCCCCGAGGGATAGGGGAACATCTCCAGCACATAGCTTTTGGGCTTGGGGCTGTCGTCGCGGGCGGCAAAGGTCTTGGCGTCGTCCCACACCTGTTGCCAGTGGGCGTCCGCCTTCAGCGCGTTGAAACGGGTGTTGCTCATTATCTCTTATCGGTGTGGCGGCGCGCGGTGCGGGCTTGTGTAAAGGCCCGCGACCGCATCGCTCAGCCGGTGATCGAGGCGCGGCGCAGGTCGCGCGCGCGGGTGAGGATGATGTCCTCGAGCTTCTGCACGGTGGACGCCGCGACCGGGGCCGAGACCCACTGGCCGTTCTGGTTCACCTCGCGCAGCGCGGCGACGCGCAGCGCATCGGCGCGCAGATCCTGGTCGAGGATCGAAACCGTCACCTTCATCCGCTCGGTCGGCACCTGCGGGTTGACGTACCAGTCGGTCACCACGACGCCACCGTTCGAATCCGTCTGGAGCAGCGGCATGAACGACAGGGTGTCGAGCGTCGCGCGCCACAGATAGCTGTTGACGCCGATCGTGGTGATCTTCGACGCGGCAAGATCCGCCTCGGGCCGCACCTTTTTGTGGCCGCCACATGCCGTAAGAGCAAGGGCGGCACCAATTGCTAGCGCAAAACGCAACGGGCGGAACATCGGCATCGTCCTGAAAGCTGGGTAAAGGCAGCCGCAACCTCTACATAGGCACCCGTCCCCCCGCAAGCGGGGGCGGTGCCGCCCAGAATCACCCGGCGATGTGGGAGTCTTGCAACACTTAGCAATAAAGCGACTCAAAAGATGGTGCGCCGGGATCGAATCATGTTAGGCGAATTTTCAATCCATGGTTGGAGGGACTCGTGGTCGCTGCACGCGCGATTGCTGGCGGTATGATCGTGGCGCTTGTCGCCGCGACCGCCGTGGTTGCGCCTGCGATCGGCGCCACCGAGATCGGGCAGCGCGCGGCCAAGAAGGCCGTCGCCGCCGCAAGTGCAAGCTCCCGTTTTTCCAGCGGATTTACCCCTTCGGCGGCCGATCCGCGGCTTGCGGCGGTGTTCGCGCGCGGCGGGCTCGACAGCGCCGATGTCGGCGAATTCCGCTTCACCCCGGCCGAAACCCGGCAGGGCAATCGCGCGGTGACCGTCGCGGTGCGCGCGCGTTCGACTCGCGCGGGCGAGTCGAACGGCTTCACCGGCACCGCGCCGACCGTCGGAATCGCGCCGATCGCCTATAATCTCGGCGCGGCGATCGGCTGGCAGCGCTTCGCGGTGTCGGGCGATATCTCGCGCATCGACGTCGGGCCGCAGCCCGGCAGCCGCGAATCGACCGATGTCGCGGTCAGCTATTCGCTCAACCGCTTCACCGGCCGCGTGAAGGCGACCGCCGATCGCCCGCTGCCCGGCGCGGCGAAGACGCTCGACAATACGTCGAGCTATGCGATCGACGTCGGCGGTTCCTATTCGCTGACCCGCAACATCGATCTCACCGCGGGGCTGCGCTACAAGAGCGAGCGCGAGCGGCTGACCCAGTCGCAGTTCACCGACGATCGCCGCGACAGCCAGGCGGTCTATGTCGGGACGGCGTTCCGCTTCTGACGCGCGCTGCGCCGATATTCCCCGTTCGCCCTGAGCTTGTCGAAGGGCGGCCCCAACTCAACAACGACAGGACGGCCTTCGACAAGCTCAGGGCGAACGGGTGTGTTGCGCGCCCGACGCTCTATCGCACCAAAGCGTCGATCCCAGCCCAGCCGTTGAATCCCGTGAGTCGCGCGTAACGCCGCGCATCCATTCCGCCGAGCGCGATTCGGCATAGCGGCATTCCCGCCGCAATCGCGCGCGCGCGCCGCGGCCCCAGCGCCGGCGCACCGGGATGCGAGCGGGTGGCGAACAGCGGCGAGACGAACAGCACATCGGCGCCGCGGCGCAGCCCCGCGACCGCTTCGCGCCGATCATGCGCCGGCCAGGTCACCAGCCCCGCGCCGCGCCGGCCATGCACCCCCATTTCGCCCGCCAGCGGCATATCCCCCGCCCGCACCAGTACCAGCCCGCGCACGCGCGCAATCCGCAGCAGCCGCGCGAACAGCCGGCGGCGCTCGGCCGCCGGGGTGGCATAATGGCGGAAGACGATCCCCGCGCCGCGCGGCAGCCGCCGCACCGCCCGCCACAAAGCGTCGCCGCTGCGTTCGTCGGTCATCAGCCACAATGACGGGATCGGTGACGGCACGGGGTGGCGGCGACGCATCGCGCTTCCTATAGCGCGGGGCATGTCCCGTGCCGAGCTTCCTCCCGCCGCCGCGCGCCTTGCCGAGATTCGCGCGCGGATCGCCCGCGCCGCCAAGCCCGCGCAGCGCGATCCCGCCACCGTGACGCTGATCGCGGTCTCGAAAACGCACCCCGCCCCAGCGATCGAGCCGTTGCTCGCCGCCGGGCAGCGCGATTTCGGGGAGAATCGCGTCCAGGAGGCGCAGGCGAAATGGCCGGCGCTGCGCGACCAATGGCCCGATGCGCGGCTCCACCTGATCGGCCAGCTTCAATCGAACAAGGCGGCCGAAGCGGTCGCGCTCGCCGATGCGATCCATTCGATCGATCGCCCGTCGCTGGTCGCCGCGCTCGCCAGGGCGATGGATGCGCAGGACAAGCGCCCGGCGTGCTTCGTCCAGGTCAATATCGGCGACGAGCCGCAAAAGGGCGGCTGCGCGATTCCCGCGCTTCCCGCCTTGCTCGCCGAGGCGCGCGCCGCCGGCCTGCCGCTCGCCGGGCTGATGTGCCTGCCCCCCGCCGGGATCGAGCCGGCACCCTATTTCGCGCTGCTGGCAAAGCTCGCGCGCGATTCGGGGCTGGCGGGGCTCAGCATGGGGATGTCGGACGATTTCGAGACCGCGGTGATGCTCGGCGCGACGCATGTCCGCATCGGCAGCGCATTGTTCGGCGCCCGCGCATGAAGGTCGCCGCGCTGCTGTTCGATTTCGACGGGGTACTGATCGACAGCGAGTCGGTCGGCAACCGCCAGATCGCGACCTATCTCACCGCGATCGGCCATCCGACGACCGCAGAGGAATCGATGGCCAATTTCATGGGGCTATCGGGCGCCGCTTTCCTCGAGCGGATCGAGCAATGGATCGGGCGGCCGCTGCCCGCCGATTTCCACGAGGCGCGCAAGGTGGAGGACGAACGCGTGATGGCGGCGGGGATCGACGCGGTCGCCGGCGCGGTCGCCTTCGTCGAAGCGCTGCCGCGCGATCTGCCGCGCGCGATCGTCTCGTCGAGCTCGACGCGCTGGATTCGCCGCCACCTCGACCATATCGGGCTGAGCGCGGCGTTCGGCGACCATATCTATTCGGGGCGCGAGCATGTCGCCAATGGCAAGCCGGCGCCCGATATCTATCTCTACGGCGCGGCGCAGCTCGGCGTGCCGATCGAGCGCTGCGCGATCATCGAGGATTCGCCGGTCGGCGCAACCGGGGCGGTGGCATCGGGCGGGCACGTCATCGGGCTGTGCGCGGGCAGCCACTGCCCGCCAAACCACGCCGCGCGGCTCCGCGCGCTCGGGGTGCACGATATCGCGCATGATTTCACCGAGGTGGCGCGGCTGCTGGCCTGATTACTCTCCATCACCCCGGCCTTGAGCCGGGCTCCATCGGGAGGCAGGCGTAGGGCAAGAGGCTCTTGCTGCGGCGTTCGCGGCGCCATGGACCCCGGCACAAGGCCGGGTGACGGCTGATTCGGCGCCAGATCTACTCGTCATGCCGGGCTCGACCCGGCATCCAGAGCCACGAACACCGTCGCCTGTGACTCAGGATGCCGGATCAAGTCCGGCATGACGATGAACGGGTCACACACCAATCAGAGCTGGTGCCCGGTGCGATCGCGCTTGGTGGCGAGATATTTCTCGTTGTGCGGATTGGGCGGCAGGAAATGCGGCACGCGTTCCACCACCGCGATCCCCGCTGCTTCGAGCCCGGCGACCTTGGCCGGGTTGTTGGTCAGCAACCGCACCGTGCGCTGGCCGAGCAGTTCGAGCATCCGCGCCGCCACCCCGAAATCGCGCGCATCGATCGCGAAGCCGAGCCGGGTATTGGCGTCGACCGTGTCATAGCCCTGATCCTGCAGCGCATAAGCGCGAAGCTTGTTGACCAGCCCGATCCCGCGCCCTTCCTGCCGCAGATAGAGCAGGATGCCCCAGCCGCTCGCCTCGATCTCGCGGATCGCGGCGTCGAGCTGCGGCCCGCAGTCGCATTTTAGGCTGCCGAGCGCATCGCCCGTCAGGCATTCGCTGTGCAGCCGCACCAGCGGCGCGCGCCCGTCGGGCTCGCCGATCAGCAGCGCGACATGCTCGCCGGGCGATTCGGGGGTACGAAAGGCGACGATCTCGGCATCCTCGGCATGCGCCACCGGCAGCCGCGCGCGCGCCGCGATCGTCAGCCGCGTGGCATCCTCATGCGCGTCGATATCGGCGGGGGTGATCGTCACCTCCGCTTCCCCCGCGGGTTGCGCGAAGAAAGCGGGGAGCAGCCCGGCGATGCGCGCCAGCCGCAAGGCGGCGGCGGCATCCGCCGCGGCGATCAGCGGAAGCGCGCGGAACGGCCCCTTCATCGGGGTGGCGAGATCGAGCTGCGGATCGGCAAGCGCGGTCGCCATCGCGAAATCGAGCCACGGCGCGCGATCGATCAGCACCGGCGCATCGGGCTCGGCCGCTTCGCGCTGGTTGGCGAGCTTGAGCGTCGCCGCGCGGCCCGCGGAGAGCAAAAGCGGCGCGATGCCTTCCGGGTCGAACGCCGCGAGCCGCCCCGCATCCGCCGTCTCGACCGGCAACAGCGCCAGCGCGCCGATACGGATCGGCCAGCCGCGGCGCAGCGCGTCGATCGCGCGGGCGGTGGCGCGCGGGTCGCTCAAAAATCGAACTCGGTCATGATCGGAACATGGTCGGACGGCTTTTCCCACGCGCGGCACGCCTCGAACACATGGTGTGCGCGCGCGGCTTTCGCCACCTCGCCGGTCGCCCACATATGATCGAGCCGGCGGCCGCGATCGTTCTTGGTCCAGTCGGGCGAGCGATAGCTCCACCAGCTGTGGAGCCGCGCCGGGGCAGGATAGAAATGCCGCCCGAGATCAACCCAGTCGTTCGACGCCTTGAGCCGGTCGAGCGCCTCGACCTCGATCGGCGTATGGCTCACCACCTTGAGCAGCGCCTTGTGGCTCCACACGTCGCTCGGCAGCGGCGCGATGTTGAAATCGCCGGTGAGGATCGTCGGGCAATCGAGCTTCGCCGACCAATCGGTCATCCGCTGGACGAAATCGAGCTTCTGGCCGAATTTGGGGTTGAGATCGCGATCCGGGATGTCGCCCCCGGCCGGGACATAGACATTCTCGAGCCGCACCCCGTTGGGCAGCCGGACGCCGATATGCCGCGCTTCCTTATTGGCCTGCCAGTCGAACCGGTCGTCCTCGACGAGCGGCACGCGCGAGACGATCGCGACGCCGTGATGCATCCGCTGGCCGTGGACCAGAATATGATCGTAACCGAGCGCGCGGAACGGCGCCGCGGGAAAATCCCCGTCGATCACCTTGGTTTCCTGAAGACACAGGATATCCGGCGAGGCCTCGCGCAGAAATTGTTCGACGATGCCGATGCGGAACCGCACCGAATTGATATTCCAGCTGACGATCTTCACGGGACAGGGCTTTAGCGGGGGCGATAGCGCTGCGCCAGACGGCACTGGGCCGCTTCCCATATCAAGATAGTTTCGTGGAGTGCGCGGCGTGGCAAAGCCACGCCGTCGGACGGGTTCGCGTGCCGCGACCCGCCGGCCGAGCTTGTGCGAGTCAGCCGGGCGTGGCCGGCTGCCGCACGGCGCTAAAACGCTAAGGCCCCCGCTCCGGGGGCTTGGAGCGAGGGCCAGCCTGACGTTCGTCACGCAGGGGAAGCAAGGGAGATTCGGGCAACAGGGGGAAAATCCCGAAGGCCTCGCTTCCACGAACTGTCTTTTAAGCGGTCAATCCTGTCGCTGAGGTGAACGATTGTAAGGAAACGCCACTAACTGTGAGTGGAATTCCTCCGCGGGTCGTTCCAGCGGAACGTTCCGTCGTCCACCGGCGCGTTGAAGCGCTGATCCGACAGCCGGATCGTCGTGCGGTTGCCCTGGCTGTCGAGCATCACCCAGCCCTGCAGCATCAGCCCGCCGGGGGCGCTCGCCTCGCGCGCGAACACCAAAGTGATCCGGCCATATTCGGGATGCTTGGCGTCATAGCCTTCGACCGACAGCACGCGCGGATCGGCCGAGGGCACCACCTTGGCGAAGCGGCCGATATCCTTGTCGGGGTTGATCAGCACGCTCAGCGGCGTGTTGCCGATCGGCCAGCGCTGCACCTGCTTCACCGAATAATCGATGAAGGTCAGCGCCTTGCCATCGCCGACGATCAGGATCGGCACGCCCTTTTCATATTGGAAGCGGATCTTGCCCGGCTTCTTCAAGGTCAGCGTGCCGGTGAGCACCTTGCCGTTGCGGTCGGTCTGGCTGAACGCGGCGGTCATGCTGCTGACCGCCGACAGATGGCGCTGGACCTGCGCCAGATCGCCGTTCTGCGCCACGGCGGGGGCCGCGATCGCGATCGCGGCGGTAAACGGCAGCAGCATGGATTTCACGCCAAAAACCTCCAAAGTTCGATTCCGCTTGTCGCCTTCGGCCATTGAATGCGCCGTGAACCCGGCGTTCAGAACAACATTATCAATCCCTGCGTGCTGTCGGTGCCGATCCAGCCTTCGTAGATCATCTTGAACGCGACGAACACGATCACCGCCAGCCCGACATAAGCGATCCAGCGATAGCGATCGATGACGCGCGCGATCGCATTGGCCGCGATCCCCATCAGCGCGACCGACAGCAGCAAGCCGACGACGAGGATCCCGGGATGTTCGCGCGCCGCGCCCGCCACCGCGAGCACATTGTCGAGGCTCATCGACACGTCTGCTACTGCCACGGCCCATGCCGCGCCGACGAAGCTCTTGGCGGGGGCAAGCCCCGATTGCTGGCTGTCGTCCGCCTGGTCGGCGGCATGGCCCCCGCTCCTGATCTCGCGCCAGAATTTCCAGCTCACCCAGAGCAGCAGCAGCCCGCCGGCGAAGATCAGCCCGACGATTCCCATCAGCCAGGTGACCATCAGCGCGAAGACGATCCGCAGCACCAGCGCGGCGGCGATGCCGATCAGGATCACCTTGCGGCGCTGATCGGCGGGCAGCCCCGCGGCAAGCGCGCCGACGACGATCGCATTGTCGCCCGCCAGCACCAGATCGATCATCAGCACCTGGCCGAATGCCGCGAGCGCGGCGGGATCGCCGAGGTTCGAGAAATCAGCGATAATATGCTGCCAGATGTCGCCGAGCGAACCCGGCCCCTGAATGGCGGCCGCCGCAGCGAGGAAGGTAAGGATCAACGCGAAAACTCCCGGGTGAAGTCCGCGTGATACTAGGATGGCGGGGCAAGGTCACGTCAACTGTGGTTCGGGTGGCGCTATTCTCCCCTCCCTTCACCAGGGAGCGGAGCAGAGAGGACCACAAACGAAAAACGGCGTGGCAAAGCCACGCCGTCGGACGGGTTCGCTTGCGCGACCCGCCGGCTGAACCGGCGTGGCCTGCCGCAGCATGCGGCAGGCCACGCTCGGTTATTGATTCATGCTTTCGAAGAAATCCTCGTTGGTCTTCGAATCCTTCATCTTGCCGAGCAGGAATTCCATCGCATCGACGGTGCCCATCTGCATCAGGATGCGGCGCAGCACCCACATCTTGCTCAGCGTGCCCTTCTCGACCAGCAATTCCTCCTTGCGGGTGCCGGACTTGCCGACGTCGATCGCCGGGAAGATACGCTTGTCGGCGACCTTGCGATCGAGCACGATTTCGGCGTTGCCGGTGCCCTTGAACTCTTCGAAGATCACTTCGTCCATCCGGCTGCCGGTATCGATCAGCGAGGTCGAGATGATCGTCAGCGAGCCGCCCTCCTCGATGTTGCGCGCCGCGCCGAAGAAGCGCTTCGGGCGCTGCAACGCATTAGCGTCGACACCGCCGGTCAGCACCTTGCCCGACGAGGGGACGACGGTGTTGTAGGCGCGACCCAAACGGGTGATGTTGTCGAGCAGGATCACCACGTCCTTCTTGTGCTCGACCAGCCGCTTGGCCTTCTCGATCACCATTTCGGCGACCTGCACATGGCGCGTCGCCGGCTCGTCGAAGGTCGAGGAGACGACCTCGCCGTTCACCGTGCGCTGCATGTCGGTGACTTCTTCGGGGCGCTCGTCAATCAGCAGGACGATCAGGAACACCTCGGGGTGATTGTGGCTGATCGCGCGCGCGATATTCTGCATCATGATCGTCTTGCCGACGCGCGGCGGGGCGACGATCAGGCAGCGCTGGCCCTTGCCGATCGGCGCGACGACATCGAGCACGCGGCCCGACTTGTCCTTGATCGTCGGATCCTCGATTTCCATCTTCAGCCGCTCGTCGGGATAGAGCGGGGTGAGATTGTCGAAATTGACCCGGTGGCGAACCTTTTCGGGCTCTTCGAAATTGACGCTGATCAGCCGGGTCAGCGCGAAATAGCGCTCGCCGTCCTTAGGCGCGCGAATCTCGCCTTCAACCGTATCGCCGGTGCGCAGCCCGAACTTGCGGACCTGGTTGGGCGAGACATAGATGTCGTCGGGGCCGGCGAGATAATTGGCCTGCGCGCTGCGCAGGAAGCCGAAGCCGTCGGGCAGCACCTCGATCGTGCCTTCGCCCATGATCTGGTCGCCATTCTCGGCCTGGACCTTGAGGATGGCGAACATCAGATCCTGTTTGCGCAGGGTCGAAGACCCCTCGACGCCAAGCTCCTCGGCCAGCTGGACCAGATCCGCCGGAGCTTTCTTCTTCAAATCTTTCAAATGCATGTGTGTCGTGTCCCGATGGGATCGGTAGGGGGAGTCAGCTCGGACGGCGAGATACGCTGGCGAACGATGCTATAGGGAGGCGGCAGGACAGGATAAGCCCTACCGTTGCGTCGACGTAAGAACACACCGCCGCCAAGTCAAGCGGCGGGTGACGGGCAAGGCTCAGAATGGCCGCACGATCACCAGAATCACGATCAGCGTCACGGTGAGCGCGGGAATCTCGTTCATCATCCGCAAACCGCGGTTGCTGATCGTCGCCTTGCCCGCGGCGAGTTTCTTCGAATAGCCGACCGCCCAGCCGTGATAGCCCGACAGGAGCACGACGATCGCGATCTTGGCGTGGAGCCAGCCGAGCCCGGTCCCCCCCGCGAACAGTCCGATATTGGCCGCCAGCAGCAGGCCGAACACCCAGACGAGGATCATCGCCGGGGTGAGGATGATCCGCCGCAGCCGCCGCTCGCGCTCGACCCAGCGCGCCGCATCGACCGGATCGCTCAGCCCTTCCTGATGATAGACCAGATAGCGCGGCAGCATGAACATCCCCGCCATCCAGAAGATGACGAAAATCACATGCGCCGCCTTTACCCAATTATAGGCCGCACCGAGGAAACCCGGCTCCATCCTGTGCCTCCGCTATTCCAAACCCAATCCGTCCCGTTCGGGCCGAGCTTGTCCTGACAGGCCCGCCCCGAACGAAAAAAGCTCAATATTCCTTCCGCACCCGCGCCACGAGCTGCTCGACATGCGCGATCGGGGTGTGCTGCCCGATGCCATGTCCCAGGTTGAAGATGTGTGGCCGATCGCCGAATGCCGCAAGCACCCGATCGACGCCGCGCGCCAATGATTCGCCCCCCGCCTCGAGCACAAGCGGATCGAGATTCCCCTGCACCGGCAAACCCTTAGGCAATATCGCATCGGCCCAGACGGGATCGACCGTTTCATCGAGCCCGATCGCATCGACCGCGGTGCCCGCGGCATAAGCGGCAAGCTTGCCCCCCGCGCCCTTGGGAAAGCCGATCACCGGAACGTCGGGATGCCGCGCCTTGAGCGCGCGGACGATCGCGGCATTGGGGGCGATCACCCAGCGTTCGAATTGCTCGGGCGACAGGCTCCCCGCCCAGCTATCGAACAATTGCACCGCCTCGACCCCGGCGGCGATCTGCCCCGAGAGATAATCGACCGTCATCGCGACGATCGCGTCGACGATCGCGGTGAAGGCGGCGGGGTCGCGATAGGCGAAGCTGCGCGTCTCGCTCTGGTCGCGGCTGCCCTGCCCGGCGACCATATAGGTGGCGACGGTCCACGGGCTGCCCGCGAAGCCGAGGAAGGTGGCTTCGGGGGCGAGCAGCGCCTTCACCCGCCGCACCGTCTGATAGACAGGATCGAGCCGTTCGCCGACTCGCTCGAGCGCGTCGAGCGGATGCGTCGCGAGCGCGGGCGCGAGCCGCGGCCCCTCGCCCGGCCCGAAGGTCAGATCCTGCCCCAGCGCCCAGGGCACCATCAGGATGTCGGAAAACAGGATCGCGGCGTCGAAGCCGAAACGGCGGATCGGCTGGACGGTGACCTCGGCGGCGGCATCGGGATCGGTGGCGAGCGCGAGGAACCCGCCCTTCTGCGCCCGCAGCGTGCGATATTCGGGCAGATAGCGCCCGGCCTGTCGCATGAGCCACATCGGCGGGATCGCCGGTTTGTCTCCCTTGAGGACGTTGAGCAGGGCTTTGGTCACCGGAAGTTACGCGTCCTTCTAAAGAGAGAAGAGTCAAAAGAGGATGTTGATGCTGTTGGCGCGTGGGTTGCGGGGCTTATGCCTCGCTCACCGAAATGCCAACAGCTTGACCGCATCGCGTTCGCTTGAATCGCACGGATTCGGCGCAGCGGATCCCCGCTATCCACAGGCTGTTGAAGGATATCGTCGGCGTGGATCGCGTTGTGGACGAATCATCGCTTTTCCACGCCCGGGGTTGCGCCTTGGCGCGGGGGTTGGGTTGCGCTAGCGCTTGTCCCCATGTTTTCCACAGGTTCGTTCGGTTGATGATCAGGCTGCACCTCCACCTCTTGTCGGATTCCACCGGCGAGACGCTGGAGAATATCGCCAAGGCCGCGCTTGCCCAGTTCGACGATGTCGAAACCGTGCGGCATTTCTGGCCGATGGTGCGGACCGAGGCGCACCTCGATCGCATTCTTCAGGAAATCGCGCAAAATCCGGGGCTTGTGATCTATACTCTGGTCAATCCGGCGACCCGCGGCGCGCTCGAACAGCGCTGCCAGGCGCTCGGGCTGCCGATGGTCGCGCCGCTCGACCGGGTGACCGATGCGCTTTCCGATCTGCTCGGCCAGCAGGCCAAGGGGCGCCCCGGCCGCCAGCACGCGCTCGATGCGGCCTATTTCGAACGCGTCGACGCGATCCAGTTCACGATCGCGCATGACGACGGGATCGGTGCGGAGGATTGGGAGGAGGCCGATGTCGTATTGGCCGGGGTCAGCCGCTCGTCCAAGACGCCGACCGCCATCTATCTCGCCAATCGCGGCTATAAGGTCGCCAATATCCCGATCGTCGTCGAAAGCCCGCCGCCGGCGTTGCTCTACCGGCTCAAGAAGCCGCTGGTCGTCGGGCTCACCACCAGCGCCGACCGGCTGATCCAGGTGCGGCGCAACCGCTTGCTGTCGCTCAATCAGGCGCCCGAGACCGCGTATGTCGATCAGGAATCGGTGTCGCGTGAGATCGCCTTCGCGCGCCGCATGTTCGCCGACAACGGCTGGCCGGTGATCGACGTCACCCGCCGCTCGATTGAGGAGACCGCCGCGGCGGTGATCGCCTTGTGCAACGAACGACAGGGCAATGCGGTGGTGACCGATTGATGAAGCTGGTGCTCGCCTCGCAATCCGCCTCGCGCCGCGCGATGCTCGACGCGGCGGGGGTGCCGTTTTCGGCGCAGCCCGCGCATGTCGACGAAGCCGCGGCCAAGCTTGCGCTCGCCGGGCGTCCGCCGCGCGATCTCGCCGATGCGCTCGCCGAGCTCAAGGCATTGAAGGTCTCGCAGCGCGAGCCGCAGGCTTTGGTGCTCGGCTCGGATTCGCTCGCGGTACTCGAAGACGGAACGATCCTCGACAAGCCCGAGAGCCGCGATCAGGCGGCCGAGCATCTCCGGCTGATGTCGGGCAAGCGCCACGATCTGGTCAGCGCGGCGGTGATCGCCGAGGGCGGCCGCGCGGTATGGCGGCATGTCGACCGCGCCAGGATGTTCGTCCGGCCGCTCTCCCCGGCGTTTATCGAGGCCTATCTCGATGCCGAATGGCCCGCGATCGCCGGCTGCGTCGGCTGCTTCCGGATCGAGGGTCCCGGGGTGCAATTGTTCAGCCGGATCGAGGGCAGCCAGTTCACCGTGCTCGGTATGCCGCTGCTCCCGCTCCTATCCTATTTGCGCGAACGCGGGGTGCTGCTGGCATGAACCGTCCCTATGCCGAAGTGATCGGCGATCCGATCGCCCATTCGAAATCGCCGCTGATCCACGAATTCTGGCTCGAAAAGCTCGGGATCGAGGCGGATTATCGCGCGACGCATGTCATGGCGGACGATCTCGCGCGCTTCATCGCCGAGCGGCGTGGGGATGATGCGTGGCGCGGCTGCAACGTCACGATCCCGCACAAGATCGCGATGCTCGATCTGGTCGACGATCCCGGCGCGGTGCGCGAGTCGATCGGCGCGATGAACACGATCGTGCGCGATGCCGAGGGCCGCGTGTTCGGCACCAATACCGACGCGGCGGGCTTCTACGCCCCGCTGGCCGAGGTCGATCTGGCCGGCGCCCCGGTGGTGGTGATCGGCGCCGGCGGCGCGGCGCGCGCGGTGCTGTTCGCGCTGGCGCGGGCCGGGGTCGGCGCGGTGACGATCCTCAACCGCAGCCCGTTAAAGGGCGCCGCGTTGCTCGCGCGATTCGGGTTGAAGGGCGATGCGCTCCCGCTGTCCGCCGCGCTCCCGCCGGCGCAGCTGGTGGTCAACACCAGCGCGCTCGGGATGAAGGGCCAGCCGCCGCTCGAAATCGACCTCACGCCGCTGCCCGAGGATGCGATCGTCTACGACATCGTCTACGCCCCGCTCGAAACCGATCTGCTGCGCCAGGCCGAGGCGCGCGGGCTGGAGACGATCGACGGGCTGGAGATGCTGATCGGCCAGGCGGCGATGGCGTTCGAATTGTTCTTCGGCCGCCCCGCGCCGCGCGTCCATGATGCGGAATTGCGTGAGCGGCTGACCGGATGATTCGTCTCGGCCTCACCGGATCGATCGGGATGGGCAAATCGACCGTCGCGAAGATGTTCGCGGCGGAGGGCGTGCCGGTGTTCGACGCCGACGCCGCGGTGCACCGGCTGCAGGGGCCCGGCGGGGCATTGGTCGGGGCGATCGAGGCGCGCTTTCCCGGCACCACCGGGGCGGACGGCGTCGACCGGCAGAGGCTTGGCGCGGCGGTGCTCGGCGACGATGCGGCGATGAAGGCGCTGGAGGCGATCGTTCACCCCGCGGTGGGCGCCGAGCGTGCGCGTTTTCTGGCGGAACATGCTGATTCGCCGATTGTTTTATTCGACGTGCCGTTGCTGTTCGAAACCGGGGGGAATCGCGCCGTCGACAAGGTGGCGGTGGTCTCCGCCGCGCCCGACGTGCAGCGCGCGCGCACGCTCGAACGCCCGGGGATGACCGCGGCGAAGTTCGATGCGATTCTCGCCCGCCAGACCCCCGATGCGGAAAAGCGCGCGCAGGCCGATTTCGTCATCCCGACCGATGTCCCGCTCGAAGAAACGCGTGCCGCGGTCCGTGCGGTGATCGCTTGCCTGTCGCGCCCGACAGGCCGATAACGGGGCCATGCGGGAGATTGTGTTCGATACCGAAACCACCGGGCTCAGCTTCTCCGGTGGCGACCGGCTGGTCGAGATCGGATGTGTCGAGATCGTCAACCGCGTGGAGACGGGGCGCACCTTCCACGCTTATTTCAATCCCGATCGCGCGATGCCGGCGGAGGCATTTGCGGTCCACGGCCTGTCCGACGCCTTTCTGTCGGATAAGCCGCGCTTCGCCGAGCGCGTCGAGGAATTGCTCGAATTCATCGGCGATGCGCCGCTCGTCGCGCACAATGCCGGGTTCGACTTCGGGTTCATCAACGGCGAGTTGAAGCAGCACGGGTGGCCGCCGGTCGATATGGCGCGGATGGTCGATACGCTGACGATCGCACGGTCGAAGCATCCCGGCGCCAAACACACGCTCGATGCGCTTTGCTCGCGTTATGGGATCGATCGATCGCATCGCGTGTTGCACGGCGCCTTGCTCGACGCGCAACTGCTCGCGCAGGTCTATGTCGAGCTGATGGGCGGGCGCCAGATCGGGCTTGGCCTGGTCAGCGAGGTGGCGGTGGCGGAAACGGCCGCGCCGGTCCGCATGGCAATTGCCTCGGTGGTGCGGCCCGCACGTGTTTTTGTGGTGAGCGACGAAGAACTTGCCGCTCATGCCGCGTTCTTGGAACGGGTAAAGAACCCGATCTGGGGGAGCGACGCGTCCGCGTGACGCGAACCGGGCGTCCGGGGTCAGGCCCGGCGCCCCTGAAGGAGAAGAGCCGATGGATATCCGCGTTTCTGGTCATCAGGTCGCTACGGGCGCTGCGCTCAAGGGACATGTTGGGGAACGACTTCAGGGTATCGCGGACAAATATTTCTCGCGCGCGATCTCGGCCGAGGTGACCTTCGGCAAGGGGCCGCATGACGCTGGATTCACGTGCGATATCGTCGCGCATGTGATGAAGGGGCTGGTGCTCAAAGGGCGAAACACCGCGCAGGACGCGCATCTCGCCTTCGATGGCGCGGCGAGCCGGATCGAAACCCAGCTCAGACGCTATATGCGACGGTTGAAGGATCGGCAGGCGGACAAGGCGCTCGAGCTGGCGCAGGCCAATGGCTATGACAATGCCGGCTATACGCTCTTCGCCGAGGTCGCCGACGAGGATGATGCGGGCGATGCGCCGCTGATCGTCGCCGAGACCCGCGTCGACGTGCCCGATGCCAGCGTTTCCGATGCGGTGATGATGCTCGATCTGCGCAACACCCAGGCGCTGCTGTTCCGCAATTCAGGGACGGGCGCCTATAATATGGTCTATCGTCGCGGCGACGGGACGATCGGCTGGGTCGAGCCGCAGCGCGCGCGCTGAAGGACGCACATCATTGATATGACAAGTGATTTGAGCGACCTGTTGTCGCCTGACTTCATTCTCGTCGACCTCGCGGTATCGAGCAAGAAAGCGCTGTTCCACCAGCTCGGCCAGGTGGCCGGGCCGGCGCTGGCACTCGACGCCGCGACCGTTTCCGCCGCGCTCGCCGAGCGCGAGCGGCTCGGATCGACCGGTTTCGGCGGCGGGGTGGCGATTCCGCATGCGCGGATCGCCGGCGTCGCGCAAATCGTGGTGATGGTCGCGCGGCTCGCCAAGCCGATCGACTTCGCCGCGGTTGACGATGCCCCGGTCGATATCGTCGTCGCGATGTTTTCGCCCCCCGATGCGGGGGCGGAGCATCTCAAGGCGCTGGCGCGCGTCTCGCGGCGGTTCCGCGACCGGGAATTCGTCGACAAGCTGCGCGGTGCGGCGTCGCGCGACGCTTTCTACGCCTTGCTGACGGCGGACGAGACGCGTGACGCCGCCTGAAGGCGCCGAGGCGCATTTCCGCGCGCTCGAATCGCTCTATGCCGCCGCGCCGATCAACCGTTTCTTCGAATCGACGCTCGAAATCCCCGAATCCGGGGTGGCGCGGATCCGCTTCACCGTCGATGCGCGGCATTTCCACGCCGGCGGCGCGACCCACGGCACCGCTTATTTCAAGATGCTCGACGATGCGGCTTTCTACGCCTGCAACAGCATGGTGACCGATCGCTTCCTGCTGACGACGCAATTCAGCCTGTTGTTCACCCGCCCGCTGCCCGAGGGGCCGGTGGTGGCGGAGGGGCGCTGGATCAGCGGGCATCGCCGCGTATTCGTCGGCGACGCGCGGCTGGTCGACGCCGATGGCGAGGAAGTGGCGCGCGGCACCGGCACCTTCATGCGCAGCCGCATCGCGCTCGCCGGGCTGCCGGGATATCGCACGCGTTGAGCGGCAGGCTGCCCAGCGACCTCCTGGTCGGTGCGTTGCTCAGGCGGGTGAACGACGCCGGGGGCATTGCGGTGATCCGCGCGCGCGGCGATGCCCAGGCCGGCGCGATCCTGATCGTCGATGAGTTGGAAAAGGTGATTCTTGAACGCGGTATCGGCCCCGACGGGATGCGCGGGCTGATCGAAACCGGGCCCAAGGCGGGCGCGCCGGAATCGCTCGACGATTATTGGAAACGGCGCCGGCAACGCGATCCCGACCTGTGGGTCGTTGCTCTGGATATCCCGCAGGCGAAACGGTTCGCCGCTGAAACGATCGGCGACGATTGACTTAGTTGCGCCGCAAAACGAGTAAGCCAGCGTTCATATCTCAGCGTTGTGCCGAGTGCGGGTGCGATCCGTTCGGTGACGCAGTCGGGGGGGATCCCGGCCGATCGTAACCCACAGCGATCGCGTTTTCGCGTCCCAACCGCCTATGTTTGTTGGTTAATGTCGTTTTTCTCGAAGGCCGCGGCTGCCGCGGTCGCGACCCTTTCTATCATCGGCCTCGCCGCGCAGAGCAGCGCAGGGCTGGCGGCCGAAGTAGCGCCGATCGCGCTCGCCACGATCCAGCCGGCCGCTGCGCCGCAGGTTCAGGCTTATATTCCCGCTCCCGTCGTCACCACCCCCAACCCTGCCCCGGCGCCTGCCGTCGCCGATGAAACGCAGCCGGGCGATGCGATCGCCTATCCGACGCTCGCCGCCGCGGTCGCCGCACAGCAGACGCGTGGGGAGATCGACGAAGACATGCGCTGCCTCGCCGGCGCGATCTATTATGAATCGAAGGGCGAGCCGCTTGCCGGCCAGCTCGCGGTGGCCGAGGTGATCCTCAACCGCGCCGATTCGGGCCGCTTCGGCGACACGATCTGCGACGTGGTGAAGCAGCCGGGGCAATTCTCCTTCGTCCGCGGCGGCCGCGTGCCGGCGGTCGATCCGTCGCGCCCGGCGTGGCGCACCGCGCTGGCGGTGGCCAAGGTCGCGCTCAACGACGCATGGGAAAGCAACGCCGACGACGCGCTCTATTTCCACGCCCGCCGCGCCGCGCCGGGCTGGGGCCGCACGCGCGTGGCGACGATCGGCAACCACATCTTCTACCGCTGATCTTCCTTTTGTTCTCATGATGTTCTAAAGGGGCGGGGTGAATGTCACCCCGCCCTTTTCGTCTGTGGACGATGTGAGCCCGGCCGAGGCGCTGGTCGCTGCCGATGTCGCGCGCGGCGTCACGCGGATGCTATTGCGGCATGAGCTGGTCGCGATCGCCGAGGTCCCGCTGGAGGGTGGGCGGCGGGCCGATCTGATGGCGCTCGACGCGCGCGGGCGGATCACGATCGTCGAGATCAAGGTGTCGCGCGCCGATCTGCTCGGCGACGGCAAATGGCAGGATTATCTGGCGCATTGCGACCGCTTCTTCTGGGCGGTGCCGGCGGGATTCGATGCCTCGCCGATCGACGGCCCGGCGTTCCTGCCCGAACGGACCGGGCTGATCGTCGCCGATCGCTACGATGCGGCGGTGGTGCGCGAGGCGCGGACCGACCCGCTCGCCGCGCATGTCCGCAAGCGCTGCACCCTCGCCTTCGCGCGCCGCGCCGGCCGCCGGCTGATCGCGCTCGCCGACCCGGATGCCGGGCCGGGGTTTTAAGGATTTTCTCCCCTTGCTTGAACAAGCGAGGGGTCGGGTTGGCCCGAGAGGATACCGGAGCAACCGCCTCATACCCACCCACCGCCGGTCCCTCCCTTCACCAGGGAGGGGAGCGGCGAGGTGGCCTAGCGACCCTTCACATCTTCGGCCCGGCGACCGCGCGGGCGGCGGTCTTGGGCTTTTCGTCGATCACCTTGGCGATCGCCGGGGTGCGCGAATCGGCATGGGCGTAATCGCGCGCGGACATGCCGGCGACATTGTCGGTCTGATCGGGGTCGGCGCCCGCGGCAAGCAGGGTGCGCACCAGCGCCAGATCGCGGCGCTGGACCGCGCGGATCAGCGGGGTTTCGCCCGAGCTATTGGCGAGATTGGGGTTGGCCTTGACCAGCAGCAACGTGTCGACCAGCCCGTTCTGGCCATATTGGATCGCCATAAGCAGCGGGGTATCGCCCTTGCCGTTGCGCAAATTGGGATCGGCGCCGCGCGACAGCAGGTAACGCAGATAGAGGTCGTCGCCGCGCTTGATCACAATATGCAGCGCACCGTCGCCGGTGGTCGCGTCGCGCGTGTTGATGATCCGCTGGCCGGGCTGGTCGAGGATCTTGGTGACCTCGTCGCCCTTGCCGTCCTTCACCGCCTGGAGGAACTTGTAGCTTTGCGATTGCTGCTGCGCCGTGGCGGGCAGCGCGGCGGTGCCGGCGAGGATCGCGGCGGCAAAAAGGATACGCTTCATCGTCGAATCTTTGCGTCCTCGGGAGGTTGCGATACCGCCTCTAACAGATCATCTCTCGCCATGCCATGAAGCTGCACGTTCAGATCCTTATCTCCGCCACGCTCGCGCTGGCCGCCTGCTCCCCCCCGCAACAGCCGACGCGCCCGCCGCTGGAGGGCGCGCGGATCGGCGGCGCCTTTTCGCTGACCGACCAGAACGGCCGCGCGACGACCGAGCGCGACCTCGCCGGCAAATACAGCATCGTCTATTTCGGCTACACCTTCTGCCCCGACGTCTGCCCGCTCGACGTCCAGCATATCGGCGCGGCGGTGAAGATGGTCGAGAAGGACGATCCGGCGCTCGGCGCGCGCCTTGTCCCGGTGTTCGTGACGATCGATCCGGCGCGCGATACCCCGGCGGTGCTCAAGGAATTCGTCGGCGCTTTCCACCCGCGGATGATCGGGCTGACCGGCTCGCCGGCGCAGATCGCGGCGATCGCCAAGGAATATGGCGTCTATTATGCGCGCGGTAAGGGCAATGCCGGCGGCTATATGATGGATCACAGCCGCGCCGCCTATCTGATGTCGTCCGCGGGCAAGCCGCTGGCCTTGCTGTCGCAGGAGGGGTCGCCGCGCACGATCGCCGACGAGATCGAGCGCTGGGCGCGATGACCCGCTTCTGGGAAGATACCCCGCTCGACAAGCTCGACCGCGCGCAATGGGAGGCCTTGTGCGACGGCTGCGGCAAATGCTGCATCCACAAGCTCGAGGATGAGGAGACCGGCGAGCTGATCCCGACCAACGTCGCCTGCCGCCTGCTCGATCGCGGTGCCGGGCGCTGCTCGGATTATCGCCACCGCCACGCTTACGTCAGCGAATGCGTGCGGCTCAATGCGCGCAACGTGCATGAGATCGACTGGCTTCCCTCGACCTGCGCCTATCGCCTGCGCGCCGCGGGCGAGCCGCTCCCCGAATGGCATTATCTCGTCTGCGGCGACCCGGAGGCGGTGCACCGCGCCGGCCAGTCGACGCGCGGCTGGACGATCAGCGAGGACGATGCCGGGGACCTTGAACATCATATGGTCGATCGGATCCTGTGAGCAGTTCCTGGGAAATGCCCCTGCGGTCCATTTCGTGCGGCACCAGCCCGCTCCCCCACCCGACCTCCCATCAGGATACATTCGTGGGAGGTCGGGTGCGGGCTGGTGCCGCAAAATGCGGTGAAACCGCATGACTAAGAGCGCGGAGATCGACGTCGTCCGGCATCCGCGCGCGCGGCGCGCGAAATTGTCGCTCGATCCGGCGAGCGGGCGGGTGCGGCTGGTGATCCCGGCGCGCGCCTCGGCCAAGGCGGCGCTGGCCTGGGCGGCGACGCAAGGCGAATGGCTCGCCCGCCAACGCGCGGCCTTGCCCGAGGCGCGGCCGTTCGCGCCCGGCGCGACGGTGCCGTTCGACGATGCCGCGCTGACGATTCAATGGGACGAGACCGGCTCGCGCCGCGTGGCGCGTATCGACGATCGGCTGCTGACCGGCGGGCCGCGCGAAACCGTCGGCCGCCGTATCGAGGCGTGGCTCCGGCGCGAGGCGCTGCGGCTGCTGAGCGAGGATACCGCGCATTATGCCGCGCTCGCCGGGGTCAAGGTGGTCAAGGTCGCGATCGGCGACGCGCGCGGGCGCTGGGGGAGCTGCGCGTCGTCGGGCGCGATCCGCTACAATTGGCGGCTCGCGCTCGCGCCGCGCGCGGTGCGTCGCGCGACCGCCGCGCATGAGGTCGCGCACCGCGTCCATATGAACCACAGCGCGGCATTCCACGCGCTCGTCGCGACGCTCTACGGCCGCGATCCGGCGGCCGAGCGCGCGTGGCTGCGCCGCCACGGCGCGTCGCTTCACTGGTTCGGGCGCGGCTCGGTCGAATAATTGGGCGGCGGCTGGCGATTGCCCGGCGCGGGATTGACCGGCCGGCGCTGATCGCGGCGTGCGTCGCGCCCGGTGACGCGGTCGATCCAGTCCTGATCGAGCCGCTCGGGCGGCGGCGACGGGATGATCGGATTGCCGTCGTCGTCGATCTCGAGATGCTCGCTGCGCGGCGGCTGGCGATCGCCCGCGCCGGCGCCGGGTATCCCGCCGGTGACGGGATTGCCGTCGGGATCGACGAACAGGCCGTTGTCGGGGCCGCCGTAATAGCTTTCGGCGTCGGGTTCGAGTTGCGCCTCGGGCAAGGTCACCTGGGTCTCGAACTGCTCGATCGGGCGGTTGGCGACCGCCTTGATCATGAAATCGTGCCAGGCGCGCGCCGGCGCAGTGCCGCCGTGGAGCCCGGCGATCGGCTTGGCGTCGTCGCGCCCCATCCACACGCCGGTGGTGAGCCCCGAGGAGAAGCCGAGGAACCAGCCGTCCTTCGACGAACTCGTCGTCCCGGTCTTGCCCGCCACCGGGCGCCCGATCTGCGCCGCGCGGCCGGTGCCGGTGTTCACCGCGGTCTGCAGCAGGTCGATCATCTGCGCCGCGACCTGGGGCGCGACCAGCACGCGGCTGCGATCGACCTGATGCTGGTAGATCACCTCATTGTTCGCGGTGACCTTGAGGATGCCATAGGGGGTCACCGCGACGCCCTGATTGGCGACGCTGGCGAAGGCCCGGGTCATGTCGATCAGCCGCACGTCGGAGGTGCCGAGCACCATCGACGGGTGGGTGTTGACCGTGGTGGTGATGCCGAAGCGCCGCGCCATATCGGCGACGGTGGCGAAGCCGACCTGCTGGCCGAGCTTCGCGGCGATCGTGTTGAGCGAATAGGCAAAGGCGGTGCGCAGCGTCACCTGCCCCGAATTGCGCCGCGAATCGTTGCGCGGCGACCAGCCGTCGATCGTCACCGGCTCGTCGATCTCGGTCGATTCGGGAGTCTTCCCGGCCTCGAGCGCGGCGAGATAGACGAATAATTTGAATGCCGAGCCCGGCTGGCGCTCGGCCTGGGTGGCGCGGTTGTAGATCGACGAGACGTAATCCTTGCCGCCGACCATCGCGCGCACCGCGCCGTCGCGATCGAGCGCGACCAACGCGCCCTGCGCCCCGTTCGGCGCGTTGGCGCGCACCGCGGCATCGGCGTCGCGCTGCATGTTGAGATCGAGCGTCGTCCACACCTCGAGCGGCTTCTCGGTCTCGTCGATCAGCAATTCGAGCTGGGGCAGCGCCCAATCGGTGAAATAGCGCACGCTGTTCTGCTTGGGCTCGGGCGCCAGCGCGACCGATTTGGGATCGGCGGCGGTCGCCTCGCCCGCCGAGATCATCCCATTGTCCTGCATCGCCTGCAGCACCACCGAGGCGCGGCCCACCGCAGCGGCGGCGTCGGCGGTCGGCGAATAATTGGACGGCGCCTTGACCAGCCCGGCGATGATCGCCGCCTCGGGCAGCGACAGATGATCGGCGCCGTGGCCGAAGAATTTGCGCGAGGCGGCGTCGATGCCGTAAGCGCCGCCGCCATAATAGACCTTGTTCAGATAGAGTTCGAGGATCTCGTCCTTGCTGAACTTCCGCTCCATCGCCAGTGCGAGGATCCATTCGCGGAATTTGCGGCCGAACTTCTTCTGATTGTTGAGGAAAACATTTCGGGCGAGCTGCTGGGTGATCGTCGAGCCGCCCTGCACCCAGCGGCCGCGCGACAGGCGCACCTGTACCGAGCGCGCCACCCCGATCGGATCGACCCCGATATGGCTGTTGAAGCGCCGATCCTCCACCGCGATCGTCGCGTCGCGCATCACCTTGGGAATGCGGTCATAGCTCAGCCAGTCGCCATAGCTCGGCCCCATCGACACGATCACGGTGCCGTCGGCGGCGTGGACGCGGATCATCTGCCCGTTGGGCGAGGATTTGAGCTGTTCGAAGCTGGGGAGCTGCGCGCGGGTGACATAGACCGCGGTGATCAGCGCGGCGAGCGCGAGCAATGCGGCGACGACCAGCAGCTTGAGGGCAAGCGACAGGCGACGGCGCCAGGGCGAACGGGGACGAGGGGCGCGGGCCATCGGATCGGCTAGAACGGATAGAGGCTTAGCCTGTCCTTAACAAGTCTAGCGGCGCGGCTGGAAATCGAGGCTGACCGAATTCATGCAATAGCGCGTCCCGGTCGGCGGGGGGCCATCGGGGAAGACGTGGCCGAGGTGGCTGTCGCATCGCGCGCAGCGCGTTTCGACGCGGGTCATGCCGTGGCTGGTGTCGCTATGATCGGTCACCGCATCGGGCGCGATCGGCCGGGTGAAGCTGGGCCAGCCCGATCCAGAATCATATTTGTCCGCCGAATCGAACAATTCCAGTTCGCAGGCCGCGCAATGATAGATGCCGTCGGCCTTGTTGTCGTTGTATTTGCCGGAAAAAGCGCGCTCCGTCCCGGCCTCGCGCAGTACGTGATATTGCTCGGGGGTCAGCCGCCGGCGCCATTCTGACTCGGACAGATCGAGATGTTCCATGCGCGTGATTCTCCGCCGCGCGGCGGGGCGCGTCAAGCCGGCGTCGGCGCTGCGGACCGGTTCAGAAGGGGCGTTCGCCGATATAATTGCCGGCGTCGCTGTAGCGACACACCAGCACGTCCTCGATCCGCCCGCGCGCGATCGCGCAACCGACCTCGCCGGAATCGCGCCACATCAGCTGGGTATAATGGCCGATGTCCTCGACCCGTCCGGTCGTGCTGTTGTTGGGGAACACCCCGGGGGTGAAGAAGCGCTTCTCGCGGATCCAGGCGTCGACCATATGTTCGAGCGTGAAGGCGCCGCGCGTGCCGGCCCACAGATTCTCGCCCTGCGGATCGAACGGACGTTCGGGGGCATGTTCGAAACGGCCGCTCCGCGCGAGATAATTGGCCCAGTCCTGCGCCGAGGCGGCGAGCATCGGATCCCATTTGAGCGGCATGATGCCCATCGCGACGCGCTCGCGGTTGTGTCTGCCGAGCACGCGATCGGCGAAATTGGACGTGGGATCGGTCGCACCGACCATGATCGGCAACGAAAACAGCAGCCCGAGGCTGGCGATCAGCGATGTCAAACGACGACGCGACATGGCAGGCCCATTCCGAAAGATGGGCCGATTCTGTCATGCGAGCGTCAGCAGGCGGTTGAAGGGGGTGGTTATCCCTTCGTTTACGATGATTTTTCCCGCGGCGGGAGAATCGCCACCTTGTCGCCGTTGCTGACCGCCTTGAACAGCAACGCAGCGAAGGACGGCGGGATACCGATGCAGCCGTGGGTCGCGGCGCCGCGGCGGACGTTGCTGGCGTGGATCGCCACCCCGTCCCCGGTGAGCCGCATCATATAGGGCATGCTCGCGTCATAGAGCGACGAGACGTGGGTCTCGCGCTTTTCGAGGATCGGGAACACCCCGGTCGGGGTCGGCTTGCCGTCGGTGCCGTAGAGGATCACCGCCGAGCCGATTTCGTGCCCGTCGCGAAACACCGAGAGCAATTGCCGCGCGAGATCGATCCGCACCCAGATGTCACCCGCCGGGATATGCTGTTCGTTCCAGACATAATCGCCGTAATGCATCGTATTGCGGACGTTGAGCACGCTCTTCACCGCACGGCGCTCGCCGTCGGGCAAGGTGAGCGCGGGATATTGGCCGACCGGATACCATAGCCGCGGGCCACGCTCGACCACCTGTACCGGCGGGTCGGTCAGATGGTGCTTGGTGTAATAATGCGCCGCCGCCGCGCCGCCGGCGATCGCCGCCGCGGCCAGCGCGAGCGGCACGGCGAGCCGTGCCAGCTTCTGTCCCAGATAGCGGGGGGAGAGTTTAGCGGTCAGCGACAATGGTCACCACTCGGCCGCGCCGGCGCAGCGCCGCGCCGATCGAGAAGAAGCCGATCAGCATCATCGCCCAGGTCGCGGGCTCGGGCACGC
>NZ_MKRR01000106.1:101603-101958 GCF_001897045.1 Sphingomonas sp. 66-10
GCAACCGCCACCGCTACTGCCACCGCCGTTGGTCAGCGGCGGGATGAACGGCACGATCGGTCCCGGCCCCGGCCCGACGGGCGGGCTGATGATATCGGTGGGCGGCACATAAGGCGGGGTCGCGCCGAACGGCAGATCGGGCACGTCGGCGATGATCGGCGGCCGCTCGCGCAGCGAGGTGAGCACGCGCTCGACCGGCGTCGCCGGCTTGGGCGCGGGCGGGCGGTGGCGGACATTGGTCGCGACGCGCTCGCGCGGGCCCTTGGTCTGGGTCAGCGCGCCGGCGGCGCGGCCGCCGGGCGAGCGATCGGTGAACATCGCCAGCGGATCGGCGAGCGCGGCGGTCACGGCGGCG
>NZ_MKRR01000106.1:101994-105951 GCF_001897045.1 Sphingomonas sp. 66-10
TCATACGCCGAACACCCGGATCTACGCCCCTCCCCCATCGGGATCGGCATATCTTTTATCACGACGGACCACCCCGTTGATCCCACCTGTTGCCGCCGGACATAGCCAAAACTGTCCCGGATTGCGACAATTTAATAAGATTTGCGGTAAACGGTTGTCTTGTTCGCTGCCGGACTTTGCGACGAAAATGGTTAACATTTCGCTTGGCGCGCGCGAGTCGCGCCGGCGCCTTCCCGATCCCGGAAAGGCGCCGATTCTGCGAAGTTTATGAAAGGCCCCTTGCGGGGCGATCCCGGCCGGTCAGGCGGGATATTGGTGCGGTCGAGAAGACTCGAACTTCCACGTCCTTTCGGACACAACGACCTCAACGTTGCGCGTCTACCAGTTCCGCCACGACCGCACGTGATGTCTACCGGGCGGGCCCGGCGACTGGCAGGACGGCGCCCCTAGCAAAGCCCTACGGGGCTGGCAATGCCCCAGCGAAAGATTTGATCTTGGTTTGTTTAGAAATGACGCTTTGGGTCAGTCGCGCGGCGCCGGCCCGCTTCTCCACCCGACGTCCGATCAGGATATGCTCGTGGGAGGACGGGTGGGGGAGCGGGCCGGCGCCGTAAATGCGGCGAAGCTGCATTTGCCCAACAGCGGAATCACCTATTTCGCGTTCTCGCCGACGAAGCTCAGCTCGAGCCGCTTCGAATTGGCCGGCACGTCCAGCTTGGCCGAATTGAAATCGATCGATCCCTTGGGGCCGAGCGAACGCTGCTGCGGGGTGATCGTCCAGCTGAACACGATCCGGCCCTTGGCATCGCGCAGGTCGGCGCGGATGTCGGGGACGCGCTGGCGGGTGTCGGACGGGTTGAGCACTTTGCCCGAAATCGCGAACAACTCGCTGCCATTGGCCATCTCGCGCCGCTCGATCGGATTGTCGACCAGCCGCAGCGGCGATTCGCCGGGGCCGAACGACAGCCCGAGCTGCTGCGCGAGCCCCGGCGCGCTCATCCAGATGATCGCCGCCACCGCGACGAGCATCAGCACCCCGGCGGCAACCGCCGCGATCGTCCAGCGGCGCGATTGATCGCGGCGCGGGCGGAACGGCGGGCGGTGCGCGAAGGCGTCGTAATCGGGCGCGGCCACCGGGGACGGCGGCGGGGCGACCTCCGCCGGCTGGGGAATACCGGCGAGCGGCGCAGGCGGGGCGGGGGGGGCAGGCGGCGCGGCCTCGGCCGCCGAAGCCGCGGGCGAGATAACGGGCGCCGGCGCGGGGGCCTGCGCCTCCTCGATCGCCTGCGCGCTCGGCTCCTGGAACCAGCTGTGACGGCAATTGGCGCAACGCACGACGCGTCCGGTCAGCCCGATTGCGCTGTCGGGGACCAGATAGCGGGTGCGGCATTCGGGGCATTCGAGGATCATGTCGCGACAACCGCTTGCGCTGGGCTTGAATCCGTGAATCTAAACACGCTCAGCGCGTCGCTGGCAAGCGATGAGTGTCGGTAACGCGGCCTTGAAGCGATGCCCTGCGTCGTGCGATGGCGAAGCCGATGATGGGGTAGGGCGGAACGGCGCCGGCAATGGCGAATATCGTGCAGTTCGAAAATGTGGGGCTGCGCTACGGCACCGGCCAGGAGACGCTGTCCGACATCAGCTTCACGCTGGCGAGCGGCGCTTTCTACTTCCTCACCGGGGCGAGCGGGGCGGGCAAGACCTCGCTGCTCCGCCTGCTCTATCTCGCGCAGCGCCCGAGCCGCGGGATCATCCGGTTGTTCGGCGAGGATGCGGTGACGATGCCGCGCAGCCGCCTCCCCGGATTCCGCCGCCGCATCGGGGTGGTGTTCCAGGATTTCCGGCTGATCCCGCATCTCTCGATCGCCGACAATATCGCCTTGCCGCTGCGCGTCGCCGGGGTGCCCGAGGCGGACGTCGCCGGCCCGGTCAGCGAGATGCTCGCCTGGGTCGGGCTGGGCGACCGCGGCGGCGCGCGTCCCGCGACGCTGTCGGGCGGCGAGCAGCAGCGCGTCGCGATCGCGCGCGCGGTGATCGGACGGCCCGAGATCCTCGTGGCCGACGAGCCGACCGGCAACGTCGATCCCGAGATGGCCGAGCGGCTGTTATTGTTGTTCGACTCGCTCAACCGGCTGGGGACGACGGTGCTCGTCGCGACCCACGATCTGCACCTGCTCAATCGCGTGAGCGAGGCGCAGATGATGCGGCTCGATCGCGGGCGGCTGCAGGATCCGACCGGGCTGCTGCGCAATCCCCCCGCGCGGCGCGATTGACGATGGCAGCGTCGACCGCCCGGTTGCTCGACAATGCGCGCGACGGACGCGCGATGAGCTATGTGATCGCGATCATGCTGTTTCTGACGGTGCTCTCCGCGGCGATGGGGCTGGCGACGCGCAATGCGGCGGGGGCGCTCGAGCGCGCGATCGCAGGGCGGCTGACCGTCCAGCTGACCAGCGGCGCGCCCGATGCGCGCGCGGCGCTGGCGGCGCGGCTCGCGGCGCGGCTGCGCGCGACGCCGGGGGTGACGCGGGTCGCCCCGGTGAGCCGCGCCGCGCTCGCCGACCTGCTGCGGCCGTGGTTGGGGGCGGAGGCCAATGACGCCGATCTGCCGCTGCCCGCGATGATCGACGTCGATCTCGCCGACACCGCGCCCGCGACGCTCGCCCGGGTGACCGCGGCGGTGCGCGGGGTGGCGCCGGCGGCGCGGATCGACGCGCATGCCAGCTGGATGGCCTCCGTCGCCGGGATGCTGTCGTTCGCGACCTGGCTGGGCCTGGGGCTGGTCGCGCTGATGGCAACCGCGACCGCGACGGTGGTGGTCGTCGCGGCGCGCGCCGGGCTCGACGCGCATCGCGCAACGATCGAGGTGATGCATATGCTCGGCGCGACCGACGTGCAGATCGCGCGGCTGTTCCAGCGCCGCATCGCGCGCGATGCGCTGGTCGGCGGCGTGGCGGGCGGCGCGGCGGCGCTGGCGACGGTGGCGCTGATCGGCGCGCGCGCGTCGGGGCTCGGGTCGGAATTGCTCGGCGGCGCCGGGCTGGGGGCGGGGGCGTGGCTGATGCTCGCGCTGTTGCCGCTCGTCTTCGCTTTGCTGGCGATGCTCGCCGCGCGGATCGCGGTGACGCGTGCGCTGGGGCGCATCTTATGATCAGCCGGCTGATCGGATTGATCGCGGTGGCATGGGGGCTGGGCTTCGCAGCCTTCACGCTGCTGCTCGCCCAGCCCTCGGATGTCGCGCGGACCGATGCGATCGTCGTGCCGACCGGCGGGGCGGGGCGGATCGCGCGCGGGCTGGCGCTGATCGAGGAAAAGCGCGCGACGCGGATGCTGGTCACCGGAGTGGCGCCGGGGGTGAGCAAGAGCGATCTCGCCGACGTCTTCGGTCATGCCGCGGCGATCGACTGCTGCGTCGATCTCGGGCGGCAGGCGGTCGATACGCGTTCCAACGCCGAGGAGACCGCCGGCTGGGTGCGGCAGCATCACTATCGTTCGGTGCGGCTCGTCACCTCCGACTGGCATATGGCGCGCGCGCGGATGGAATTGCATGCCGCGCTCGACGACGATGCGGTCATCGTCCGCGACGGCGTCTCGACCGAACCACGACTGAGGCAATTAGTGAACGAATACAATAAGTTGATTCTACGCCGCATCGTATTGTGGCTGGGCGTCGGCAAATGAGCGACTGGCTGCGGACGATCGCGTTTCGTACCTTCTTCTACGCGGTATCGGTGCCGATCGTGCTGCTCGTGCCGCTCGTCGCGCTCGCCGGGCAGCGCGCGATGATCGGCTATGCGCATTTCTGGGCGAGGGTCCACCGCTGGGCGATGCGCACGATCCTGGGGATCGAGAGCCGGGTGGAGGGGGCGGTGCCGCGCGGGCAGTTTCTCTACGCCGCCAAGCATCAGGCGATGTACGAGACGCTCGAGCTGCAGCTGATCCTCGACGGCCCGGCGA
>NZ_MKRR01000106.1:106020-107040 GCF_001897045.1 Sphingomonas sp. 66-10
AGCGGCGGCCAAGGCCTCGGGGCGGTCGGTGATCGTCTATCCGGAGGGGACGCGGGTCGCGCCGGGCGAGCAGCCGCCGCTGCGCTCGGGATTTGCCGGGCTGTACAAGGCGCTCGACCTGCCGGTGGTGCCGATCGCCACCGACAGCGGGCGGCTGCTTCCCAAAAAAGGGGCGAAGCATCCCGGCGTGGTGACCTTCCGCATCGGCGCGCCGATCCCCGCCGGCCTGCCGCGTCGCGAGGCGGAACGGCGCGTGTGGGCGGAGATCAACGCGCTAGAGAAATAGGCGGCCCGCCCCTTTGCTCCCCTCCGTGGCGAAGGGAGGGGCGCAGAGAAGAAGGGGAAGTGGAAGCTCAGTCGTGCTTGCGCCCGAAATCGGCCGCGGCATCGTCCTGGCCCTGATCGACGATCGAGCGGCGGATCGCGCGGGTCTGGGTGAAATGCTCGAACAGGGTGTCGCCGTCGCCCCAGCGGATCGCGCGCTGGAGCTGAGACAGATCTTCGCTGAAGCGCTGGAGCATCTCCAGCACCGCTTCCTTGTTGGTGAGGAACACGTCGCGCCACATCGTCGGGTCCGACGCGGCGATGCGGGTGAAGTCGCGAAAGCCGCCCGCGGAGAATTTGATCACCTCGGATTCGGTCACCTCGGCGAGGTCGTTGGCGGTGCCGACGATCGTATAGGCGATGAGGTGCGGCAGATGGCTGGTGATGGCGAGCACGCGATCGTGGTGATCGGGCGCCATCGTCTCGACATTGCTGCCGAGCCGGCGCCAGAATTCGCCGACCCGCGCCGCGGCGGCCGCGTCGCCGTCCGCCAGCGGGGTGACGATGCACCAGCGGCCGTGGAACAAGGAGGCGAACCCCGCCTCGGGGCCGCTCTGCTCGGTGCCGGCGACGGGGTGCGCGGGAACGACGATCGCGCCTGGCAGCGCCTCGCGCAGCGCCTTCGCGACCGATTCCTTAGACGAGCCGACGTCGCTGACGATCGCCTCGGCGGGCAGATCGGCGGCGATCTCCGCC
>NZ_MKRR01000106.1:107051-113105 GCF_001897045.1 Sphingomonas sp. 66-10
GTCACATCGTCGAGCAGGTCGAGCCGGCGGGCGATCTCGCGCACCTCGGCGCTCGCGTCATGCCCGGTAAGCCGCACCGTCGGCATCGTCTCGCGCACCGCGCGCGCGATCGACGAGCCGATCAGCCCCAGCCCGATGATCGTGACGCGCGCGAACGGCAGCATCAGGCCCCGGCCATCCGGCGCAGCGCGGCGATCACGCCTTGCGTTTCCTCCGCGGTGCCGATCGTGATGCGCAGCCCGTGCGGCAGCCCCTGGCCGGGCAGCCAGCGGACGATATAGCCCGCGTCCATCAGCCCCTTGTAGGCGGTCTCGGCGCTCAGCTCGCCCTCGAACAGCACGAGGATGAAATTGGCCTGGCTGGGGATCGCGCGCAGCCCGGCATTGCCGAGCTTGGCGATCTCGTCGGCGAACCACGCGCGCCATTGCGCATTATGATCGCGCGTGCTGGCGACGAAGTCGGTATCGCCGAGCGCCGCGACCGCCGCCGCCGTCCCGGCGATGGTGATCGAGAAGGGCAGGCGGATGCGGTGCATCGCCTCGATGATCGCGGGCGCGGCATAGCCCCAGCCGATGCGCTCCGCGGCGAGGCCGTACATCTTGGAGAAGGTGCGGGTCACCAGCACGTTGGGGGCATTTTGCGCCAGCGCCATCCCGCCGTCGTCGTCGCCGCCGTCGATATATTCGGCATAAGCGTGGTCGATGACGAGCAGGATGTCGGGCCGCAGCCCGGCATGGAGCCGCTCGATCTCGCCGCGCGGGGCATAGGTGCCGGTCGGGTTGTTGGGGTTGGCGATGAACACGATCCGCGTGCGATCGGTGACCGCGGCGAGGATCGCGTCGACGTCGGTGGCATAATCCTTGTCGGGCGCCACCACCGGGGTCGCGCCGACGCGGCGGGTGGCGATCGGATAGACCGAGAAACCGTAATTGACGTAGATCACCTCGTCGCCCGGCCCGGCGAAGGCGCCGGCGGCGAGGTGGAGCACCTCGTCCGATCCGTTGCCATAGATGATCCGCGCCGGATCCAGCCCGTGCTTCGCGGCCAGCGTGTCGCGCAATTCGGTCGCGCTGGCATCGGGGTAGCGTTCGAGGCTGGTCGCGGCGCTGGCAAAGGCTTCGCGCGCCCTGGGGCTGGTGCCGAGCGGGTTCTCGTTCGACGAGAGCTTGGCGACCTTGCGGCCATCATCGGTGGTGGAGCGGCCCGGGATATAGGGGGCGATCTCCATGATCCACGGCTTGGGGACGGGTGCATTGGTCATGCCCGCGCGCTTACGCGGGCGCGGGCGTGGAGGGCAAGGGGGGCGAACCGCTTTCCCCGCCAACTGCCTTTCCGCCACCCCGGCGCAGGCCGGGGTCCAGCAGCGGGCCGGTCGGCACTGGACCCCGGCCTGCACCGGGGTGGACGGGAAAGGGCGGGATGCTGAGCGATGGGGAGCGGGTGTTGTGGGCACCGCCGCTCCCCGCTAACGCATCGCCACGATGTCAGACGATCAGCGTTACGGCCTTGGGCGCCATATCGTGCTGCCGGGGCCGCTCAGGCTCGACGGCGGGGGGATGCTCGCGCCGGTCGAGATCGCCTATGAAACCTATGGCACGCTGGCGCCCGACGGCGGCAATGCGGTGCTGATCTGCCACGCGCTGACGATGGACCAGTTCGTCGCCTCGCCGCATCCGCGCACCGGCAAGCCGGGGTGGTGGACCGCGATGGTCGGCCCCGGGCGGCCGATCGACACTGACCGGATGTTCGTGGTGTGCGCCAATGTGCTGGGATCGTGCATGGGAAGCTCGGGCCCGGCGACGATCGATCCGGCGACGGCGCGCGAATATGCGATGGCTTTCCCGGTGATCACGATCCGCGACATGGTCCGCGCGCAGGCGATGCTGCTCGATCATCTCGGGGTCGCGCGGCTCGCCGCGGTGGTCGGCGGATCGATGGGGGGGATGCAGGCCTTGTCCTGGGCGGCGACCTTCCCCGATCGCGTCGCGGCGGCGGTGGTGATCGCCTCGGCGGCGCGGCATTCGGCGCAGAATATCGCCTTCCACGAGGTCGGCCGCCAGGCGGTGATGGCCGATCCCCGCTGGAACAACGGCGACTATTATAACGGCGAGGTGCCCGCCGCCGGGCTCGCGGTGGCGCGGATGGCGGCGCATATCACCTATCTGTCCGAAGCGGGGCTCACCGAGAAATTCGGCCGGCGGCTGCAGGCGCGCGACGCCAAGTCGTTCGGGTTCGACGCCGATTTCCAGGTCGAAAGCTATCTGCGCCACCAGGGGCTGAGCTTCGTCGACCGGTTCGACGCCAATTCCTATCTCTATATCACCCGCGCGATGGACTATTTCGATCTCGCCGAGGAACATGGCGGGCTGCTCGCCAATGCCTTCCGCGCCAGCCGCGCGCGTTTCTGCCTCGTCAGCTTCGATACCGACTGGCTCTATCCGACGCGCGAATCGCGCGCGATCGTCCATGCGCTCAACGCCGCGGGGGCGCCGGTCAGCTTCATGGAATTGTCGAGCCCCTACGGCCACGACGCCTTCCTGCTCGATTCGCCCGAATTGTACCGCGTCGTCGCGGGTTTCCTGGGAGCGGGGGCATGACGCTGCGGCCCGATCTTGCGGTGATCGCCGATCATGTCGCGCCGGGCGCGCGGGTGCTCGATGTCGGGTGCGGCGACGGGCTGCTGATGGCGGCGCTGCGCGATACAAAGGGGGTCGATGCGCGCGGGCTGGAGCTCGATGCGGGCAATGTCGCCGCGGCGGTGGGGCGCGGGCTGTCGGTGATCCAGGGCGATGCCGATACCGATCTCGCCGATTATCCCGACCAGAGCTTCGATTATGCGATCCTCAGCCAGACGCTGCAGACGTGCCGCGCGCCCGACAAGGTGTTGCGCGATCTGCTGCGGATCGGCGGCCGCGCCTTCGTCAGCTTCCCCAATTTCGCGCATTGGCGGGTGCGGCTGTCGCTGTTGTGGGGGGGGCGGATGCCGGTGACGCGGCTGCTCCCCGAACGCTGGTACGACACCCCCAATATCCACCATTTGACGATCGACGATTTCCGCGCGCATCTCGCCGAACAGGGGATCGTCACCGAAGGAGCGTGGTTCCTGTCGCGTGGCAGAAAAACCACATCGGCGGCGGCAAATATGCTCGCCGAACATGCCGTCTTCCTGTTGCGGGGAACCGCAGGCGATTCGGGTAGTTTGCACCGGAAGTAATTTCGGACAGGGCATGCGTAAGTCAGCGTTGATTGTCGAGGACGAGATCTTCGTCGCTTTGGATCTGGAACGGATCCTCACCGATGCCGGTTACTCGGTCGCTGCGATCGCCGCTGATGCGCACGAGGCGCTGGCCGCCGCGCCGCGCTGTTCGCTCGCCTTCGTCGACGTCAATCTGCGCGACGGCGCGACCGGGCCGGCGATCGCCGCGCGGATCGTGCGCGATCATGGGGTGAAAGTGGTGTTCGTCACCGCCAATCCGGCGCAGATCGCGGGGGATTGCGGCGCGATCGGCTATATCCGCAAGCCGTTCAGCGAAGCCGCGATCCGCGCCGCCGCCGCTTTGGCGTTCGACGGCGTATCGCCGGGCAACGCCGATATCATGCGCTTCACCCCCTGCGCGTAAGCGCAGCGGCGGGCAGCTTTATCGACACCACCAACCCCTCCGGCCGCCAGTCGCGCTCGACCGCGCCGCCGAGCTGGCGGACCGCGCTCAGCTCGATCAACTGGCTGCCGAACCCGCCCTGCGCGGCGGGCGCGGTGACGGCGGGGCCGCCGGTTTCGCGCCAGACGAGGTGCGTCGCGTCGCCGTCGGCCGCCACGTCGAGCGAGACGGTGCCGCCGTCCTGCGCGAGCGCGCCATATTTGGCGGCATTGGTGGCAAGCTCGTGGAACAGCAGCGCGATCGGGGTCGCGGCGCGATCGTCGATCGCGACATCCATGCCGCCGACCGTGATGCGCGATCGCTCGGCGAGTTGATAAGGCTCGAACAATTCGGCGAACAGGCCGTGGAGGCTGTCGCGCTGCAGCGACGGGCGGGTTTCCAGGCTGTGCGGGCGGACGAAATCATGCGCCCGGCCAAGCGCGGTCACCCGCTCGCGCAGATCGTGCGCGGCGGGGGCGAATTCGGGGCGGACCCGCGCGGCGAACTGGATCAGCCCGGCGATCACCGCGAAGATGTTCTTGATCCGGTGCGACAGTTCGTGGCTGATGATCTCGCGCTCGTCGAGCGCCAGTTTCTGCTCGTGGATATCGGTGCAGGTGCCGAACCAGCGGGTGATCTGCCCGCCGGCGTCGCGGATCGGCAGCGCGCGGCCGAGCACCCAGCGATAGACGCCGTCGTGGCGCCGCAGGCGATATTCGATCTGATAGGGCTCGCCGTCCGCCAGGCTGCGCCGCCACAATGACCAGGCTTGATCGCGATCGTCGGGGTGGAATACCTCCGCCCAGCCGGTGCCGTCGGTCGCGCCCTCGGCGACCCCGGTGAAGGCATACCAGCGCGCGTTGAAATAATCGTTGTGACCGTCGGGTCGCGCCGACCACACCATTTGCGGCATCGTATCGGCCAGCGTGCGGAAACGCAGCTCGCTTTCGGCCAAGGCGGCGCGGGTATGCGCCGCCTCGCGCGCGGCGCGGCGCTCCTCGAGCCGGCCGAGCGTGGCGAGCGCGAGCAATTCCATTCCTTCGCGCTGGAAGGCGGTGAGCCCGTCGCGCGGCTGCTCGTCGATCACGCACAAGGCGCCGAGTGGCACCCCCTCGCGCGAGACGAGCGGCGCCCCGGCGTAGAAGCGGATATGCGGCGGGCCGGTGACCAGCGCATTGTCGGCGAAGCGCGGATCGCGCGCCGCGTCGGGCACTTCCATCACCTTATGGCCGTGCATCGCATGCGCGCAGAACGATTGGCTGCGCGGGGTTTCGGCGAGATCGGTGCCGACCCGCGCGAGGAAGCGCTGGAATTGCTCCTCGACCACGCTGACCAGCGCCACCGGGGTGTCGCACAATTGCCCGGCGAAGCGCGCGATATCGTCGAGCGCGCCTTCTTCGCGCGCGCCCGCGAGGTCGTAGAGCGCCATCACCCGCGCGCGGGCGATCTCATCGAGTTGTTGGGCGGAATCGTTCGCCAAGGGCGCCTTCAGAACGGCACGTCATCATCGAGATCGTCGGCGAAGCCACCGCGGGTCTGGCCGAAGCTGCTGCCGCCGGCGTTGTTGCCGCCGCCGCTCGCACCGCCGCCGCTCCGGGTCTGGCCGAAGCCGCCGCCCGAGGAGCCGCCGCCGAAATCGCTGTCGCCGCCACCCCAATCGTCACGCGCGCCACCGCCCGCACCGCCGCCACCGCCGGGCGCGCCGTCGAGCATCGTCAGCACGCTGTTGAAGCCCTGCAGCACGATCTCGGTCGAATAGCGATCCTGGCCGTTCTGGTCCTGCCACTTACGGGTCTGGAGCTGGCCTTCGATATAGACTTTCGAGCCCTTGCGCAGATAGCGTTCGGCGACGTTGGCGAGCCCTTCGTTGAAGATCGCCACCGAATGCCATTCGGTGCGCTCCTTGCGTTCGCCGGTGTTGCGATCCTTCCACGTTTCCGACGTGGCGATGCGCAGATTCACCACCTTGCCGCCGTTCTGGAAGGTGCGCGATTCGGGATCGCGCCCCAGATTACCGACGAGAATTACCTTGTTGACGCTGCCTGCCATGAAAGCCCCTCAAAGGCCGGCGGCCACCGCCAGCCAATATGTGATACCCGCCATGACATAGGCGGCGGTGAACAGATAGCCAATCATGAACAGCGGCCATTTCCACCCGTTCGTCTCGCGCCGGGTGACCGCGATCGTCGAGATGCATTGCGGCGCGAAGACGAACCACATCAGGAAGGCGAGCGCGGTGGGCAGCGACCAGCGGTGGCGCAGATTGTCGACGATGCTGCGCTGGCCCTTGTCGGACTCGGCGTCGTCGACCGCATAGACGGTGCCGATCGCCGAGACCGCCACCTCGCGCGCCGCCATCGCCGGGATCAGCGCCAGCGCGATATCGCGGTTGAACCCGATCGGCTTGACCACCACC
>NZ_MKRR01000106.1:113158-115875 GCF_001897045.1 Sphingomonas sp. 66-10
GATGATCGTGCCGGCGCGCTTGAGGAAGATCTGCGCGCGGCTCCACAGCCCGATCAGCACGTCGTTGAGGCGCGGCCATTGATATTTGGGCATCTCCATCATGAAGCCCGAGGAGGCGCCCTTGGTCACCGTGCGGCGCAGGAACAAAGCGGCGCAGAAGGCGCCGGCGATCCCCATCAGATAGAGCCCGAGCAGCACCAGCCCCTGCAGCCCGACGAACGGCAGCACGCGGGTATTGGGGATGAAGGCGCCGATGATGATCGTATAGACCGGGAGCCGCGCGGAACAGGTCATCAGCGGGGCGATCAGGATCGTCGTCAGCCGGTCCTTCTCGTCGTCGATCGTGCGCGTCGCCATGATCCCGGGGACGGCGCAGGCGAAGCTCGACAGGAGCGGGATGAACGCGCGCCCCGACAAACCGACCCCCGCCATCAGCCGGTCCATCAGGAAAGCGGCGCGGACCATATAGCCCGATGCCTCGAGGACGAGGATGAACAGGAACAGGATCAGGATCTGCGGCAGGAACACGATGACCGCGCCGACCCCGGCGATCACCCCGTCGGTGATCAGCGAGCGCAGGATCGTGTCGGGCATCAGCCCGGTGACCCCGGCCTCGATCGCCTTGAACGCATCCTCGATCAGGCCGATCGGCGCTTCCGACCAGCTGAACACCGCCTGGAACATCACGAACAGCAGGGTGACGAGCAGGATCGGCCCGAAGACCGGGTGGAGCGCGACCGCGTCGAGCATATGCGTCCAGCGCCGCACCGGGGTTTCGTGGAGCGTCGCCGCGGCGGAGATCGCGCGGGCGCGGCGCTGCAAGGTGGCGATATCGTCATGGACGCTGCCGTCCGACGCGCGCAGCGCGCGCGCCTCGCTGCCGTCGACCGCGAGGGTGAGTTCGTGGCGCAGGGCATCGAGCCCGCGCTTGCGCACCGCGACGGTGGGGACGACCGGCACGCCGAGCTCGCGCGCCAGCACCGCGGGATCGAGCGTCAGCCCGTCGCGCTCGGCGAGGTCGATCATGTTGAGCGCCACCACCACCGGCAGCCCGAGCGCGATGAGCTGGAGCGTGAAGCGCAGGTGATTGTCGAGATTGGCGGCGTCGACCACCACCACCAGGGCGTCGGGCAGCCGCTCGCCCGCCTGGGCGCCGGTCAGCACGTCGCGGGTGACGCGCTCGTCGGGGGAGGCGGGGTCGAGGCTATAGGCGCCGGGCAGGTCGACCAGCTCGATCGGGCGGCCGTCGTCGAGCGCGAAGCGGCCCGAGTGGCGCTCGACGGTGACCCCGGGGTAATTGCCGACCTTCTGCCGCGCGCCGGTCAGCGCGTTGAACAGCGCGCTCTTGCCGGCGTTGGGATTGCCGACCAGCGCGATCAGCGGCAGCGTCGACATTATCCCAGCGACACTGTGATCGTCGCGGCGACCGTGCGGCGCAGCGCCACCGTCATCCGCCCGATGCGGCACGCGATCGGCCCGCGCCCCAGCGACGCGCGGTGGAGCACCTCGACCCCGACGCCCTCGTCGAAGCCCAGCTCGCGCAGCCGCCGCGCCTCGGGCAATGCGAGCCGGTCCCAGGCGATCGCGGCGATCGTCGCCGGGTGGCGCAAGGGAAGCGATTCGAGGCTGGGGATCGGAGCGAGCACAGCCTCGATCTAACGATGATGCGAACGATTATCAATTGCCTATGCGCGGTTTTACACCACCGGATAACGCAGCCGCCCGACGAAGCGTGACAGGCTCGGGCGGTGCGCCGCGCGGCGCAGGAAGCCGGCCTTGGCCTTCTCGAACCGCATGATCCCGTCGATCCGCCGCGCGAGGAAGGCGCGCGTCTCGGCCTGCCCCTCGCTCTCGTCGTCGAGCAGCATCGTCATCGTCGCGGCATAGACGGCGAGCAGGATCGTGCGCTTGGTATAATGGTTATAGTCGGTCGCGGTGTCGCCGGCGGCGCGCCAGATCGTATCGGCGGTGCGCCACGCCAGCCGCGCGCCGTGCGCGACATGCTGCGGCAGGGCGAGGATCGCGAGCGCGCGGCGCAGCGATTCGCGATTCGGCGCGATCTCGTCGATCCGCGCCTCGACCAGGGCGGCGATCCGTGCGCGAATCTTCATCGCGGCGAGCCGTTCGGGCGGGAGCACGGCGAGCATCGCGGCGTCGATCGCGGCGAACCAGGCATCGATCATCGCCATCGCATCGGGCAGCGCCAGCGCGGCGACGTCGCGATCGACCCCGAGCGAGTCCGCCGCCAGATCACGCGCCGCCGCCGCCCAGCCGTCGAACGCGGCATTGGCGGCGATGCGCGGGGCGAGCGCGGCGCGGATCTCGTCGAGCGTCGCGTCGGAAAGGTCGGGGGCAGGATCGGTCATGTCGCCTCTCTATCACCCCCCGACGGCCGACGCACCAGCACCAGCGCAACCGCCACCAGCGCCGCGCCGAACAGGTCGATCGCGCCGAGCCGCTCGCCATAGATGACCCAGCCGATCGCCGCTGCGACGATCGGCTGGGTGAGCAAGGCGATGCCGATGACGAGCGGCGTCAATTGGCCGAGCGCAAAGATCATCAGCCCTTGCCCGAGCACCTGGCTGGCCAGCGCCAGAGCGAGCAGCGGCATCCAATGCTGCGGCATGATCGGCTCGCCCAGCGCGAGCGCCGCGATCAGCAGCGGCGGGCCGGCGGCGAGCGACGACAGCGCCAGCGCGGGCAAAGGCTGCATCCGC
>NZ_MKRR01000106.1:115901-118022 GCF_001897045.1 Sphingomonas sp. 66-10
GACCGCCCAAGCAGCACCACCGCCCCGACCAGCGCGAGCAACAATGCGGCGCCCTGCGTGCGGGTCGGCCAGGCGCGCGCGACGATGAAGCCGTAGATCGGGAAGATCAGCGAGGCGTTGTTGCCGAACAAGGTGGCGTTGGCGAGCTTGGTGTGGTGGATCCCGACATGCCAGGTGGCGAGATCGCCGGCGAACAGCAGCCCCGAGGCGAACAGCACCCAGCCGAGCCCGCGGCTCTGCGCGAATGGCCGGCTACCGGTGGCGCGCGCGAGCAGCAGCAGCAACGGCGCGGCGAGCGAGATGCGCCAGAATCCGGCGGCGACCGGCCCGACATCCGCCATCCGCACGAACCACGGGCCGAACGCGAGCGCGACATTGCCGCCGATCAGCGCGGCGAAAGCCAGCGCGGATCGGCTTGGCGCGGCAATAGCTTTTCTTGTCGGCGTCGCCTGATGCATGCTGCCCCTTAACCGCCTATCTGCGTCGCGTCAGGTAGCAAAGCGCAACTGAAAGGGAATCGATGCCCACTCTGTTCGATCCGATCAAAATCGGCGCAATCGACGCGCCCAATCGTATCTTCATGGCGCCGTTGACGCGCACCCGCGCCACCGAAGGCCATGTGCCGACCGAATTGATGATCGAATATTATCGCCAGCGCGCCGGCGCCGGGCTGATCATCAGCGAGGCGACCGGGATCAGCCGCCACGGGCTGGGCTGGCCGCATGCGCCAGGGCTGTGGCTCCCGAGCCAGGTCGAGGCGTGGAAGCCGGTGACCGAGGCGGTGCACCGCGCCGGCGGGCGGATCTTCGCGCAGCTCTGGCATATGGGGCGGCTCGCGCGGCCCGACGTCACCGGGATGCAGTCGCTCTCCTCGGGGTCGGCGCGGGCGCCTTATGCGGTGCCTGAGAAGAATCCCTATGACGTGCCGCGCCCGGCGACACTCGACGACCTCCGCCAGGTGGTCGACGATTATGAATCCGCCGCGCGCAACGCGATCGCCGCCGGGTTCGACGGGGTGCAGATCCACGCCGCCAACGGCTATCTCATCGATCAATTCCTGCGCGACGGGGTCAACGATCGCGACGACGATTACGGCGGGTCGCCCGAGAACCGCATCCGGCTGCTGCGCGAAGCGACCGAGCGGGTGATCGCGACGGTCGGCGCGGCGCGCACCGCGGTGCGGCTGTCGCCCAACGGCGACACGCAAGGCGCCGACGACAGCGATCCGGCGCGCGTCTTCATCCCCGCGGCGAAGATGCTGAGCGATCTCGGCATCGCCTTCCTCGAATTGCGCGAGCTCTCGCCCGAGGGGACGTTCGGCAGCAGCAGCGTGCCCAAATTGAGCCCGCAGATCCGCACCGCCTTTGCCGGGCCGCTGGTGCTCAACCAGGATTATTCGCTGGCGGGGGCCGAGGCCGATCTCGCGTCGGGCGTGGCGGATGCGATCAGCTGGGGGCGGCTGTTCATCGCCAATCCCGATCTGGTCGAGCGCTTCCGCGACGGCGCGCCGCTCAATACGCCCAACCCGAAGACCTTCTACGACCGCGGGCCGGAGGGCTATACCGACTATCCGGCGCTCGAAGCGGCGTGAAACCGCGCGACCGGTGGCGCTTACCCCTGCTCGTAGCGATCGAGCCAGCGGGTAAGTCGCTGCCGCGTCGTGCGGCGCGGCCCGTTGCTGGCAAGGATCGCCAGCGGTGCCAGCGCCACCCACGGCTGCCACACCGCCAGCATCACCCAGGCCATTGCAGCAATCATCGCGACCAGCCGCAGCCGACCGAGACGGTCGCGCGCGGCGGCATCGAACGCGATCCGGCGCGGCGCCTTGTCGTCGTAGAAGCGTGCGGTGGTGAACGAGCCGTCGACGCGGCCTTCGCGGCGCGGGCGACGGGCCTCTCTCATCGGCTGGCCGCCGGGCACGGCGCCGGTGACGCGCGTATCGATCACCTCCAGCCGGCGGCCGCGCTCCACCACGCGATAGCGCGATGGAGGCGGCTCGGTCGGCATGTCAGGCGAAGCGGTCGCGCAACTTCAGCATCGCCAGCGCCGCGAGCGCCGCGCCGCCGCCCTTGTCGAGCTGGCCCGGATCGGCGCGGCGGATCGCCTGCGCCTCGTCCTCGG
>NZ_MKRR01000106.1:118036-127033 GCF_001897045.1 Sphingomonas sp. 66-10
CGCGCGCGCTTTCGTTCGCGACGATCTCGAAATGATAGGTCTCGCCGCGGATCACCACGCCCAGCGCGACATAAGCGTCGTACCGGCCGGTCTCCGCCGCCAGCGCGATCGCGCCGGGGATTTCGAGTGCGCCGGGGACGGTGACGATCTCCGCCTGATGCCCGGCTTCCTCGATCGCGGCGCGCGCGCCGGCGATGAGCATGTCGTTGAGATGATCGTAGAAACGCGCTTCGACGATAAGGACGCGGGCCATGATGCGATGCCTTTTGTTACGTGGTTATGCCGCGCCGGTGCCGGTGATAGCGCGTTCGGCGACGATCGACAGGCCATAGCCTTCGAGCCCGATCAGCGCGTGATGCGTGTTGGTGAGGAGGATCATCTCCTCCACCCCCAGCTCGGCGAGGATCTGCGCGCCGACGCCGTAATCGCGCAATTCCTCGATCTCGGGGGCGCCCGGCCCCTTGCCCTCGGCGCGCGCCTTCATGAAGCGGGTGACCGCGCCCTGCATCGGGCGGTTGATCACCACGATCACCCCGGCGCCCTCCTCGGCGATCAGCTCCATCGAGCGCGACAGCAGCCCGGTGCGATCCGATTGCTCGCCGAACATGTCGACGAAGAAGCTCGCGGTGTGCATCCGCACCAGAGTCGGCTTGGCGGGATCGATCCGGCCCTTGACCAGCGCGATCGTCTCGTCGCCGGTCGCCTTGTTGAAGAAGGTGATCGCGCGCCACGTGCCGCCCCAGCGCGATTCGAACGTCATCTCGGCCTGTTTCTCGACGAGATGATCGTGGCGGCGGCGATAGGCGATGAGATCGCGGATCGTGCCGATCTTGAGGTTGTGGAGCTGCGCGAAGGCGACGAGGTCGTCGAGCCGCGCCATCGTCCCGTCCTCGTTCATGATCTCGCAGATCACGCCCGAGGGGTTGAGCCCGGCGAGCCGTGCGACGTCGACCGCCGCCTCGGTATGCCCGGCGCGCACCAGCACCCCGCCCTCACGCGCGACGAGCGGGAAGACATGGCCGGGGGTGACGATCTCGTCCTTCCCCTTGCCCGCGTCGATCGCCACCGCGACGGTCCGCGCGCGATCGGCGGCGGAGATTCCGGTGGTGACCCCGTCGCGCGCCTCGATCGAGACGGTGAAGGCGGTTTCATGCCGCGTGCCGTTGTTGCGGCTCATCAGATCGAGCCCGAGCTGGTCGACCCGCGACTTGGTGAGCGCGAGGCAGATCAGCCCGCGGCCGTGACGCGCCATGAAGTTGATCTTCTCCGGCGTTGCCATCTGTGCCGGGATGACGAGATCGCCCTCATTCTCGCGATCCTCGTCGTCGACCAGGATGAACATCCGGCCGTTCTTGGCCTCTTCGATGATCTCCTCGGGGGAGGAGAGGAAGGCGTGGCGCAGGCGCGCGAGTTCAGCCGGCTTTGGCACGATAATGTTCCATCCGTTGGAGATAGCGGGCGAGGACGTCGATCTCGATATTGACCGGCTGTCCGGGGGCAAGCCCGCCCAGAGTCGTCACTTTCTGGGTGTGCGGGATCAGGTTGATCGTGAAACGGGTGCCGTCGGCGCGATCCTCGACAGTGTTGACGGTGAGCGACACGCCGTCGACCGCGACCGAGCCCTTGGCGGCGAGGAACGGCGCCAGATCGCCCGGCACGCGGATCGCGATGCGCCGCGAATCGCCGTCGGGGGCGATCTCGACCACCTCGGCGACGCCGTCGACATGCCCGGTGACGATATGCCCGCCGAGCTCCTCGCCGAGCTTCATCGCGCGTTCGAGGTTGAGCCGGCGGCCGGCGCTCCACTGGCCCTGCGCGGTGCGGCTGGTGGTTTCGCCCGAAACGTCGACCGCGAACCAGCCCGGGCCCTTGTCCACGACCGTCAGGCACACGCCCGAGCAGGAAATCGACGCGCCGAGATCGATCCCCGCGGTGTCATAGGCGGTATCCACCACGACGCGCAGATCGCCGCGGGCTTCCGCCGCTTTTATCGTGCCGATGTCGCTGACGATCCCGGTAAACATATCGCGTCCTTGCTCTATCGCTGGCGCACATAGGTCTCGAGCCGGTCGCTGCCAAGCGCGCGTGCGTCGTCGAGGCGCCAGCGGCCGTGCGCGTCGGCGAGGCTGGCGAGCCCGATGTCGCCCAATGCGGCGCGTCCGCCGCCGATCAGGATCGGTGCGCGGTAGATCAGCAGGCGATCGACCAGATCGGCGGCGAGGAAGGCCGACGCCGCGCCGGCGCCGCCCTCGACCAGCAGATGGTCGCCGGGAAGCGTCGCGATATCGGCGGGGCTGGCGATGACGGTACAGCCGGGGGCGTCGACTAGGCGCGAGGACAGGATCACGCGCTGCGGCGCGCGATTTTCGAGCCCGGGGAGGCGGACGTCGAGTCGTGGGCGGTCGATCTCCCGGGTCCCGCGGCCGACGAGGATCGCTTCGTGCCGCGCGCGTTCGAGATGCGCGTGCGCACGCGCTTCCGGGCCGGTGATCCAGCGGCTCTCGCCGTCGATCAGCGCGATGCAGCCGTCGAGCGAGGTGGCGAGCTTGAGCGTCACCTGCGGGCGCCCAAGCGTGCGGCGGGTAAGGAAGCCGGCGATCGACTCGCGCGCCGCGGGGGCCAATGTCCCGGTCGATACCGCGATTCCGGCAGCGGCGAGCCGGGCGAGGCCGGCGCCGTCGGTGCGCGGATCGGGGTCGGTGAGCGCGGCGACGACCCGCGCGACCCCCGCCGCGACGAGCAGATCGGCGCAGGCCGGGCCGCGCGGCGAGCGGTGCGCGCACGGCTCGAGCGTGACATAAGCGGTCGCCCCGCGCGCCGCCGCCCCCGCTTCGGCGAGCGCCATCGCCTCGGCGTGCGGGCGCCCGCCGGGCTGGGTCCAGCCGCGCCCGACGACGCGGCCGTCGCTGACGATCACGCAGCCGACATTGGGATTGGGGGCGGTCCGCCCGCGCGTCCGCGCGGCGAGCGCGAGCGCCGCGGCCATCCAGCGCTGGTCGGCGGGCGTCGACTGATCGGCACCGGCCCGCTCCCCCACCTGGCCTCCCATCAAGGATACTTTCGTGGGAAGCCGGGTGGAGGAGCGGGCCGGCACCGCCATTCCGGCACTCAGATGCCCCAGCGCTTCAATTTGTCGTCGAGCCGCTGGAATTCGGCGCGGGTCTTTTCCTGCTCCTTGGCCAGCTCGGCTTCGTCTTTTTCCTTCTTGGCCTGGTCGATCTTCTGCTGCGCGTGAATCTCGGCGTCGGTGCGGTCGAGCCGCCATTGCTGCACGTAGATGATGTCGGGCTTGTACGGCTTCTCGACGTGCGAATCCTTGATGAAGGCGAAGACGAAGAAGCTCGTGATCATCACCGCCAGCATGAAGAACACCAGCTCATGCCGCTGGCGCTGATGCAGAAACAGCCGGAGGTCTCGCAGCGCGCGGAGCGGCGACATGCGGGCGAAGAATTGCATAGGGCGCAAGATAGGCGCGTGGGGCGGGACATACCAGCATCTGTTTTGAAAAGGGCGGCACCGGCCCGCTCCCCCACCCGGTCTCCCATCAGGATACGCGCGTGGGAGATCGGGTGGGGCGCGGGCCGGCGCCGCGAAAAACACTCAGGAGGTCATTTCGAACCGCACCGTCATCGTCCGCCACGCTTCGACCGGCACCCCGTCGCGGGTCGCGGGGCGGAAGCGCCAGCGGGTCAGCGCCTGGCGCTCGGTGGTCTGCCAGAAGGCCTCGCTCGGGGCGGAGACGCGCTCGACCTGCTTCACCCGGCCGTCGGTGCCGACCAGCACGCGGATCACTACCTTGCCCTCGTTGCCCAGCCGCTGTTCGCCGGCGGGATAAGCGGGCTGGAAATCGCGCGCATAGCGCTGGTCGATCGTCGCATCGATCGTCACCGGGGGCTTGGCGGGGGGATCGATGATCCGGTCGACGGCATTGCCGATACCCGGGTCGACCGGGGGAAGCGGCGGCAGGACGTAGGTGGGCGTGCGCGGCGTCTCGACCAGCGGTTCGACCCGGTCGATCGGCGGGGTGGGCGCCGGATGTTGGGCAATTTTCGGCCGGGGCTGCTCGATCGGTTGCGGCGGCGGGGGCTGATCGATCGGAATGGGCTTGATGATCAGTACGTCATCGATCTTCTTCTTGAATGCCGGCACCGACAATATCAGCCCGGCCATCACCGCCCCGTTGAGCGCGACCGCGATCGCGAGGCTACTGGGACTGAACTTGCGTGGTTGGGCAAAACGATCCGCATACATTGGCCTGATCCTCTCGATTGTTTCTCCTTTTGCCGGTCGCCCGGTTCGGTGATGATACAACGTCGCAAACTGATCGAGAAGAGACTTTGTAACGTAACATTGCGAGTGCCGCGCCGGGTGAGCGTCGCGGTCTCCGCGCTCCCGCCGTTCGCCCTGAGCTTGTCGAAGGGCTGCACTTCTTCAAGGCAAGAAATGTGCAGGGCTTCGACAGGCTCAGCCCGATCGGGGAAAACGTGCGCCGATTATGATCGAGCGAGCCGCGCCAGCGCGCGATCGCGCCCGATCAGCGGGAGCAGCGCGGCCATATCGGGTCCGTGGTCGCGCCCGGTGAGCGCGCGGCGCAGCGGGAGGAACAGCGGCTTGCCCTTGCGCCCGGTCGCGTCCTTGAGTGCGGCGGTCAGCGCGTGCCACGGATCGCCCGCCCAGTCGATCGTCGCGGCGAGCGCCGCCGCTTCGGCGAGATAATCGGCATCCTCGCCGGCCGCGGGGGCGTCGACCGGCCCCTCGATCACCTGCCACCAATCGGCGGCCTCGGCGACGGTGGCGAGGTTGGGGCGCACCGCTTCCCACGCCGCGGCGCCCATTGCCGCGGGCAGCCGGGTCGCCACCGCCTCGTAGGAGAGATAGTGAACGATCCGCGCGTTGAGCTGCGCCAGTTCGGCCTCGTCGAACCGCGCCGGCGCGCGCCCGAAGCGCGCGAAATCGAACCCGGCGACGAGCGGCGCGACATCGCCGACCGGCTCGACCGGGTCGCTCGTCCCGAGCCGCGCGAGCAAGGCGCGGATCGCCTGCGGTTCGATCCCGGCTTCGCGGAACTGATCGACCCCGACGCTGCCGAGCCGCTTGGAAAGCTTGCCCTCGCTCCCCGTGAGCAAGGCCTCATGCGCGAAGGCCGGCGGGGCGGCGCCGAGCGCGTCGAACATCTGGATCTGCAGCGCGGTATTCGAGACATGATCCTCGCCGCGCACGACATGGCTGATGCCGAGATCGATATCGTCGATCACCGAGGGCAGCATATAGAGCCACGACCCGTCGGCGCGGCGCACCACCGGATCGCTCATCGTCGCGGGGTCGAAATGCTGCTCGCCGCGGATCAGATCGCGCCAGGTGATCGGCGCGGCGTGATCGAGGCGGAAGCGCCAGTGCGGACGCACGCCGTCGGCCTCGAGCTTCGCGCGATCGGCATCGGAAAGGTCGAGCGCGGCGCGGTCATAGACCGGCGGCAGCCCGCGGCCGAGCTGGATCTTGCGCTTGAGATCGAGTTCCTGCGCGCTTTCATAAGCGGGATAGATCCGCCCCGCCGCGACCAGCTCATCGAATCGGCGCTGGTAGAGCGCGAATCGGGCCGACTGGCGCACTTCGTCGGCGGGGATAAGCCCGAGCCACGTCAGATCGGCGCGGATCGACTCGACATGACGCTCCTCGCTGCGTTCGGCATCGGTATCGTCGATGCGCAGCATGAAGCGCCCGCCATTCTTCTGCGCGAACAGCCAGTTGTGCAGCGCGGTGCGGATATTGCCGACATGCAGCCGCCCGGTGGGCGACGGCGCGAAACGGGTGATCACGGTCATAGCCGCCCGCTTAGGCGCTTGCTCTTCCCCTCGCCAGCCCTCCGCATTAAGGCGGCCGCTTCGGGGCGCGGAAGGGCACGCACAAATGAAACTGATGACCGGGAACTCGAATCTGCCGCTGGCGCGCGATATCGCCGCCTATCTCGAGTTGCCGCTGACCGAGGCGCTGGTGCGCCGCTTCGCCGACGAGGAGATCTTCGTCGAGATCCGCGAGAATGTGCGCGGCGAGGACGTGTTCGTCGTCCAGTCGACCAGCTTCCCGGCGAACGACAATCTGATGGAATTGCTGATCTGCATCGATGCGCTCAAGCGCGCCTCGGCCAAGCGGATCACCGCGGTGGTGCCCTATTTCGGTTACGCCCGGCAGGACCGCAAACCCGGCCCGCGCACCCCGATCTCGGCCAAGCTCGTCGCCAATCTGATTACCACCGCGGGCGCTGATCGCGTGCTCTCGGTCGATCTCCACGCCGGGCAGATCCAGGGCTTCTTCGATATCCCGACCGATAATCTGTTCGCCGCGCCGGTGATGTCGGCCGATATCCAGGCGCGGTTCGGCGACAAGAATCTGATGGTCGTCTCGCCCGACGTCGGCGGTGTGGTCCGCGCGCGCGCCTTGTCCAAGCGGCTCGACAATGCCCCGCTGGCGATCGTCGACAAGCGCCGCGAGCGCGCCGGCGAATCCGAGGTGATGAACATCATCGGCGACGTCGAAGGCCGCTTCTGCATCCTGATCGACGATATCGTCGATTCGGCCGGCACCCTGTGCAACGCCGCCGCCGCGCTCAAGGAAGCGGGGGCGGAGGATGTCGTCGCTTATGTGACGCACGGCGTGCTCTCGGGCGGCGCAGTGGCGCGGGTCGAGGGATCGGTGCTGCGCGAGCTGGTGATCACCGATTCGATCGGCAATCAGGAGATCATCTCCGAGGCCAAGCGCATCCGGCATCTGACGATCGCGCCGCTGCTGGCGGAGGCGATCCGGCGGATCGCGGATGAATCGAGCGTTTCTTCTCTTTTCGATTGATCCCTCACTCTCCCCGTTTGGGCTGAGCTTGTCGAAGCCCTGCCCTTTCTTCCGCGGAGGAAGGGCAGCCCTTCGACAGGCTCAGGGCGAACGGGGGGTTCAAGCTCACGGCAAATGGGGGTTAAAGCTCAGCCCGAACGGGGTTTAGGGAAGCGAGCGCGCCGCGGCAACGCCGCGTCGTCGGACGGGTTCGGCTCTGCCGACCCGCCGGCCGGGCAATAGTTTCGCTTCGCTGCGCTTGCGATCGGCGCGCAGCGTGCGCGCCTAACTATTGCCGAGCGCGACGATGTGATCGAACACCGCCGGATGCAGCGGCTTGGCGAAGGCGCAGCCATATTTGAACTTGTCGCGCCACGCGACCACCGCCTCGAGCGCGGCGAGCCCCGGCAAGGTCAGCCAGACGGTCTGGCCCGGCCACATCGTAAAGCTGGTATGCGCGCGAAATCCCGTGGTGGAGAGATCGACCACCTCGATCTCGAAGCGCGTGGTGCCGCGATCGCGCAAATGCGCACGCATCTTCACCGCCTTGCGCAACGCGAGACGGCTTTCCTCACCTTCCTGGGACGCGGGGATGGGGACGACCTGTTCCATAGAACGGGCTATGCCGGATTAATGGTTACCAATCGGCAAACGGATCGCGCGGTTTCGATGAGCTCCCGTTGCCCTAGCCATCGCCGCCGCGTCTCGCTACGTCGCACCGCACCATGACTGATGATCTCCGCACCGCAGCCCTAGAGTCCAAGGCCTGGCCGTTCGAGGAAGCGCGCAAGCTTCTCAAGCGCTGGCCCGAGGGCAAACCGGGGGGCGAGGCGATCATCTTCGAAACCGGATACGGCCCGTCGGGGCTGCCGCATATCGGCACGTTCAACGAAGTGCTGCGCACGACGATGGTGCGCAACGCATTCAAGGCTTTGTCCGACCAGCCGACGCGGCTGATCGCCTTTTCCGACGATATGGACGGGCTGCGCAAGGTGCCCGACAATGTCCCCAATCAGGCGATGCTCGCGCAATATCTCGGCAAGCCGCTGACGCAGGTGCCCGATCCGTTCGAGAAGTTCGAAAGCTTCGCGCATCACAACAATGCGATGCTGCGCGCCTTCCTCGATCGCTACGGCTTCGACTACGAATTCGCTTCGTCGACCGAATATTATGCTGCGGGCCGCTTCGACGAGCAGCTCCGCAACGTGCTGCGCAACTATGATGCGATCATGGCGGTGATGCTGCCGACGCTGCGCGGCGAGCGCCAGGCGACCTATTCGCCGGTGCTGCCGGTCAGCCCCAAGTCGGGGGTGGTGCTGCAGGTGCCGGTCGAGGTGGTCGATGCCGAGGCGGGGCTGATCCGCTTCGTCGACGAAGGCGAGACGATCGAGCAGAGCATCCTCGGCGGCAAGGCCAAGCTGCAGTGGAAGCCCGACTGGGGGATGCGCTGGGCGGCGCTGGGGGTCGATTATGAGATGCACGGCAAGGATCTGATCGATTCGGCGGCGCTCGGCGGGCGGATCTGCCAGATTCTCGGCGGGCGGAAGCCCGAGACGCTCGTCTACGAGCTGTTCCTCGACGAGAAGGGCGAGAAGATCTCCAAGTCCAAGGGCAACGGGCTCAGCCTCGAACAATGGCTGACCTACGGCCCCGAGGAATCGGTCGCCTTCTACGCCTATCGCGAGCCCAAGAAGGCCAAGCAGCTGCACATGGGGGTGATCCCGCGCGCGGTCGACGACTATTGGCAGTTCCGCGGCAATTATGCCGGGCAGGCGATCAAGGAGCGGCTCGGCAACCCGGTCCATCATATCCACGACGGGCGATTGCCCGAGGGCAATCTGCCGGTGACCTTCGGGCTGTTGCTCAACCTCGTCGGGGTGATGGGCGAGGCGTCGCCCGAGCAGGTATGGGGCTATCTCGGCAATTATGTCGCCGATGCCTCGCCGGCGCGCTATCCCGAGCTCGATCGGCTGATCGGCTATGCGCTGGCCTATCACCGCGATTTCGTCGCGCCGACGCTCAAGCGCCGCGCGCCCGAGGGGGTCGAGGTGGCGGCGCTCGAACGGCTCGACGCGGCGCTCGCCGCGCTGCCCGCGGACGCCTCTGCGGAGGATATCCAGAACGAAGTCTATGAGATCGGCAAGACCGGCGGGTTCGCCGAATTGCGCGACTGGT
>NZ_MKRR01000106.1:127045-142575 GCF_001897045.1 Sphingomonas sp. 66-10
GGGAGCTTCATCAAGCTCTACGGCATCGCCAACAGCCGCAAGCTGATCGCGGAGGCTCTGGGGCGGGCGGCATGACGGCGGCGCGGCGCGGCCCGACTTCCGCCCTGCGCGATTTCCTGCGCGGCGAGGCGGCGGGCGGCTTCGTGCTGGTCGCCGCGGCGGCGCTGGCGCTGATCGTCGCCAACCTGCCGGCGACGGCGGCGCTTTACGCGCATATCCTCCACGCCGAAACCGGCCCGGTGCTGGCGCCCGCGCTCGGGCCGATGACGGTCCATCTGTGGATCAACGACGGGCTGATGGCGCTGTTCTTCCTGTTCGTCGGGCTGGAGATCAAGCGCGAGCTGACCGATGGCGGGCTGGCGCGGGCGGACCAGCGGCAATTGCCGTTCATCGCCGCGGTGGCGGGGATGGCGGTGCCGGCGCTCACCTATCTGCTGGTGGTCGGCGACAGCCCCGGGCTGCAACGCGGCTGGGCGATCCCGGCGGCGACCGATATCGCCTTTGCGATCGGGGTGATGGCGATGCTGGGGAAGCGCGTGCCCTCGTCGCTCAAGCTGCTGCTCACCACCGTCGCGATCGTCGACGATATGGGCGCGGTGGCGATCATCGCGCTTGCCTATACCGAGGAGATACGCGCGGTTGCGCTGGTCGGCGCCGGGGTGGCGCTGGCGGTGCTGTATGTGATGAACCGGCGGGGCGTCCACGCGCTGTGGCCGTATCTCGCGGTCGGTGCGATATTGTGGCTGCTCGTGCTGCAATCGGGGGTCCATGCGACGATCGCCGGGGTGGCGACCGCCGCCTTCGTGCCGCTGGTGCGGACCCCCGGTGCGCCCGATGCGCCGCATTCGCCGCTCCATCGGCTCGAACATGCGCTTCATCCCTGGGTGGCCTATGCGATCGTCCCGCTGTTCGCCTTCGCCAATGCCGGGGTCGCGCTGGGGGGCGTCGGCTGGAGCGCGCTCGCGGCGCCGGTGGTGATCGGGGTGGCGCTGGGGCTGTTCCTCGGCAAGCAGATCGGGATTTTCGGCGCGATCTGGGGCGCGGCGCGGCTGGGGATCGCGCGGCGCCCGCACGGGGTGAGCTGGGCGCAGATCCACGGCATGGCGCTGCTCGCCGGGATCGGATTCACGATGAGCCTGTTCATCGGCGGGCTCGCCTTCCCCGGCGACGCGCGGCTGATCGCCGAGGTCAAGGTGGGGGTGCTCGCCGGTTCGCTGCTGTCGGCGGCGGCGGGGGCCGTGGTGCTGGCGCTCAGCGGGCGATCGCGCGGCTGATCAGTCGCCCGCCGCGCGGCCCTTGAACCCCTGCGCGACGACGAACCATTCGACGCTGCCCTTGCGGCTCGCCGGGGGCTTGGCGTGCTTCACGGTGGTGAAATGGCGTTTCATCTCCGCCACCAGCGACGAATCGGCGCCGCCCGCGAAGACCTTGGCGACGAACGTCCCGCCCGGTGCGAGCACCTCGATCGCGAAGGCGAAGGCGGTCTCGACCAGCGCCATCGTGCGCAACGCATCGGTCTGCGGATGCCCGACGGTGTTCGCCGCCATGTCCGACAGCACCAGATCGGGCGCGCCGCCCAGCGCGTCGATCAGCATCCCCGGCGCGGCATCGTCCATGAAATCGTGCTGGAAGATCGTCACCCCGTCGATCGGATCGACCGGCAGCAGGTCGATCCCCACCACCGCCGCCTTGGGCAGGCGGCGGCGCACCACCTGGCTCCACCCGCCGGGCGCGATGCCGAGATCGACCACCCGCTTGGCGCCCTTGAGCAGCCCGAAACGCTCGTCGAGCTCGGTCAATTTATAGGCCGCGCGGCTGCGATATCCCTCGGCCTTGGCGCGGCGGACATAGGGGTCGTTGAGCTGGCGTTCGAGCCAGCGGGTCGATTGCGCGCTGCGGTTGCGCGCGGTGCGCACGCGCTGGTGCCCGCCCGATCCGCCGCGGCTCATCGTGCGGTCGCCATCAGCCGGCGCAGGATGCCCTCGCGGATTCCGCGATCGGCCACCCCGAGCCGCTCGACCGGCCACAGATCGAGGATCGTCTCGAGGATCGCGCACCCCGCCACCACCAGATCGGCGCGCTCGCGCCCGATACACGGCAAGGCGGCGCGCTCGGCCGGGGACATATGCGCGAGGCTGTTCGATACCATACGCATCGCCGCCGCCGGCGCGATCAGCCCGTCGACCGCGGCGCGATCATAGCGATCGAGCCCGAGATGGACCGAGGCGAGCGTCGTCACCGTGCCCGAGGTGCCGAGCAAGCGCCGCTGCCGGTCCCCCGCGGGCAGCCGCGCGGCGAACGGCGCGAAGCTTTCGCGCACCAGCGACCGCATCCGCTCATAGGTTGCCGCACGCCCGGCGGAGCCGTCGGCCGCGGGAACGCTTTCGGTGAGCGAGACGACGCCCCACGGCGCCGAATGCCAGTCGAGCACCGAGGGGACGGTGGTCGCGGTGTCGATCAGCACCAATTCGGTCGATCCGCCGCCGATGTCGAACACCAGCGCCGGCCCTTCGCCCGGCTCGAGCAGCACATGGCAGCCGAGCACCGCGAGCCGCGCTTCTTCCTCGGCGGAGATGATATGCAGGTGGATCCCGGTCTCGGCGTGGACACGCGCGATGAATTCGGCGCCGTTCGACGCGCGGCGGCACGCCTCGGTCGCGACCGATCGCGCGAGCGCGACGTTGCGGCGCTTCAGCTTGTCGGCGCAGACGCGCAGCGCGGCCAGGGTGCGCTCGATCGCCGCATCGGACAGCCGCCCGCTGCTCGCCAGCCCCTCGCCGAGCCGGACGATGCGCGAGAAGGCGTCGACCACCGCGAAACCGTCGCCCTGCGGGCGGGCGATGAGCAGCCGGCAATTGTTGGTGCCGAGATCGAGTGCGGCATAATGGCGCGCGAATCCGGTGCGCGGGCGCGCCGAGGCTAGGGCCGAACGGGCAGGGTCTGAGCCCTGCCGGTACGGCAAACTGGCGGAGCTGTCGCCCATTGCCGTCGGGTCACTTTCTATTCTGTTCTGCCGTCGCGGACCCTATCGTCCGCCCGGTGCTTGGACGCGAGGCTACAGTTTCGTGACCCGACGAGCAAGCCGGCCTTGACCAGCGCGTATGTTCCGGCCTAGAGGCGCGCCCTCGTTGCCCCGTCGTCTAACGGCAAGACTACGGACTCTGACTCCGTCAATCGTGGTTCGAATCCACGCGGGGCATCCAGCTTTCCATATCGCGGCTCGCCCATGGGGAGGCTTCCGCCGATAACTTCCGGTGTCGATGAGCCGGCTCGGCGCTGGCGAGCCCGATCAAGGTGGCGATAAGCTCAGTATAATTCCCAGGTAAAACGGCCAGAGCGAAAAACGTGCAGATCGCCTTGCCCGATCACGTCCATGCCTATCAGGACGTCGAAATCATCATTGTCGCGGAAGTCGGCGCCATTAACCTCGTCGAACCAAAAGTAACCGCGCTCGCCCTTGTCCTCATATAGCGCGCCGAGCACGAAGCGGTAACGGTTGTGATATTCGATCCCTGATACTCCGCCAACGCGAGCCTTCCCGCGAGGGCGCAATCCCATGGCGCGAGCGGCGCTGCGCGTGATGCAGGTCCCGCCAGCCCCGGTGTCGATCAGCCCGCGCAGAATGCTGACATTGCTGGCGGGAACCCAAGGTGTCGGTTCGACACCCGGTACAAATACTTGTGCGGGCTGCACGACGACATCGATAACCATCTGCCGGTGAGCGTTGAGACTCCCGGTAATCTGTCGCATCTACTGGACGACGTGGCTGAAGAAGCCGAGGTCGACGACCTCGTCACTGACCTCCTGGATGCTGAACAGGTCGTCGGGGAACTGCGCCGCCCCGGCGCCTTCCGCACTACCGGCGGTGGCATGGAACGATACGATCTGACCATGACGCAAGAGCGCCCACTGACCTTTGCGGGCGGGCAGGTATTGCTGAACAACGCGCTGGAAACTATCGAAATTTCCGTCGATTTCCTGCTGTAGCGTGCTCATGGCACCGGCTCCCATCGGCTGTTCGCGAATCGGTATCACGCCTGGATTCAGTAGCGCAACGGGCGTTGAATCATGAAAGGCAGGCGGATTCCAAAGCGAGTCCCAATTGCAACACTATCGGCCGCTAGCGCCGTCGTCGCCGGCCCCAGACGCGTGCGTGTTCGCGGCGATAATGGCGGACGACGCGCCAGACGATCCATCCCACGCTCACCACCAGCAGCGCCAACAAGGCGTAACCAATTTCGACACGCACCATCCCGCCCCTTAGTGTCGCACGCGATCACTCCCGATGCTGCAACGCACGATGAGGCGGATGGCTCCCGCCGAATTCAGCCGGCATCCCCCCGCTCCAGCGCCAGCAACATCTCCTTCGCCGCCAGCCCGCCGGCGAATCCGGTGAGCGCGCCGTTGCTGCCGATCACGCGGTGGCATGGGGCGATGATCGAGATCGGGTTGCGGCCGTTCGCCGCGCCCACCGCGCGCGCCCCATGGGGGCGATCGAGCGCGCGCGCGATCCGGCCATAGCTCGACGTTTCGCCGAACGGAATGCGCAGCAACGCCGCCCAGACGGCGCGCTGGAACGCGGTGCCGCGAAAGGCGAGCGGTACGTCGAACGCGCGGCGCTTCCCCGCGAAATATTCGTCGAGCTGGCGCGCGGTTTCGCACAGCACCGGATGATCGGGCGCATCGGCCAGCGCGGGCAGCGGGACGCGCGCCGGATCGTCGCCCTCCCACAGGATCGCGACGAGCGCGTCCCCTTCGGCGACCAGGGTGAGCTCGCCGACCGGCGAGGCGATGATCTTTGACGGCAGAGGTTGGGACATGACGATCTCCTTCGCCGGCAGCGATCGCATCGATCGCCCGCGCGCGCGTCCCGCGGTTTGCGGTCAATGACGGGTCAGAACGCCTCGTCGATCAGCTTGCGCGCGGCGGCGCTGGTCCAGTCCATCTCGCCGGAGGTGCGCCATATCTCATGCCCCTTGGCGTCGAACAGGATCGTCGTGGGCAGGTTGACGCGATAGCCCAGGCTCAGCCCCATTTCGGGATCGGTATAGGGCTTCAGCCGCGTCAGATGCCGCGCGGCGACGAACGGGGCGACCTTGGCCGGCTCCATATCCTGGCTCACCGCGAGCATTGTCACTCGATCGCCTAACTGCCCGGCCAGCGTATCGAGCGTCGGCAGTTCCTTGACGCACGGCGCGCACCATGTCGCCCACAGGTTGAGCAGCACCGGCTTGCCACGGAAATCGGCGAGCCGCACGCGCTTGCCTTCGGGCGAGATGAAGACGCTGTCGACCGCTGCCATGCCGCGCTGGTGGCGATCGACCGCATTGTGCGCGCCATGCTTCTTGGATGCCGGCTGCACTTCGTCGGGCGACGTATCATTATGCGCCGCAGTCGCTTGCCCGTCGCCGGGCCTTTGCCTATCGCAGCCGGCGGCGGCCAATGCCAGCCCGAGGAGAAAGACGATCGCCGAACGCGAAGCCATGAGCGGTTCCAATCAGATGTGGGGCGGTCGGTTTGCCGAAGGCCCCGCAGCAGTGATGCGTGAGATTAACGCCTCGATCCCATTCGACAAGCGCATGTGGCGTCAAGACATCGCCGCGTCCAAGGCGCATGTCGCGATGCTCGCGACGCAGGGCGTCGTCGCGCAGGAGGATGCCGCCGCGATCAGCGCCGGGCTCGATACGGTCGCCGCGGATTATGAAGCCAACGGCGTCCCCGACGATCTGACGCTGGAAGACATCCATATGCTCAGCGAGGCGAAGCTCGCCGCGGCGATCGGCCCGGTCGCGGGGCGGCTCCACACCGCGCGCAGCCGCAACGATCAGGTCGCGACCGATTTCCGGCTGTGGGTGCGCGACGCGATCGACCAGACCCGCACCGCGCTCGCCGCGCTCGATGCCGCATTGCTCGCGCGTGCCGAGCAGCATGCCGGCGACGTGATGCCCGGCTTCACCCATCTCCAGTCGGCGCAGCCGGTGACGCTCGGGCATCATCTGATGGCCTATCACGAGATGATCGCGCGCGACGCCACCCGCTTCGCCGATGCACGCGCGCGGATGAACCTCTGCCCGCTCGGCTCGGCGGCGCTCGCCGGGACCGGCTTTCCGCTCGATCGCCACGCCACCGCCGCGGCGCTCGGCTTCGACGGCCCGACGCGCAACTCGCTCGATGCAGTGTCGGATCGCGATTTCGCGATCGAATATCTCACCGCCGCCGCGCAATGCTCATTGCATCTGTCACGGCTGGCGGAGGAATTCGTGCTGTGGGCGTCGCAGCCGTTCGGCTTCGTCGCTTTGTCCGATCAATGGTCGACCGGCAGCTCGATCATGCCGCAGAAGCGCAACCCCGACGCCGCCGAGCTGGTGCGCGGCCATGCCGGACGAATCACCGGCTGCCTCGTCAGCCTGATGGTGACGATGAAGGGGCTGCCGCTGGCCTATTCGAAGGACATGCAGGACGATAAGCCCCCGGTGTTCGAATGCCACGATTTGCTGGGGCTGAGCATCGCGGCGATGACCGGGATGATCGAGAGCGCGACCTTCCGCACCGATCGGATGCGCGCGCTGGCCGAGAGCGGCTATGCCACCGCGACCGATCTGGCCGACTGGCTGGTGCGCGAGGCGAACGTGCCGTTCCGCGAGGCGCACCACATCACCGGCCGCGCGGTGGCGCGCGCCGAGGCGCTGGCGGTGACGCTCGATCAAGTGCCGCTCGCCGACCTCAAGGCGATCGACCCGCGGATCGACGACCGGGTCTATTCGGTGCTGTCGGTCGACGCCTCGGTCGCCAGCCGGACGAGCTTCGGCGGCACCGCGCCGGACAATGTGCGCGCCGCGATCCGCGCGGCGCGGGGAGAATGACGATGAAGCGCGCCTTTGTGACGCGGGGGGCGGTATTCGCTCTCGGCTCGCTGTTGTTGCTTGCCGCTTGCGGTCGGACGCATCCGCTGCGCCCGGCCAAGGGCGAAAGCCTGCCGCCCGCGCCTTATGGCGCGGAAACCCCGCCGGCGGGCAGCAAATTGATCGAACCGTCGGTCCAGGCGCGCCCCAAGCGCGGCGACGATCTCCTCACCAACTCTCAGGATCGCCGGTCGGACCAGTTCGACCTGCCGCCACGCTGATGAACCATTTTTCGATGATCGATGGCGCGCTCCATTGCGAGGGCGTGCCGCTCGAACGGATCGCGGCCGAGGTCGGCACCCCGGTCTATGTCTATTCCGCCGCGACCTTCCGGCGCCATGCGCAGGTCTTTCGCGACGGGCTGAAAGCCGCGGGCGCGCGGGTCCATCTCGCTTATGCGATCAAGGCCAATCCCAATATCGGGGTGCTGCGCGTGCTCGCCGACGAAGGCTATGGCGCCGACGTGGTGTCGGGCGGCGAGCTGGCGCGCGCGCTGGCGGCGGGAATGCCGGCGCATGACGTGGTCTTCTCCGGGGTCGGCAAGACCGACCGCGAGCTGATCCGCGGGCTGGAGGCCGGGATCGGCCAGTTCAACCTCGAGCTCGAGGAAGAGGGCGTGGTGCTCGCCGCGCTCGCCGCGGCGCGCGGGCTGACCGCGCCGGCGGTGCTGCGCGTCAACCCCGACGTCGACGCCGGGACCCACGCCAAGATCTCCACCGGCAAGAAGGAAAACAAGTTCGGCGTGCCGATCGATCTCGCGCCCGGGATCTTCGATCGGCTCGCGACGCTGCCGGGGATCAACCTGCGCGGGGTGGCGATCCATATCGGCAGCCAGCTGTTCGATCTCGCGCCGCTCGAAGCGGCCTATCGCCGGGTCGGCGAGCTGGTCGCCGAGCTGCGTGGGCGCGGTCACACGATCACCCATGTCGATCTCGGCGGCGGGCTCGGCGTGCCGTATCGCGAGGAGGACGCGCCGCCGGCGCCGGCCGATTACGGCGCGATGGTCGCGCGTGCTACCGCGGGCTGGGATGTCGAATTGATGTTCGAGCCCGGCCGGGTGATCGCGGGCAATGCCGGGGTGTTGCTGACCGAGGTGATCTGGGTCAAGCCGGGGGTGATCAACCCCTATGTCATCGTCGATGCGGCAATGAACGATCTCGCGCGTCCGGCGATGTACGATGCGTGGCACGATTTCGTCGCGGTGCGGCCGCGCGGCGGGACGATGACCGCCAATATCGCCGGCCCGGTGTGCGAGACGGGGGATACGTTCGCGATGGGGCGGACGATCGATCGCGTCGAGCGCGGCGATCTCGCGATCTTCCGCACCGCGGGCGCCTATGGCGCGACGATGGCGTCGACCTACAACAGCCGGGCTTTGGTGCCCGAGGTGCTGGTCGACGGCGATCGCTATACCGTGGTGGCCGATCGCATCGCGGCCGAGACGATCCTCGCCGCCGAGCGGGTGCCGGACTGGTTGTGACGCTCGCCAGCCTTCCCCTGTTCGTCAGCCTCGCCGGGCGGGCGGTGATCCTGATCGGGGAAGGCGAGGCGGCGGATGCGAAACGGCGGCTGCTCGAACGTGCCGGCGCGGTCGTGGTGGATGAGGCGGGGAAGCCCTTGCCGTCGTCCACCACCGTTCATGCTGAGCTTGTCGAAGCGTTGCCCTTTTCTTCGACGCGCGGTGAAGGGGAAAGCAGCCCTTCGACGAGCTCGGGGCGAACGGAGGAAGCGAGGTTCGCGATCGTCGTCGATGACGAGGCGGCGGTCGCGCGGCTCAGGGCGCGTGGCGTCCTCGTCAATGCGGTCGATCGTCCCGATCTGTGCGACTTCACCTTGCCCGCGATTGTCGATCGTGCGCCGGTGATCGTCGCGATCGGCACCGGCGGCGCCTCCGCCGGGCTGGCGGCGGCGCTCAGGCAGCGGCTGGAGGCATTGCTGCCGGCGCGGCTCGGGCGGCTCGCCGAGGGGCTGCATGCCGCGCGCGGCGCTTGGCGTGCGCGTTATCCTGAAGCCGGCGACCGGCGGCGCGCGATCGGTGCGGCGCTGGCGCCGGGCGGGGCGCTCGATCCGCTCGGCGAGCACGGCGAGGCGCCCGATGCCGGGCCGGTCGACGCAGCGGTCACGGCGGGGATCGTTCCGCTCAAATTGCGCTCGGCCGACCCCGACGATCTGACATTGCGCGAGGCGCGGCTGCTCGCGCAGGCCGATCGCGTGACGCATCGGCCGGGGGTGCCGCGCGCGATCCTCGATCGCGCGCGCGCCGATGCCGCGCGGATCGAATGCGCCGCGCCGCCGTTGGACGCGGGACCGGGATTGACCGTCGACGTGGAGATGCTGTGAGCGGGTTCGGCTATCGTATCGACAATGGCGTGGCGCGCCGTATCACGGTGAAGGAAGCGGCGGCGTGCGACGCCGGGATGGTCTGGGTCCATTTCTCCGGCACCGGCGACGCGACGCGAGCCTGGCTGCGTGACGAAGCGCGGCTTCCCGAACATCTCGTCGAGGCGCTCACCGCGCAGGAAACCCGCCCGCGCTGCGACGGCTATGATACCGGCGCCTATCTCAACCTGCGCGGGCGGAGCGAGGAGGAGGTGTATCCGTCCGACCTGCTCGCCTCGGTGCGGATCTGGGCCACCAAGGGCCGGGTGATCTCGGTGACGCGCAAGCATCTCGTCGCGACCGATGTGGTCGAGCAGGCGGTGAAGGACGGCACAGCGGACGATCCCGGCGATCTGATCACCACCTTCGCCACCGCGATCACCAACGATCTCGATCCGGTGGTGGCCGAGCTCGGCGATCAGATCGACGATTGCGAGCAGGAACTGGATGCGAACCGCGTCTACGAGCTGCGCCGCAAGGTGACGCGGGCGCGGATCGCCGCGATCGGCTATCGCCGGTTCCTCAACCCGCAACGCGCCGCGCTCGACAAGCTTGCGCAATTGCAGGGCGACTGGCTGAGCGAGGACGATCGCGCGCATGTCGCCGCCGCCGCCGATCGCGCCGCGCGCATGGCCGAGGAGCTCGAGGCGATCCGCGAGCGCGCCAGCCTGATCCACGAAACGCTCACCGACCTGCGCGCCGAGCTGATCGACACGCGTAGCCTGATCATCGCGATCGCGGCGATGGTGTTCCTGCCGCTGACCTTCATCACCGGGCTTTACGGGATGAACGTCGCCGGGCTGCCTTATGCGCAAAAGCCGTGGGCGTTCGATGCGATCATCATCGCCTGTATCGTCATCTCGGTTGGAATCATTGCCTATTTCCTGCGCCGGCATTGGTTCCGCGCTTGAGCGATTACACGAATTAACGCTGTTTCCTGCTGGACTTACGGCACTTTTCATCGATAGCCTCGCCGCGGTCTCGGGAGGACACTCGATGAAGCTCGCCGCCAAGCTTGCCCTGCTCGCGCTGGCGATCGCGCCGGTCGCGGCCCTCAGCGACAATGCGCCGCGGGTGATCCTTGCCCAGCCGGGGATCGGCGGCGGGGCGATCGAGCGTTTCACCCTGCGCTTCAGCCAGCCGATGGCGCCGCTCGGCGATCCGCGCGCCGCCGCGCCGGCGACCGCCGAATGTTCGGTCGCCGGGCAGGGGCGCTGGGTCGACCAGCAGACCTGGGTCTATGAATTCGAACGCCCGCTGCCCGGCGGAACGACGTGCCGCTTCAAGACGGTCGACGGGCTCAGGAGCGTCGCGGGCTATGCGCTGGCCGGCGCGCAGAATTTCACCGTCGATGCCGGCGGGCCGGTGGCGCGCGCGGTGCTCCCCTCGGGCGGGGGCGACGAGATCGAGGAGGACCAGACCTTCCTCGTCGCGGCCAATATGCCCGCCGATCCGCGCTCGATCGCGGCCAATGCCTATTGCGCGGTCGACGGGATCGGCGAGAAGATCCCGGTCGACGTGCTCCCCGCCGATCTGCCGGGCAAATTGATCGGCGCGATGGGCAAGGACCGCTGGGAGGTGCGTAACTTCCTGGAGAACGCCGGGCTGCCGGGCGATCTCGCCACCGCCTCCGCCGCCGATCGCCAGCGCGCGGTCGCCGGGGTGGTGGCGCTGAAATGCCGCCGCAATTTGCCGCCGGGGCGCGACATGGCGCTGGTGTGGGGGGCGAATATCGCCGGTGTCGGCGGCAAGCTCGCCGGGGCCGACCAGCGCTTCGACTATAAGGTGCGCAAGCCGTTCGCGGCGCGGTTCGAATGTTCGCGGGTCAACCCGCAGGCGGGGTGCAGCCCGGTCGAAAAGGCGTGGGTGCGCTTCTCCGCGCCGGTGGCGATGTCGGTCGCGCAGCAAATCCGCATCACCCTGCCCGACGGCAAGACGATCGCGCCGACCTTCAGCGACGACGAGAAGAAGAAGGCGACGATCGCCGATATCGGCTTCGCCGCGCCCTTGCCTTATGCCACCGCGGCGAAGCTCGAACTGCCGCAGGGGGTGAAGGACGAGAGCGGCCGCGCCTTGTCCAATGCCGAGCGCTTCCCGCTCGATATCCGCTTCGATCGCGCCCCGCCGCTGGTCAAGTTCGCCGCGCCGTTCGGGATCCTCGAGGCGAAGGAAGGCGGCGTGCTGCCGGTGACGGTGCGCAATGTCGAGCCCGCGCTGCAGGGCCGCAACCTTACCGTCGGCGGGCAGGCGCTGCGCGTCGCGGACAAGGACGGCGCGGTGGCGGACTGGCTGCGCCGCGTCTCCGCCGCGGGCGATACGCGCTACGAATCGGTCAAGCGCGGCGAGGAAACGGTCGAGGTCAACCACACCGGCGACACCTCGATCCTCGGCAAGCAGGGCGCGCCGCTCAATGTCGCCTTGCCCGGCAAGGGGCAGGATTTCGAGGTGGTCGGGGTGCCGCTCGGCAAGCCCGGCTTCTATGTCGTCGAACTGGCGAGCCCGGTGCTCGGCCGCGCCTTGCTCGGGCGCGATGCGCCGCGTTATGTCGCGGCGGCGGCGCTCGTCACCAATATGGCGGTGCATTTCAAATGGGGCCGCGAACGCAGCCTCGCCTGGGTCACCGCGCTCGACAGCGGCAAGCCGGTCGCCAATGCCAATGTCGCGGTGACCGACAGCTGCACCGGCGAGGTGCTGGCGCGCGGTATCACCGATCGCTCGGGCGGGTTGTTCGTCAAGGGCGGGCTGCCCGAACCGGCGACCTATGGCAGCTGCAACGACAATTCGTCGACGCATCCCCTGATGGTCTCGGCGCGCGCCGGGGGCGATTTCAGCTTCACGCTCACCCAATGGGGCGACGGCATCCGGCCGTATGATTTCGATCTGCCGTACGGCTATTCGAAGCCCGACGACGTGTTCCACACCGTGTTCGACCGCGCTTTGGTCCGCGCCGGCGAGACGGTGCACATGAAGCATATCGTGCGCCGCCCGGTCGGCGCCGGCTTTACGATTCCCGCCGGGTTCACCGGCACGTTGCGGCTGTCGCATCGCGGATCGGACACCGAATTCGACGTGCCGCTGACGATCGACGCCAACGGCATCGGCGAGACGACATGGACCGCGCCGCAAGGCGCGCCGATGGGCGATTACGATCTGCGCGTGATCGCGGGCGAGCGGACGATCTACACCCAGCAATCGTTCCGGCTCGACGAATATCGCCTGCCGACGATGCGCGCGACGGTGAGCGGGCCGAAGGGTGCGGTGGTGCGGCCCAAGACGGTGCCGCTCGACCTGTTCGTCGGTTACCTCTCCGGCGGTGGCGCCTCCAATCTGCCGGTCGATATGCGCGTCGGCTGGTTCGCGCATCGCAACACGCCCGACGGCTATGACGCTTATACCTTCGGCGGCCGCGCGGTGCAGGAGGGCGTGAAGCCGCTCAACGGCGACGGCGAGGAGGACGGCCCGACCTTGCCCCCGACGCAGACCTTGCCCGCGCGGCTCGGCGCCGACGGCACCGCGCGGCAATCGATCGAGGTGCCGCAGGGGCTCGACGGCACGACCGACATGACGGTCGAGATGGATTATCAGGACGCCAACGGCCAGACCTTGACCGCCTCGCGGACGATCCCCGTCTTCGCTTCGCGCGTCCAGCTCGGGGTCAAGACCGACGGCTGGCTGATGAAGCAGGACGATTTGCGGCTCCGCTTCGTCGCGCTCGACCCCGAGGGCAAGCCGATCAAGGGGCAGAAGATCAATGTCGCGCTGTACAGCCGGCAGATCCTTACCGCGCGGCGCCGGCTGATCGGCGGCTTCTACGCCTATGACAATCAGATGCGGACGACCAAGCTCTCCGCCTCCTGTTCGGCGACGACCGATGCGCAGGGGCTGGCGCAATGCGCGGTCGATCCGGGGGTGTCGGGCGAGGTCTATGCCGTCGCCACCGCGGCCGATGCCGACGGCAATGTCGCGCGCGCGGTCCGCTCGGTGTGGCTGGCGGGCGACGACGATTGGTGGTTCGGCGGCGACAATGGCGACCGGATGGACGTCGTGGCCGAGCAGCCCACCTATAAGGCCGGCGACACCGCGCGCTTCCAGGTGCGGATGCCGTTCCGTTCCGCCACCGCCTTGGTGACGGTCGAGCGCGAGGGCGTGCTGTCGAGCTTCGTCACCGAATTGTCGGGCAAGGACCCGGTGGTCGAGGTGAAGATGCCGGGGAGCTATGCGCCCGACGTCTATGTCTCGGTGATGGCGGTGCGCGGGCGCGTGACGCAAAGCTGGTGGGGCTGGTTCAAGAGCCTGTTCGGCGCGCGCGACGAGGCGCCGGCGGCGACCGCGACGGTCGATCTGTCGAAACCGGCCTATCGCCTCGGCATCGCCAAGGTGAAGGTCGGGTGGGAAGCGCATAAGCTGGCGGTGACGGTGAAGCCCGATCGCGCGCGTTATGCCGCGCGCGAGACCGCGCAGGTGGCGATCGCGGTGACCGGGCCGGACGGCAAGCCCGCGCGGACCGCCGATGTCGCCTTCGCCGCGGTCGACCAGGCGTTGCTCCAGCTCGCCCCCAATGAATCGTGGGACGTGCTCACCGCGATGATGGGCGAACGCCCGCTCTCGGTGCTCACCGCCACCGCGCAGATGCAGGTGGTCGGCAAGCGGCATTACGGGCGCAAGGCGGTCGAGGCGGGCGGCGGCGGTGGCGCGGATAGCGCGGCGCTCAACCGCGAGAATTTCCAGCCGGTGCTGTTGTGGAAGGGCCGCGTCGCGCTCGATGCGCAGGGGCGGGCGATCGTCCCGGTGGTGCTCAACGATGCCTTGTCCTCGTTCCGGCTGGTGGCGATCGCCACCGACGGCGCGGACCGCTTCGGGATGGGGGCGACCAATATCCGCACCGCGCAGGATCTGTCGCTCTATGCCGGGCTGCCGCCGGTGGTGCGCACCGGGGATCAATATGCCGCGGGGTTCACACTCAGGAACGGCTCGGACAAGCCGATGACGGTGACCGCGGAGGTCGCGCTCACCCCGCGCATCGCCACCGGGCGGCCGCTCACGGTGACGATCCCGGCGGGCGGCGCGGCGCCGATCGCGTGGAACCTCACCGCGCCGCCGCAGCCGGGCAATCTGCGCTGGCAGGTCAGCGCGCGGACCAGCGACGGCCGCGCGGCGGACAAGGTGACGGTGACGCAGGAAGTGGTGCCCGCGGTGCCGGTCGAGGTGTGGGCGTCGACGCTCGCGCGCATCGGCGCCGAAACGACGATCCCGATCCGCGCGCCCGCCGGGGCGCTAAAGGGATTGGGCGGCGGGATGGGATCGGTCGACCTTCGGCTCGACGATACGCTCGCGCCGCCGATGGCGGGGGTGCGCGCGTTCATGGCGGCCTATCCCTATCAATGTTTCGAGCAGCGGATGAGCCGCATCGTCGCTTTGGGCGATACCGCCGGCTGGATCCAGCTTGCGGGCGAGATCCCGGCCTATCAGGCGCCCGACGGGTTGCTGCGCTACTGGCCGAGCGAAAGCCTGCAGGGATCGGAGGCGCTGACCGCTTACGTCCTGTCGATGGCGGGCGAGGCGGGACTGGCGATCCCCGAGGCGAGCCGGACCAAGATGGTCGAGGGGCTGCGCGCGGTGCTCGACGGGCGGCTGCGGCGCGAGGAATATGGCGATGTCCGGCTCCAGCGGCTCGCCGCCTTCGCCGCGCTCGCCCGCGCCGGCGCGGCGACCCCGGCGATGCTCGGCCAGATCGGGTTGACCCCGGCGGAAATGCCCACCGCGAGCCTGGCCGATTATCTCCTCGCGCTCGATCGCGTCTCGGGGCTCGCCAATGCGCAGGCGTTGCGCGGCGCGGGCGAGACCGCGCTGCGCAGCCGATTGGTCTATGAAGGAACGCGGCTCGATCTCAGCGATGCGTCGAACATGCCGTGGTGGCTGATGTCCTCGGCCGACGAAGGCTCGATCAAGGCATTGCTCGCGGTGCTCGGCAAACCCGGCTGGCAGGACGAGGGGCCGAAGATGATGGTCGGCGTCGCGCTTCGCCAGCAGCGCGGGCGCTGGGATACCACCACCGCCAACGCCTGGGGGGCGCTGACCGTGCGGCGCTTCGCCCAGCTCTATCCGGCGACCGCGATCGCGGGGACGACGACCGCGACCCTGGGGCAGCGCAGCGCGACCTTCGCCTGGCCGCTCGCGGCGGACCGGCGGCAGGCGTCGCTGCCGCTGCCGGCGGGGCAGACGCCGCTGGTGCTGCGCCAGTCGGGCGGG
>NZ_MKRR01000106.1:142610-146373 GCF_001897045.1 Sphingomonas sp. 66-10
CCGCGGCGACGTGCTGCGCATCACGCTGACGGTCGACGCGACCGCCGAGCGCAACTGGGTGGTGATCGACGATCCGATCCCCGGCGGGGCGACGATCGTCGGCGATCTCGGCGGGCAATCGAAGATGCTCGCCGACCAGGCGAGCGGCGGCGACGGGGTCAAATTCGGCGCGGTCGATGGCGACGGCAAGCTGTGGGACGTCCAGGTCGGGGTCGTCCCGGCCTATATCGAGCGCGGCAATGCGGCGTGGCGCGCTTTCTACGCCTGGGTGCCGCGCGGGCGGTTCCAGGCGTCGTACATGCTGCGGCTGAACGGCGCCGGGCGCTTCCAGCTCCCGCCGACGCGGGTCGAGGCGATGTATTCGCCCGCGATCCATGCCGCGGTGCCCAATGCGCCGGTGGTGGTGGTGCAGAAGTGACGCGATGCGTTTCCCCAAACCTCCGTTCGGGCTGAGCTGCACTTTCTTCCACGGAAGAAGGACAGCCCTTCGACAAGCTCCGGGCGAACGGGAGGATGTTGGGCACGAACGGGGAGGGCGCGCGCGCGAACGGTGGGCGGTTCCGGTCATCCTCGCGATTGCGGTGCTGTTCGGCATCGCCGACTGGCTCACCCGGCCGCCGCCGCTCCCCGGCTATGCGCAGGTGCGCAATGCGTGGCGGCCATCGGAGGCGTGGCTTTACGATCGCAACGGCGTGTTGCTCGATTCCTCGCGGGTCGATTTCGCGACGCGGCGGTTGGCGTGGACCCCGCTCGATCGCATCGCGCCGGTGGTGCGGACGACGATCGTCGACAGCGAGGATCGCCGCTTCGCGCAGCACAATGGGGTCGACTGGCTCGCGCTCGCCGCATCGGCGCGCGATCGCGTCGCGGGGAAGCGCCCGCGCGGGGCGAGCACGCTGGCGATGCAGCTCGCCGGTTTCCTCGCGCCCGATCTCGCGCGGCCGGGCGCACGCGGCTGGCTCGACAAATTGCGCCAGATCCGGGCGGCGCGCGCGCTCGCGGGGGATTGGAGCCGCGATCAGATATTGGAGGCCTATCTCAACCTCGCCGGGTTCCGCGGCGAGGCGCAGGGCATCGGCGCGGCGGCGCTCGGGCTGTTCGGCAAGACCCCGGCGACCGTGACCCGCGACGATGCGTTGCTGCTCGCCGCCTTGCTGCCCAACCCGCAGGCCCCGGCCGAGGCGGTCGCGCGGCGCGCCTGCGCACTGGCGCACGAGGGGAATTGCGCCCGTTTCCCCGCGCTTGCCGCCTCGGCGCTGGGACCGGCGCGCAGCCTCGCGCTCGATCCGGGGCTGGCGCCGCATCTCGCCGATCGGCTGCTCAAAAGGCCGGGGATGCGCGTCACCACCACGCTCGACATCGCGGTGCAAAGGGTCGCGGTCGCCGCGCTGCGCCGGCAATTGCTCGGGCTCGGCGCGACCCGCGCGCGCGACGGGGCGGTGATCGTGGTCGACAATGCGAGCGGCGACGTGCTCGCTTATGTCGGCGGCGTCGGCGGCAATTCCAGCGCGCCCTCGGTCGACGCGGCCAATGCCTATCGCCAGGCGGGGTCGACGCTCAAGCCGTTCCTTTATGCCGAGGCGATCGAGAAGGGCTATCTCACCCCCGCCTCGATCCTCGACGATACCCCGGTCGAGCTCGATACCGCCTCGGGGCTGTATGTGCCGCAGAATTACGATCGCGCGTTCAAGGGCCCGGTTTCGGCGCGCGCGGCGCTGGCCGGGTCGCTCAACGTGCCCGCGGTGCGCACGCTGCTGCTCGTCGGGGTCGATCCGTTCCGCGATCGTCTATGGGATACCGGGTATCGCGGACTGGTCGAGGACGGGTCCTATTACGGCTTCAGCCTCGCGCTCGGCTCGGCCGAGGTGACGCTCGCCGAGCAGGCCGCCGCCTATCGCAGCCTCGCGCTCGGCGGGCGCTGGGCGCCGCTGCGGCTGGCGGCGGATGATCCGCGCCCCGCGCCGCGCGCGGTGACGACCCGCGCGGCGGCGTGGATCGTCGGCGACATGATGGCCGATCCCGTCGCGCGTGCGGGCACCTTCGGGCTCGATTCGGCGCTGCGGCTGCCGTTCTGGGCGGCGGTGAAGACGGGAACGTCGAAGGCGATGCGCGACAATTGGTGCGTCGGCTTCACCGATCGCTTCACCGTCGCGGTATGGGTGGGCAATGTCGAGGGCGATGCGATGCGCGCCGTCTCGGGCACCAGCGGCGCGGCGCCGGTGTGGCGCGACGTGATGCTCGCGCTCAATGGCCGCCGCGCCGGTGCGCCGCCGCCCCCGCCGCCGGGGGTCGAGGCGCGCCGCGTGACCTTCGCGGGGACGGGCGAGCAGCCGCGCCGCGAATGGTTCCTCGCCGGCACCTCGTTCGCGCGCGCTGACGTCGCGCCCGCCGAGGCGCGGCGGCCGCGGATCGCCGCGCCGGTTTCGGGGAGCGTCTATGCGCTCGATCCCGATATCCCGCGCGATCGGCAGCGGCTGGCGGTATCGGTGACGGGGGCGGCGGGCACGCACCGGCTGCGGCTCGATATGCGCGATCTCGGCGCCGCGACGACGGCCCCGGTGATCTTCCCGCCGCCGGGCCGGCACCAGCTCGCATTGGTCGATCTGGCGGGGCGAACGGTGGACCGGGTGATCTTCACGGTACGTTGAGTCCGGGCGATCGAACCCGATCGCACGGCGGGCGTTTGTCGTTCGGTCCCATCCCCCTCCCTTTCGGGACTGGCGCGCGTATCGCGCCGGCCGCGTCGCAAGCGTATCGTGCGACGCGGCCACCCCCCGGGGCCTCTACAGCATTGTTTTTTGTCGTCATGCCGGACTTGATCCGGCATCCAGAGCCACGGAGGACATCGCTTGAGACTCTGGATGCCGGATCAAGTCCGGCATGACGGAGAGGGGCGGGGTCACATCTTGAGGTAAGATCATGAGCACAGGCACGATTCGCGTCGGTATCGGCGGCTGGACCTATGAACCGTGGCGCGGCACCTTCTTCCCGCCGAAATGGCCCGCGAAGCGCGAGCTCGAATATGCCGCGGGGAAGATGACCGCGATCGAGGTCAACGGCACCTATTATAGCGGGTTCAAGCCCGCGACCTTCGCCAATTGGGCCAAAGCGGTGCCCGACGGGTTCGTCTTCACGCTGAAGGCCTCGCGCTTCTGCACCAACCGCAAGGTGCTGGCCGAGGCGGGCGAATCGGTCGGGCGCTTCGTCGGGCAGGGGATCGTCGAACTCGGCGATCGGCTCGGGCCGATCCTGTGGCAATTCATGGCGACCAAGAAATTCGATGCGGAGGATTTCGGCGCCTTCCTCAAGCTGTTGCCCGCCGCGCATGAGGGTGTGGCGCTGCGCCACGCGGTGCAGGTGCGGCATGACAGCTTCGCCGACCCGGCATTCATCGCGATGTGCCGCGCCGCCGGGGTGGCGATCGTCTATGCCGATTCGGCGGATTATCCCGCGATCGCCGACGTGACCGGGGATTTCACCTATGCGCGGCTGGAAAATGGCGTCGAGGAGGAACCGGCGGGCTATAGTCCGACCGAGCTCGATCACTGGGCGGCGGCGGCGCGCGACTGGGCCGCGGGCGGCGCGCCCGAGGGGCTGCCCTATGTCGAGGCAGCGAAACCGGCGCCCGCGCCGCGCGATGCCTTCGTCTTCTTCATCAACGGCGCCAAGGTCCGCGCGCCGCACGGTGCGATGGCGCTGATCGAGCGGGTCAGATAGCTTCCCGCGCCGGCCCCGCCGGCTCGGCGCGAACCGCCGGTTCGGC
>NZ_MKRR01000106.1:146403-154810 GCF_001897045.1 Sphingomonas sp. 66-10
CATCAGCGCCGCCGCTTCTAAGGCATCGAGCGCGTGGTGCGCGGCGATGAAGCGGCGTGCGGCGTTGGCCCAATTGCCCGACGACCCGGCGCCCGGCAGCCGCGAAACCTCGCCCAGCGCGGCCTGCACCTGCCCCGCGTCGAGCAGCCGCCGCGCGCGCGCCAGTCGCTCGGCGGGGAGCTGCGACGGCGTGCTGACGTCGTGGAGGATGATGAGGCTGCCGAGCTGGTGGCGAATCCCGGCGAGCCAGCCCGAGACCCAGCCGTCGCCGCCGCCGTTGGTCAGCCGATCGGCGTTGGCGTCGAGCGCCTGGCGCAGCGCGGCGACCGTCACCGGCTGGCGTGCGGCCTGGATCACGGTGGCGACGGGGCCGGCGGCGATCTGGCCGAACCGTTCGCGCAGCTGGACCTCGAGATAGCCGAGCGTCACCCCGCGATCGATCGCGCGGCGCGCGGCGAAGGCGACCATCATCGCCTCGGCGCGACCGGCCTGCGCGGCGGCGGCGGCAGTGGTGCTGTCGATCGAGGCGGTGCGCGCTTCGAGCGCGGAAAGCTGCGCGGCAAGCGCGGTTTCGCGTGAATCGAGCGCTTCCGGGGTCGGCGGGACGGTGGCTTGCGGGGAAGGTTGCGCTTCGGGCTGCGGCGCGGTTTGCGGCTGGGCGGCGTCGGGCGCGGGCTGGGTGGTCGACGGGGTGTGGACGAACCAGCCGCCCGAATTACGCATCGCGACGAGCATCAGCGCGATGCCGACGACGAATGCCAGCACGACGAGCGTCGTGATGACCAGCCCGACCCGCGGCCGGCGCGCGGCGGTTTCGCTCGGCAGTGGATCGTTCATCGGCGCACTATCCCCGGCCCGGCGCCACGGGTCAACTCGCGAGCGACGCGGCGAGTGCGACGAGCAATGCGTCGTCGGGGCGCGGCGTGCTGGCGATCGCGTCCCAGCCCGCGCCGGCCGCCGCGGCGATCTTCTCGCTCAGCGCGGCAAGACGGATCGTCTCGCGCGGCACCGCGTCGCGGTCGACCAGCTCGGCGAAGCGGCGCGCGGCGCGCGGCGAGTGGAGCAGCGCGACCCGCCCGCGTGCCGCCGCGAGCGCCCCGGCGGCCAGATCGAGCGGCGCGCTGCGATAGACGGTGATCGAAACCACATCGGCGAAGGCGATATGTTCCTGCCCCGCGAGGTGGAGCGGCGCGCGGAACCCCGCCGCCCGGGCGGCGTCCAGCGCGGCGACGCCGTCGGTCGTACCGGTCACCGCGACGGTGAGGCCGACGGCGCGCGCGGCATTGGCGCTTTCCTCGCCGACCGCGATCACCGGCAGGTGACCCAGCGCCGTCAGCCCGGCGCCGGCGTGGCGCATCGCATTGGTGCTGGTGATAAGCAATGAATCGAACGCCCCGCCGGGTGTCTCCCACGCGACCGGCTCGACCGCGAACAGCGGCAGCGCCAACGCCGGCACCCCCAGCGCCGCGAGCCGCGCGATCGTTCGCGCATTGCCCGGCTCGGGGCGCAGCACGATCGCGGCGCGCGTCACCCGCCGAACAGCCGGCGGACCGATTCCGGCGCGCGGCCGAGCAAGTCGCGGGCCAGCGCCGCGGCGACGATCGCGCCGTCCGCGCCCTGCTGCTCGCCCTCGACCGCTTCGCTGCCGTCCTCGGCGAGCAATTGCGCGCGAAGGCCGATCCCGCCCTCGACGATCCGCGCCAGCGCGCCGACCGGCGAGTGGCAGCCGGCGCCGAGCGCGGCGAGAAAGGCGCGCTCGGTCAGCACCGCCTTGCTGGTCGGCGCGTTGTCGATCGCCGCGACCAGCGCCGCGGCGGGCGAACCGGCGCGCACCTCGATCCCCACCGCCGCCTGCGACGGGGCGGGAAGCATCTGGTCGATCGGGATCGCCTGCCCGGTGTCGTGGCGTCCGAGCCGGTCGAGCCCGGCGGCGGCGAGCAGGGTCGCATCCGCCTCGCCCGCGGCGAGCTTGGCAAGGCGGGTGTCGACATTGCCGCGGAACAGGATGATCCGCAGATCGGGGCGCAGCCGCAACAGCTGCGCGCGGCGACGCGGCGAGCTGCTCCCGACGATCGCGCCGGGTGGCAGATCGGCAATCGATGCCGCGCCGATCAGCCGGTCGCGCACGTCGGCGCGCGGCAGCATCGCGGCGATCGCGATCTCGGCCGGGCGGATCGTCTCGACATCCTTCATCGAATGGACGCAGGCATCGACCTCGCCGTCGAGCAAAGCGCGATCGAGGTCCTTGGTCCACAGCGCCTTGCCGCCGATCTCGGCGAGCGCGCGATCCTGCACCCGGTCGCCGGTGGTGCGCACCGTGACCAGTTCGACCTCGAGGCCGGGATGCGCGGCGACGAGCGCGTCGCGCGTCATCCCCGCCTGGGTGAGCGCAAGGGGGGAGCCGCGGGTGCCGAGCCGGAAGATCATGCCGCGAGCGATGGCCCAGGACGGGGCGACATTCAACCGGATGGATTGTCCCGACGCTTCTCGCTTATCCGTCATGCCGGGCCCGACCCGGCATCCAGAGCCGCAAACACCGCCGCCCGTGGCTCTGGATGCCGGATCAAGTCCGGCATGACGGAGAGGGTTCGCGCCCCTTCGACAAGCCCGGACGGACGCGATAGAGGGCGGGACATGCTGATCCTCGGGCTCGAATCCTCCTGCGACGAGACTGCCGCCGCTTTGGTCACCGGCGACCGCCAGGTGCTCGCGCACCGGCTGGCGGGGCAGGAAGCCGCGCATCGTCCTTATGGCGGGGTGGTGCCGGAAATCGCCGCGCGCGCGCATGTCGAGGCGCTGGAGCCGCTGATCGAGGCGGCGCTGGCCGATGCCGGCGTATCGCTCGATCGGGTCGACGCGATCGCCGCGACCGCGGGGCCGGGGCTGATCGGCGGGGTGATGGTCGGGCTCGTCACCGGCAAGGCGCTGGCGCACGCGGTCGGCAAGCCGCTGATCGCGGTCAATCATCTCGAAGGACACGCGCTGAGCCCGCGGCTCGCCGATGCCGAGCTCGCCTTTCCCTATCTGCTGCTGCTCGTCTCGGGCGGGCATTGCCAGTTGCTGCTGGTCGAGGGGGTCGGACGCTACCGCCGGCTCGCGACGACGATCGACGATGCGGCGGGCGAGGCGTTCGACAAGACCGCCAAATTGCTCGGGCTGGGTTTTCCCGGCGGGCCGGCGGTGGAGCGCGCCGCGGCGCTCGGCGATCCGCGCGCGGTGCCGCTGCCGCGCCCGTTGCTCGGATCGGGCGAGCCGCATTTCTCCTTCGCCGGGCTCAAGAGCGCGGTGGCGCGTGCGGTGGGGCAGTATCGCGCGGAGGATATCGCCGCCTCGTTCCAGCAGGCGGTGGTCGATTGCCTGATCGACCGCACCCGCCGCGCGCTCGACCGGGCGGACGGGGCGACCGCGTTGGTCGTCGCGGGCGGGGTCGCGGCCAATGCCGCGGTGCGCGGCGCGCTCGAGGCGCTGGCGGCGGATAATGGGCTGCGCTTCGTCGCGCCGCCTTTGTGGCTGTGCACCGACAATGCCGCGATGATCGGCTGGGCGGGGGCCGAACGGTTCGTCGCGGGGCTGAGCGACCCGCTCGACGTGCCGGCGCGCGCGCGCTGGCCGCTCGATCCGAGCGCGGAGGCGGTGCGCGGCGCGGGGGTGAAGGCATGAGGATCGGGGTGATCGGCGGCGGCGCCTGGGGCACCGCGCTCGCGGCGGTGGCGGCCCGCGGCGGCGAGGTGCTGCTGTGGGCGCGCGAGCCAGAGGTGGTGGCGGCGATCAACGCCGATCATGCGAACCCCCTGTTTCTGCCGGGGGTGGCGCTGTCGCCGGCGATCCGCGCGACCGGCGCGCTCGGCGATCTGGCCGGGGTCGATGCGTTGCTGGTCGTCGCGCCGGCGCAGCATGTCGGGCGGGTGCTCGCGGAGACTCCGGTCGGCGCGACGCCACTGGTGATGTGCGCCAAGGGGATCGAGGCGGGGACGCGGCGGCTGGTCGGCGAAGTGGCGCATGCCGCGCACCCGGGGGCGCCGATCGCGGTGCTTTCGGGGCCGACCTTCGCGCATGAGGTGGCGGCGGGGTTGCCGACCGCGGTGACGTTGGCGTGCGAGGATAGCGATTTGCAGGCGCGGCTCGCGGCGCGGCTCGCGGGGCCGGCGTTCCGGCCCTATGCGTCGACCGACGTGATGGGGGCGGAGATCGGCGGGGCGGTCAAGAATGTCCTCGCGATCGCTTGCGGTGTGGTCGAGGGCGCGGGGCTCGGGCAGAATGCGCGGGCCGCGCTGATCGCGCGCGGCTTTGCCGAGATGACGCGCTTCGGGCTGGCGCGCGGCGCGCGGGCGGAGACGCTCGCCGGATTGTCAGGGCTGGGCGATCTGGTGCTGACCTGTTCGTCGACCAGTTCGCGCAATTTCTCTTTGGGGGTCGGGCTGGGGCGTGGGGAAAGCGCCGCGACCCTGCTCGCCGATCGCCGGACGGTGGCGGAGGGGGCATTCACCGCGCCGGTGCTGGTCGAGGCGGCGCGCGACGTGGAGGTCGATATGCCGATCGTCGAGGCGGTGTGCCGGCTGCTCGACGGCGCCGATGTGCGCGCGGTGACGCGGGATCTGCTGTCGCGCCCGCTGCGCGACGAGGTGTGAGTCTGAAGGGAAGGACCTCTCACCGTTCGGGCTGAGCTTGTCGAAGCCCTGCACTTTTCTTCGCGCGGAAGAAGCGCAGCCCTTCGACAGGCTCAGGGCGAACGGGTTTTATTTCGTGCGCCGCGCTCAGAAATCGACCGCGATGCCCTTGAGCTCCCAATCGCCGAAGCGGGTCGGGTCGCGATCGTTGGGATCGGTCGGGCCGGGGGTCGCCGGGGCGGGCTTGGGGACCGGCTTGTTGGGCGAGAGATAGGCCGGCGGCTTCACGTGCGCGGGGCGTTTCGACATTTGCGATATCCGATCTTGCTGGCGATCTGGCTGGTTCCCCGCCACATGGGCGTGATGACGATCCGCGCCAAGCCCCCTAGACCGCCCCGCCGCCCTGCTTTGCCGCTCGGCACCGCGACCCGCCGCGCCGCCTTGCGATTGCTCGATGCGGTGCTCAGGCGCGGCGAGGCGCTGGAAGCGGCGCTGCCCGCGGCGACGCGCGATCTCGTCTCGCCGCCCGATCGCGGGCTGGCGCATGCGATCGCCGCCGAGACGCTGCGCCGGCTGCCCGATCTCGACGCCTTGATCGATTCGGCCACCCGCCAGATCCTCCCCGAGGATGCCAAGGCGCGGATGGCGCTGCGCATCGCGCTCGCCCAGGCGCTCGCGCTCGGCACCCCGCCGCATGCCGCGATCGCCACCGTCCTCCCGCTGGTCGACGGCGGGCCGCGGCGACTGGTCCACGGCGTGTTCGGGACGCTGATGCGCGGCGGCGCGGCGCTGCCGGAGACGCCGACCCTGCTTGTGCCCGTCGCCGAGCGTTGGCGCGAAGCGTGGGGCGAGGAGGTGGTCGCCGCCGCGTCGCGTGCGATCGCCGCGCCGCCGCCGCTCGATGTCACGCTGCGCGATCCGGCGTGGTCGGGGCTCGAAGGAGAAAGCCTTGCGCCAGGGCATGTGCGGCTCGTCGATGCCGGGCCGGTGCCCGAGCTTCCGGGCTATGACGCGGGCGCGTGGTGGGTGCAGGATCTCGCCGCCTCGCTCCCCGCGCGGCTGATCGGCAGCGGCGCGGGGCAGGCGCTCGATCTGTGCGCGGCGCCGGGGGGCAAGACGCTCCAGCTCGCCGCCGCCGGCTGGCAGGTTACCGCGGTCGACGCGTCGAAAAGTCGCGCCGCGCGACTGAACGAGAATCTCGCGCGCACCGGGCTTTCCGCCGACGTGGTGGTGGGCGATGTGCTCGATTGGGCGCCCGACGCGCCCGCCGAGGCGGTGCTGGTCGATGCGCCGTGCAGCGCGACCGGCATCTTCCGCCGCCACCCCGATGTGCTTCACCGCGCGCATGACGGGGTGATCGCCGAAATGGCCGAGTTGCAGGGCCGCATCCTCGCCCGCGCGGCGGATTGGGTGAGGCCGGGCGGATTGCTCGTCTACGCCACCTGCTCGCTCGAACCCGCCGAGGGCGAGGCGCAATTGGCGCAGTTTCTCGGGCAGCGCGGCGATTTTGCCGTCATGCCGCCGGCGCCGGGCGAACTCCCCGCCGGAATCGCCGCCCACCCCGACGGTTATGTCCGCACCTTGCCCGGAACGGTCGAGGCGACGGGCGGGTGCGACGGCTTTTTCGTCGCACGGCTGCGACGTGCTTCCGCCTGAGCCAGTTGCGCGTTAAGCGGACCGTATGACCAAGCCCGTCCGCATCGCCCCCTCGATCCTGTCCGCCGATTTCGCCAAGCTCGGTGAGGAGATACGCGCGATCGACGCTGCGGGGGCGGATTGGATCCACGTCGACGTGATGGACGGCCATTTCGTCCCCAATATCACGATCGGCCCGGCGGTGGTGAAGGCGCTGCGCCCGTATACGGCGAAGCCGTTCGACGTCCATCTGATGATCTCCCCGGTCGACCTCTATCTCGACGCCTTCGCCGAGGCCGGGGCGGATACGATCACCGTCCACCCGGAGGCGGGGCCGCACGTCCACCGCACGATCCAGCACATCAAGAGCCTCGGCAAGCGCGCCGGGGTGGTGCTCAACCCGGCGACCCCGGTCGATGTGCTCGATTATCTCATCGATCTCGTCGATCTGGTGCTGGTGATGAGCGTCAACCCCGGCTTCGGCGGGCAGAGCTTCATCGACAGCCAGTTGCGCAAGATCGCGGCGATCCGCGCGATGATCGAGGCGAGCGGGCGCGATATCGATCTCGAGGTCGACGGCGGGATCGACCGGCAGACCGCGCGGCTGGCGATCGACGCCGGCGCCGATGCTTTGGTCGCCGGCACCGCCACCTTCCGCGGCGGGCCGGAGGCTTATGCCGCCAATATCCGGGCGCTGCGCGGCGAATGAGCCAACAGGACGATAAAGCCGTTGATTCCGGCCCCGACGGGATCGAACAGGGCAAGAGGCTGGTACGATCGGGCGGCGATCGCGGGCTGTCGCTCGCCGAGCGCTTGTCGCAGACCTTCGACCGGCTGACGTGGCGCACCCCGATCCATTCGTTCCGGCTCAAGGGGCGCTATCCGCTCAAGCTGATCGCGGTGCCCGACGACCCCGTTTTCGGCGATGTCGCGCGCGGGCAGGCGCTGCTCGCCGGGCATTTCCTGTGGCGCGGCGAACAGCTCGCGATCGCCGGGCTCGATTTCCGCACGCTCGATGTCGCGCCGGGCTATGCCGATTATCTCCATTCCTTCGCGTGGCTGCGCGATCTTTCTTCAGTCGCGACGCGGGTGCAGGGTGCGCCGATCGCCGAGGGGCTGATGTCGCGCTGGCTGCTCGCGCATGCCGAAAAGGTCGCCGGCGCGGCGTGGCGGCCCGATCTGTGGGGGCGGCGCATCCTGTTCTGGACCGCGCACGCGCCGCTGATCCTGTCGTCGACCGATCTCGTCTATCGCTCGAAGGTGCTCAACACGCTGGCGCGGGGCGCGCGGCATCTCGATCGCGGGGCGGACAAGACCCCGCCGGGGCCGAAGCGCGTCGCGGCGTGGAGCGGGCTGCTCGCGGCGCGGCTGCTGATCCCCGGCGGCGATGCGGGGCTCGCCTTCGCCGAGGCGGGGCTGACCCGCGCTTTGGGCACCGCCTTGTTCGAAGACGGCGGCGCGGTGAGCCGCGCGCCCGATGCGTTGCTCGATATCGCCGCGCTGCTCGCGACGTTGCGCGAATGCTATGAAGCGCGCCGGCTGGCGCTGCCCGAGGTGGCGGAAAGCGCGCTGGCGCGGCTTGTTCCGGCATTGCTTGGGGTGTGTCATGCCGATCGCGGGCTGGCGAGCTGGCAGGGCAGCGGCCCGGTGCCGGCCGAGCGCGTCGCGCAGGTGATCGAGGCGACCGGGGTGCGCGCCCGCCCGCTCAAGCAGGCGCGCGAATGGGGCTATCAGCGGCTGACGGGGGGCAAGGCGGTGCTGATCGTCGATGCCGCCCCGCCGCCGGTGGCGCGCGCGGTCGACGGCGGGTGCGCCTCGACGCTGGCGTTCGAATTTTCCGACGGCGCGACGCGGCTGATCGTCAATTGCGGCGGTGCGCGCGATGCCTCGCCGCGGTTGCCGCGCACGCTGGCCGAGGGGCTGCGCACGACCGCGGCGCATTCGACGCTGACGCTCGACGATTCCAATTCGACCGCGATCCTTTCCGACGGCAGCCTCGGCAAGGGCGTCACCGCGGTGGAATTGTCGCGGCAGGAATCGGACGGCGCGAGCCGGATCGAGGCCAATCACGACGGCTATGTCCGCCGCTTCGGGTTCATCCACCGCCGCCAATTGGTGCTGGCGGGCGACGGGCGCGAGCTGCGCGGCGAGGATGCCTTGCTGCC
>NZ_MKRR01000106.1:154845-157135 GCF_001897045.1 Sphingomonas sp. 66-10
GATGGGCTCGCCGCGGTGCTGCGCGTGCCGGGCGGGGCCTTGTGGCAATTCCGCGCGCGCGGCGATTCGCTGGCGATCGAGGACAGTCTGTGGATCGACCCCGAGGGGCGGCCGATCGCGACGCAACAGCTCGTCATCACCGGCGCGGCCGATGCCGGCGGGGCGAGCATCAGCTGGGCGTTGAAGCGCGCGCGCTGAGGGTAACTGGCCTTACTCTATTTCGTCATGCCGGACCTGATCCGGCATCCAGAGCCGCAAATGTGCGTCACTCGTGGCTCTGGATGCCGGGTCGAGCCCGGCATGACGGAGGGTGAGGGTGGCGCGCAAGCGAATTGAACCCTAATAGGCCGCGCGAACCCTCCCTAGCTTCGCGAAAGCCGACCATGACCACGATCCCGATCAAGCGCGCGCTTCTTTCCGTGTCCGACAAGACGGGGGTGGTCGATCTCGCCCGCACGCTGGCCGAGCGCGGGGTGGAACTGGTCTCGACCGGGGGCACCGCCAAGGCGCTGCGCGACGCGGGGCTCGACGTGCGCGACGTTTCCGATCTCACCGGCTTCCCCGAGATGATGGACGGCCGCGTCAAGACGCTCCACCCGATGGTCCACGGCGGGCTGCTCGCGGTGCGTGACGATCCCGCGCACGCCGCGGCGATGGCCGAGCATCGGATCGGCGCGATCGATCTGGTGGTGGTCAATCTCTATCCCTTCGCCCAGACCGTCGCGAAAGGTGCCGAGCGCGACGAGATCATCGAGAATATCGATATCGGCGGCCCGTCGATGGTGCGTTCGGCGGCGAAGAACCACGCTTATGTCGCGATCGTCACCGATCCGGCGGATTATGCGATCGTCGCCAAGGGCGAGACCGATCTTGCCGAGCGCAAGCGGCTCGCGGCCAAGGCGTTTGCCGCCACCGCCACCTATGATGCGATGATCGCGAGCTGGTTCGGCTTCGCCGATCAGCGCGAGCTGTTCCCCGCGACGCTGCCGTTCGTGCTCCAGGCGCCGACCGTGCTGCGCTACGGCGAGAACCCGCACCAGCAGGCGGCATTCTACAACCACGCCGGCCCCGCGACCCCCGGCATCGGCCAGGCGCGGCAGGTGCAGGGCAAGGAGCTGAGCTACAACAATCTCAACGACGCCGATGCGGCGCTCGAGCTGGTCAGCGAATTCCGCGACGCCGCGCCGTCGTGCGTGATCGTCAAGCATGCCAATCCGTGCGGGGTGGCCACCGCGGCGACCTTGGCCGAGGCGTATGAGGCGGCGTTCGCCTGCGACACGGTGTCGGCGTTCGGCGGGATCATCGCCTTGAACCGCACGCTCGACGCGGCGACCGCCAAAGCGATCACCGGGATCTTCACCGAAGTGGTCGTCGCGCCCGATGCCGACGAGGAAGCGATCGCCTTGTTCGCGGCGAAGAAGAATCTGCGGCTGCTGCTCACCGGCGCTTTGCCCGATCCGGCGCGCGGCGGGCTCACCGCCAAGTCGATCACCGGCGGCTGGCTGGTCCAGTCGCGCGACAATGGCCAGCTCACCGACGAGATGCTCAAGGTGGTGACCAAGCGCCAGCCCACGGCGCAGGAACTGGCCGATTGCCGCTTCGCCTGGACGGTCGCCAAGCACGTCAAGTCGAACGCGATCGTCTATGCCAAGGATGGCAGCACCGCCGGGGTCGGCGCGGGGCAGATGAACCGGCTGGAAAGCGCGCGGATCGCGGCGTGGAAGGCGAAGGATGCGGCGGACAAGGCCGGCTGGGCGACGCCGCGCACGATCGGCTCGGCGGTGGCGTCGGACGCTTTCTTCCCCTTCGCCGACGGGCTGCTCGCGGCGGTCGAGGCGGGGGCGACCGCGGTGATCCAGCCGGGCGGCTCGATCCGCGATGCGGAGGTGATCGCGGCGGCCGACGAGGCCGGGCTGGCGATGATCTTCACCGGGATGCGCCACTTCCGGCATTGAGTTTTGACAATGCAGGCCTGTTCACGCTCTGGTTTTTCATCGTTCGTCGACGCGTGCGTTAAACCCATTGTCAACGAAGCAAAAAGCGAATGGCAGTGGCCCAGATCAGGGTCGCGCGCCTCCGTCGTAACACGCGATGACATTGTCATCTGGTTAGTGGCCGGTAGGCTTGCCAGCCTTGCGTGTTTGCTCCTCCGCGACCTTAAACGGTGACGTGGCGTTGGCTTGGGGATCGTAATAGCGATCGATTCGGTTTCGGATCCGCGATTCGACCCGGTTTGCGATACGGCTATTGGTCCGACCTGCGGGATTGATATTTGGCGCGACTTTTTCAC
>NZ_MKRR01000107.1:0-1161 GCF_001897045.1 Sphingomonas sp. 66-10
ATCCCGACCGAGGAAATCTTCGGCCGCTATTCGGCCAAGGACCTGATCGACGAATCGACCGGCCGCATCTGGATCGAGGCGGGCGACGAAGTCAGCCCCGAGAACCTCGAAGTGCTCGACAAGGCGGGCGTCGACCGGCTCGAACTGCTCGACATCGACCACGTCAACACCGGCCCGTGGATCCGCAACACGATGAAGGCCGACAAGGCCGAGGACCGCGACCAGGCGCTGGCCGACATCTATCGCGTGATGCGCCCCGGCGAACCGCCGACGCGCGAAACCGCCGAAGCGCTGTTCGACGGCCTGTTCTTCGACGCCGACCGCTACGACCTTTCGGCTGTGGGCCGCGTCAAGCTCAACATGCGCCTCGGCCTCGACTGCCCGGATACGGTCACCACCCTGCGCACCGACGATATCCTCGCGGTGGTCAAGGAACTGGTGAACCTGAAGGACGGCAAGGGCGAAGTCGACGACATCGACAACCTCGGCAACCGCCGCGTGCGTTCGGTGGGCGAGCTGCTGGAGAACCAGTACCGCGTCGGCCTGCTGCGCATGGAACGCGCGGTGAAGGAGCGCATGTCGTCGGTCGACGTGTCGACGGTCATGCCGAACGACCTGATCAACGCCAAGCCGGCGGTGGCCGCGGTGCGCGAGTTCTTTGGTTCGTCGCAGCTGTCGCAGTTCATGGACCAGACCAACCCGCTGTCCGAAGTGACGCACAAGCGCCGCGTTTCGGCGCTCGGGCCGGGCGGTCTTACCCGCGAACGCGCGGGCTTCGAGGTCCGCGACGTTCACCCGACGCACTATGGCCGCATCTGCCCGATCGAAACGCCGGAAGGCCCGAACATCGGTCTGATCAACTCGCTGTCCACCTTCGCCCGCGTTAACAAGTACGGCTTCATCGAAACGCCGTACCGCAAGGTCGTGGACGGCAAGGTGACCAAGGAGGTCGTGTACCTCTCGGCCATGGAAGAGCAGAAGCACACCGTGGCGCAGGCTTCGGCCGAAACCACGGCGGACGGCTCGTTCGTCGAGGAACTCGTCTCGGCGCGCCAGAACGGCGAATTCGTGATGGCCCCGCGCGACACGATCACGCTGATGGACGTCAGCCCCAAGCAGCTCGTCTCGGTGGCCGCCTCGCTCATTCCGTTCCTGGAAAAC
>NZ_MKRR01000108.1:0-1207 GCF_001897045.1 Sphingomonas sp. 66-10
TTAAACGCTTTCGTCCAACGGCCACTCATCTCGGTCTGGGCGTGACGAAGCTCTCTTCGTCACGCACCATACGGACTTGGCGCGCAGGGAAATTGTGCCATAAGAGATGCAGTCTAAGGCCGCGCCAGGCCGCAGCTTGCATCAATCGCAGACTCGAGAAGGACGGAGACTCATGCCTGTCACGCTCACCATCAATCAGAAGCAGCGCACGGTCGATGCCGATCCGGAAAAGCCGCTGCTGTGGGCCATCCGTGAAGATCTCGACATGCCCGGCACCAAATTCGGGTGCGGCATGGGGCTGTGCGGCGCTTGCACCGTGATCATCAATGGCGTGGCGACGCGCTCCTGCATCACGCCGATCAGTCGCGCCGTGGGCAAGGATGTCATGACGATCGAGCATGTCGCGACAACCCCCTCCGGCAAGAGCATCAGCGAGGCATGGCTGAAGCTTGACGTTCCACAGTGCGGCTATTGCCAGGCAGGCCAGATCATGTCCGCTTCGGCGCTGCTGACGAAGACCCCCAAGCCGACGGTCGAACAGGTCGATGCGGCGATGAGCGGCAATATCTGCCGCTGTTCCACCTACATGCGTATCCGCAAGGCGATCCGCGTCGCCGCCGGTCTCGAGCAGGCGGAGACCGTGGCATGAACGCGGCCAGCACCTTCAATCGGCGCTCGTTCCTTGTCGCCTCGCTGGCTGGCGGCGCGGCACTGACCTTCGACGTGAAGCTCGCTTTCGCTGCGACGGCGAAGGACAAGGCCACCATTCTCACCGCCTTCGTTCGGATCAATCCGGATAATAGCGTGATCATCGGCGCCAAAAATCCGGAGATCGGGCAGGGCATTAAGACGACATTGCCGATGCTGATCGCGGAGGAGCTGGATGTCGACTGGTCACAGGTCCGCATCGAGCAAACCCAGGCCAATGACAAGATTTTCGGGCCGCAAATGGCAGGCGGCAGCTTTTCGACCCCGATGAACTGGTTGCCGATGCGTCAGGCGGGCGCCGCTGCCCGGCAGATGCTGCTGACCGCTGCTGCGCAGAGCTGGAACGTCGATCCGGCCTCGCTCACCACGGCGAGCGGCAAGGTCATCCATAAGGCGAGCAATCGCTCGGCGCCCTATAGCGCGTTCGCCAAGCAGGCGGCCGCCGTGACGCCGCCTGACCTCGCCACTGTGCGACTCAAGCCCGATGCCGAATTCAAGA
>NZ_MKRR01000109.1:0-1209 GCF_001897045.1 Sphingomonas sp. 66-10
CATGTCAGTCGCCGTCCTTGCCCCATGTTCGACGCACCACGCGCACCGGTCCTTGACCGGCATCGTAAAGCACCGTTTCTTCCACATTGTCGCCGCCGAGATCGGCCGAAAAGGAGACCTCGAACCAGCGACTTTTCTGCTGCACCTGCTCTTTCACCGCCTCGGTCAAACCGGCCGCGGCGAGCGGCCCCTGCGCGAACAAATTCACGAGACTGCCATAGCCATCCAGAGGACGTTGCGCCAGCAATTGCCGTGCCTGAGCGATGCTGATTTTCTCGGGCGCAAGCATCGCCAACAACACGGCCTGATCGGGCAGCAAAGTATTCACATTGAGCGGCGACAGGACGATATCCGGCAACGTGCAAAGCCAGGGCCTGACACGCTGGAAGAGTTCGGGTGTTACCGCATTGACCATGCGCAATTCGCTGGGATCAGCCATCAGACCATTGGCCGTTCGATAGGCTGGCTTGAACTGGCGATAGAAGTCATCCTCAGCGCCGCCATTGCCCGGTACGCTGTCGCTGTCGATCCAATCCGCAGCAGAAATCGCAACCTGATCGGCCGTGCGGCGATCAATGCCGAGAAGGCGCATCAGGCCGGAGAACTGCGCGATGCCCTCAGGCCGCGCCACCAGATCGGAAGCCGCTTTGCCGTTCGCGGCCTCCCCTTTCTTCACCAGGCTGTTGAGGTTGAAGCAGTTGCCGGAATCGCGCACCTGCAGCGTAACGGCACCGCCCGGCACCATCATCGTCTGCCGCGTGCCCAGCCAGCCCCCGGCAAGTGTGGTGCGATCCGACCGTTCCTTGAGAAGATCGCCCAGGCGCTGAGCCGCAATCTGCTCGGCGGCGAGAAGATAGGCACGGCCTTGATCGGCGGAGACGATGTTGCGCGTCATCCGGCTGGCGAGAGTCAAACGCTCAAGGGCGACGGCGGCAATGACCGAGAGGATTGCGACGAGGAGCAGCACCGTGAGCAGCGCAGCGCCCGTCTCGCTCTGTCCGGGTTGCCGAACTTCGCGAAGCTCGCGCGTGTGACGCATGCGTGCTGGATTTGCAGGATCAGGGCGCACTGGCGCCTCCGGTCTGCACATCAGTGCGATTCTGACCGACCGCAGCGCCGACGAGGAACTGCAACGTCAGCGGTGGCTCGCCCTTCCGTGTAACGATGAATTCCACGGCTACCGGCAGCGCGTCAGCCTGTCAGCCTTTT
>NZ_MKRR01000110.1:0-12892 GCF_001897045.1 Sphingomonas sp. 66-10
TGGCCGCGCCGGCGCGTTGCTGCTTGCGCTGGCGGCGGGGGTGCTCGTCGTCATCGCGTTGATCACGCTCGGCGCGATCAGCGGCGTGCCGAAGTTCATCGACGTCCGCCCGCTCTCGACCTTCAACGTCGCCCGCGCCAACGGCGAGCAGGTCAACAAGAGCAAGGAGGTCGTCCAGCGCCCCAAGGTCGCCAAGGAACAGGACCGCCAACACCACGCCGCCCCGCCCCCGCGCGCCACCCCGATGCCGACCCCGCCGATCACGCTGCCGGGGGTCATCATGCTCTCGCATGCCGATTTCGTCGCGTCGGACGTCGGGCGGATCAAGCCGAGCCCCGACCAGCTGGCGAAGGCCAATGGCGACAAGGGCGACACCGCCGCCGACGACGGCGCGCAGGTCGCCGCGGCGGGCGGCGCGCCGGGCGGGGAGGATCTCTATTACGCCGAATGGTATCGCGAGCCGTCGCATGCCGAGATGGCGACCTATCTTCCCGCGCGGCAGCAGGTCGGCTGGGGGATGATCGCGTGCCGCACCGCACCACGCTATCGCGTCGAGGATTGCCGCGAACTGGGCGAGAGCCCCGGCTCGGGCATCGCCCGCGCGCTGAGGCAGGCATCGTTCCAGTTCCTCGTCCGCCCGCCGCGCATCGGCGGCAAGCCGCTGATCGGCGCGTGGGTGCGGATCAAATTCGATGTGATCCAGGGCGCGGTTAAGTAACGCGCGCGCTGCCGCCCGCTCGGGCTGAGCTTGTCGGAGCCCTGCACTTTTCTTGCCTTGAAGAAGGACAGCCCTTCGACAAGCTCAGGGCGAACGGCGAGAGGTAGGTCCGATTTAACCGGTCGCCTTGATTTACGCGCTTCCCCCTCGCCCCGGCTTGTGGTTCAACACCGTCAAAGAAAAGGGAGATTCCCAATGCGCTTCGCCTATCTCGCCGCCTTTGCGCTTGCCTCCACCGCCGTCGTCGCGCAGATGCCGAAGGCGCCGCCGGGATCGGCCGATCCCGCCGCGGTGGTCGCGGGCAGCTATACCGTCGATCCGCACCACACGTTGATCGAATGGACCGTCAACCACCTCGGCTTCACGCCTTATTTCGGGCTGTTCGGTGAGACGTCTGGCACGCTGACGATCGATCCCGCCAAGCCCGACGCGGCGAAGGTCGATGTGACGATCCCGGTCTCCAAGGTGCTGACCACCAGCCCGGATCTCACTGCGCATCTGCTCCGCGCGCCGAAGGACGGCGCCAAGGCCGATTTCTTCGGCGCCAACCCGCCCGACGCGCATTTCGTGTCGACCAAGGTGACCGCCAAGGGCCAGACCGCACAGATCGACGGCAACCTCACGCTCAACGGCGTGACCAAGCCGGTGACGCTCGAGGCCAAATTCTTCGGCGCGGGCAAGATGATGGGCAAGGACAATATCGGCTTCACCGCCAAGACGACGATCCGCCGCAGCGAGTTCGGCGTCGGTTTCGGCGTGCCGCTGGTCTCCGACGAGGTGAAGCTCAAGATCAGCGCCGCCTTCGTCAAATAAGCGCATATGGCGGAAGAACAGGAGGCGGAAGGCACCGGGCTCGGCCGGGTCGAGGCGTTTTCGGACGGCGTGATCGCGATCATCATCACGATCATGGTGCTCGAGCTCAAGGTGCCGGTGGAAGACGGGCTCGGCCACATCCTGTCGATGTGGCACCTGTTTCTCGCTTATGCGCTGAGCTACCTTTATGTCGGGCTCTATTGGGGCAATCACCACCGGCTGCTCGGCCACGCGCGGCGCGTGACCAACGGGCTGATCTGGTCCAATCTCGCCTTGCTGTTCGGGCTCAGCCTCGTCCCGTTCGGCACCGCCTATCTCGGCGAGCATGAATTCAGCCGGACCGCGACCCAGCTCTATCTCGTCACGCTGATCCTGCCCTCGATCGGCTATATCTGGCTGCAGCGCGTCGTGGTGCGGACCGGGGTGAAGCACGAGCGCGCGCACCGCTATCACGTCGAGACGACGCGCAAGGGCTATTTCGCGATGGCAGTCTATACGGCCGGCTTCGCGCTCACCTTCGTCTCGCCGTGGTTCGGGATCATCTGCGCGATGCTCGTCGCGCTATTCTGGATCGTCCCGCAGACCCCGCTCGACCGGCTTTTTGCCGAACGGCATTAAAAGCTGTTTGGAAACGCCTCTCCGGGTCATTTCAGGCGGTGAAACCGCCTTTTCCCAACGAACGCTAAAACTCCGCTGGACAGCGCCGCCCGTCCGGGGTTACCGCAAGGGCGATGACGCAGGTGTTCGGCCTCCTCCTTCGACTTACGCGCCCTTAGGCGCGAACCAGCCCGCGTGCCTGGCACGCCGACGCGCCTAAGGGCCAAGCCGAACGACCCCAACGCCTCCTCCCGATAGCGAGAGCCCGTCATGTTGCGCGATCCTTCCGTCAAATACCGACCGTTTCCGACCATCGACATCCCCGACCGCACCTGGCCGTCGAAGGTGATCGCCACCGCGCCGCGCTGGCTCTCCACCGATATGCGCGACGGCAATCAGGCGCTGATCGACCCGATGGACGCCGAGAAGAAGAACCGCTTCTTCGATTTGCTGGTGAAGATCGGCCTCAAGGAAATCGAGGTCGGATTCCCCGCCGCGGGCGCAACCGAATTCGATTTCATTTCCAGCCTGATCGCGGGGAATCGCATCCCCGACGACGTGACGATCCAGGTGCTGACGCAATCGCGGCGCGACCTGATCGAGACGAGCTTCCAGAGCCTCAAGGGCGCGAAACAGGCGATCGTCCATCTCTACAACGCCGTCTCCCCGGCGTGGCGCAAGATCGTGTTCGGCATGTCGCGCGACGAAATCCGCCAGATCGCGATCGACGGCGCCAAGGTGCTGCGCGACGAGGCGGCGAAGCAGCCCGACACCAAATGGAGCTTCGAATACAGCCCCGAGACCTTCTCCACCGCAGAGCTGGATTTCTCGGTCGAGGTGTGCGCGGCGGTGATGGATATCCTGCGCCCGACGCCGGAAAACCCGCTGATCCTCAACCTGCCGGCGACGGTCGAATGCGCGACCCCCAACGTCTATGCCGACCAGATCGAATGGTTCGGGCGCAATATCCCCAATCGCGACAGCGTGGTGATCTCGCTCCACACGCATAACGATCGCGGCACCGGGGTCGCGGCGGCGGAACTGGGGCTGATGGCCGGCGCCGATCGCGTCGAGGGCTGCCTGCTCGGCAATGGCGAGCGCACCGGCAATTGCGATCTCGTGACCGTCGCGCTCAACATGTACACCCAGGGCGTCGATCCGAAGCTTGACCTGTCGGACATCGACGAGGTGGTGAAGACGGTGGAATATGCCACCAACATCACCGTCCACCCGCGCACGCCCTATGCCGGCGATCTGGTGTTCACCGCGTTCAGCGGCAGCCACCAGGATGCAATCAAGAAGGGCTTCGCCGCGCAGGCCGCGCGCAACGACGGGGTCGCCTGGGTGCTCGAACAGGACAAGGGGCTCAAGCTGCCCAAGAGGATGCAGGCCGATTTCAGCCGCATCGTCCAGGCGCTGGCCGACGAGACCAGCCGCGAGCTGAACGCCGCCGATATCTGGGGGGCGTTCGAGCGCACCTATCTGCCCGCGGCGAACGATCGCTTCGTGCTGCGCGATTATGAGGAGACGGGCGCGGCGGGCGACCGGCGCTTCGTCGGCCGCGTCGCGATCGACGGCGAGGAGCGGTCGCTCTCCGGGCGCGGCAACGGGCTCATTTCCAGCGTGATCGCCGCGCTGGCCGAGACGACCGGGCCCGCGCTGGAAGTGGTCGATTACAGCGAACATGCGATCGGCCACGGCGCCGATGCGCAGGCGGCGACCTATCTCGAATGCCGCACCGCGGACGGGCGCACCGTGTGGGGGGTCGGGATCGATTCGGATATCGCCACCGCCAGCGTGAGGGCGGTGTTGAGCGCGGCGAACAGGGCCTGACCTAGCCCCCCTCTCCCCGTTCGGGCTGAGCTTGCCGAAGCCCTGCCCTTTTCTTCGCAAGGAAGAAGGGCAGCCCTTCGACAGGCTCAGGGCGAACGGCGGAGGCGTGGCGCTCAACTGCCATCGCAGCGCGAGAAAGTTACCCCGGCAACCACTTGCCCGTCGCCATGCGCCGCCTTACCCCCTCGCGCATGACGAACCGCTTCCTCGCCGCCGTGCTGGCGCTCGCTTTGCCCTTCCCTGCCCTCGCACAGCGCGCCGAGCCGCCGGTGCCGCCGGCCGCCGACCCCGCGGTCGCTGCGCTGCGCGACGCCGCGCTCAAGGACGATGTCGCTTATGACATCGTCGAAGGGCTGACGACCGAGGTCGGCCAGCGGCTCGCCGGGACCGAGGCGGAGGCGCGCGCGCGGCAATGGGCGGCGGCGAAGCTCAATGCGCTCGGCTTCAAGAACGTGCGGATCGAAACCTATCGCATGCCCGTCTGGGTGCGCGGCGAGGAGCGTGCCGAGATCACCGCCCCCTTCCCGCAGAAGCTGACGCTCGCCGCGCTCGGCAATTCGGGCGCCACCCCGGCCGCCGGGCTCACCGCCGAGGTGGTGGTGTTCAAGACCTATTCCGATCTCGCCAACGCGCCCGACGGCAGCCTGAAGGGCAAGATCGCCTATGTCGGCAACGCGATGGCACCGACGCAGGACGGATCGAGCTACGGCCAGGCCGGCGTCGCGCGGTTCGTCGGGCCGGCGGTGGCGGCGCGCAAGGGCGCGGCGGCGATCGTGATCCGCTCGATCGGCACCGATACGCACCGGCTGCCGCACACCGGCATGACCAGCTTCCCCGAGGGGGTGAAGCCGATCCCCGCCGCCGCGCTTTCGGTGCCCGACGCCAAGTTGATCGAGGCGATGGCGGCGCGCGGGCGGCCAATCTCGATGAAGCTGGTGCTCACCCCACGCCAGATCGGCGAGCAGGAATCGGGCAATGTCATCGCCGAAGTGCCGGGCAGCGACCCCGATGCCGGCGTGGTGCTGATCGGTGGGCATCTCGATAGCTGGGATCTCGCCACCGGGGCGATCGACGATGCCTCGGGCGTCGCGATCACCGCCGCGGCGGCGAAGCGCATCCTCGACAGCGGGCGCCAGCCGCGCCGCACGATCCGCGTGGTGTGGTTCGGCGCGGAGGAGGTCGGCGGCTATGGCGGGCGCGATTACACCCGGCGACACGGCGCGGAGCGTCATGCAGTCGCCGCGGAGAGCGATTTCGGCGCGGATCGCGTGTGGCGTTTCCAGGCGACCTTGCCCGACAGCGCCAAGGCGGTGGCCGATCGTCTCGCCAGCGCGCTCGCCCCGCTGGGCATCGTCCACGGCAAGGGTGACGGCGGCGACGGATCGGATATCGGGCCGACGATCGCCACCGGCGTCGCGGGAATCGACCTCAATCAATCGGGGCTGCGCTATTTCGATACGCACCACACGCCCGACGATACGCTCGATCGGGTGGACCGCGAGGAGCTGCGCCAGAATGTCGCCGCATGGACCGCGATGCTCGCCGTCGTCGCCGACGCACCCGAGGAAATCGGCCCGGTTCAGCGCAAATCGCATTGAAAAAATGCGCGATCGAGGACGCGTATCGTTTCGCTTCGGTGAATTTCCTCATTGACCCACCGAAACGGTTCGGTATTTGCGGTGTCTCGCGACGGCGACAGGGTCGGCCGCGAAGAATGCTATGCTTGGGAGCATCCGAATGAAGAAGTTTGCCTTTGTTCTTGCTGCCGCCGGCCTGATGTCCGTTGCGGCTTGCTCGAAGTCGCCGGCCCCCGCGGAAAACAACGCGGACGTGCTGGCGGACAACCTGCAGAGCGCCGCCGACAACCTCGACGCGGCCGCGGGTAACCTTTCGAACGCCACTGCCGCTGACTCGCTCGCCAACTCGGCGGACGCGCTGGGCAACGCGTCGAACGCGCAGTAATCGGCTGATCGGGCCTTCCCGGCCCGATCCGACGAATACGAGAAGGGGCGCTCCTGCGGGAGCGCCCCTTTTTCATTGCCCTGGCGCGAGTGCTTCGAACCCGGGCGGTGACTTGCTCTTGCGCCACCGCACGGCGCTGCTAGTCACGGATCGGCGTGGGCCTGTAGCTCAATGGTTAGAGCTGGCCGCTCATAACGGCTAGGTTGCGGGTTCGAGTCCTGCCGGGCCCACCACGCATTCCCGCGCCGCGCTCAGCGAAGCGACCCGCGCCGCACGAGATTGTAGATCGCGAGCAGCACGATCGCGCCGAGGAACGCGACGAGCAAGGTCATCGGGTCGAACGGGTTTTCGCGAAGGTGGCTGTTGTTCGACAGCGCGCCGAACAGGAAACGCCCGACGATCGAGCCGACGCAGCCGATCAGCACATTCCAGATTATTCCGCCCTGATCGCGCATCACCATGCCTGCGACCCAGCCGATTATGCCTCCCATGATCAACGCGATGATCAGATGCATGGCAAATCCTTCCCTATGCTTCCCTCCCGGATGCATGGAGACTGCATGCTTTCCCGCTGATGCGCCACCATTTTCTTGGTTCGTGCCAATCAGGGACAGCGGTGAAGGAAATGGTCGGGGAGACAGGATTCGAACCTGCGACATCCTGCTCCCAAAGCAGGCGCGCTACCGGACTGCGCCACTCCCCGACGCGAGGGGAGCCGGTACGCGTCGCGCGCGGATTACGCAAGCGCCGCGAGCAGGTCGTCGAGCGATGCCGATCGCACCCCGCGCCGGTCGAGCAGATCGAGCACGCGATCCCACCAGCGCCAGAAGCGCGCCAGATCGGCGCCGTCGCGGACATAGGGCGTGTGCCCCGGCACGAGCGACGGCGAATGGAAGGCGAAGTTGAGCAGCCGGCTCCCCTCCCCCAGCGCCACCGCGATCGCCTCCAGCGCCTCGGCGACGGGCACGCCCTCCGGGGTCAGCGGCACGCGCGAGAGCAGCCCGGTGCGAGCAAACACCCCGCGCGCGCGGGGAACCGCCCCCAGCGCCGCGCGGAGCCGCGCGCCGCGACGCCGCAGCAGACCCGTGAAGACCGTCGACAGCGGCAACTCGATCACCGCGTCGCGCCACGCTGCGGCGTCGATGCGGGTGAAATCGGGGCCGCCGCCGGCGCGATAGTCGAAACCGGGGCGGACCGAGCTGTCGAGCCGGTAGCCGGAACGGGCGAGCAACCCGAGCAGCCCGGGCGCCAGCCCGTAGCGCCCGGCGCGGAACGCAAGCGGACGGCGCCCGAACGCCGCGGCGATCGCTTCGGTCAACGCGTCGAGCTTCGCTTCGAGCAATGCCGGCGGGAGGTTTCCGGCATAGGAGGCCAGCGCCGACAGCGGCTCCTCGAACGGCGGATTGACCCAGGGGTGAAGCTGCGCCCCGATCGCCACGCGCGGATCATCGGCGAGGATCGCGCGCAGCACATCCGCCGCGCGCGGATCGCTCGCCACCGGATAATCGACGAAGAAGGCCGGCGCCGCGCCACGGGCAACGAGCCGGCGATGCGCGTCGGGCAGCGCGGCGAGCGCCGACAGCCCGTGCGCATCACGCGAGAAGGGCGCCGACCAGTCGAATTCCTCCTCGGTATCGACGAAGATCGCGTAGCGCGTGCCGAAATCCGCCGGCCAGTCGATCAGCGCGGCCGCATCCGGCGGCGGCATGCGCCAGCGGTGCGCAACGATCGCGGGCGCCACCACGATCGTCAGTTGGTCGAGGCCTGGCCCATATCGTCGATCAACCCCGTCGGCAGGCGCAGAGTCAAGCGATCCGCATCGATGATCAGCGCCCCGCCCAATTCGGTCGCCAGATTGCGCGCGAGCCGGATCGCGAAGCCGGTGCCGAGCAACGGCGCGCCCGGCATCTCCACCTCGCGCTCGGCATCGAGCGTCAGCAGCGCGGTATCGGGGATCGTCGCCAGCGCCAGCGGACGCGTGATGTCGATCGCGACATCGGCGCCCTCGTCGCGCACGTCGATCGCCAGCCGCTCGCCATCGGCGGCGCTCGCGATCAGCGCGGCGACCAGCCGCCCGACCAGCCGCTCGGCGATCCGTTCGTCGCACGCCAGCGCCAGCGCCGGCGGCACCGGGGCGAGATCGACGGTGCAGCCGCGCAACCGCATCAGCGGCGCCAGTTCGTCGAGCGTGCGCGCCAGCAGCGGCGCGAGCGCCACCGCGCCCTCGTGCAGATCGAGCGCATCGCCCTCGATCCGCGCCGCCAGTTCGAGATCCTCGATCGCACCGACCAGATCGGCGGCCTGGGTGCGGATCGCCGCGGCGCGCTGACGATAGACATCGGGCACCGGGCCGAGCATCGCGGTTTCGATCAGCTCGGAAAAGCCGGCGATCGCATTGGTCGGCGAGCGCAGCTCGTGGACCAGTCGCCGCAGCCCCTCGACCCCGCCATTGTCGGCGCGGCGGCCGATCGCGCCCTCGTCGACGCGCGGGCGCCGCGCGGCGCCGCGGAACCCGACGAAGCGGCCGCTCGCGGGATCGAACATCGGGACGCCCGAAATCCGCCAGTCGCCCGCCAGCGCGGATCGCCCGGCGATGCTGAGCCGCGCGTCGTTGAATGCGGTGCGATGCCGGAACGCGCCGCTCGCCACGCCGTCGACATGCGGCCGGCCGTCGCCGCCGGGGGTGAGAAAGCCGATCCCGATCACCGCCGCGCGCGGCGCGGCGTCGACCCAGCGGATCACCCCGCTCGCATCGGTTTCGAATCCGAAGCGCTCGATCGGTGCTGCGGCCGCCGGTTCGGCGGCGCGCGGTTCGACCGGCTCGGCCGTGGTAACCGGATGTTCGCCGTGGAGCTGGCGGAAGGCGGCGATGCGATCGACCAGCGCCGCGATCTGGAACCCGCCGCCCGGCGCCGTCGCCGGCTCGATCCCGAGCACCGCGGCGAGCGGCGCCGGCTGGGGCGGCGGGGCAGAGCTTACAACCGGATGCTCCTCGATCACCTCGGCCGGCGCTGCTTCGACCGGCTCGTCTTCGGCACGATCGTGGCCGAGCGCGAAATCGGCCGGGCCGAAGCTTTCCAGCGCGCGCGTCACCGCTTCGCTCAAATCGTCGCGATGACGCAATATCGCGCGCCCGGTCGGTCCGAGCGAGGGCAGCAGCGCACACCAATTGGCATCGTCGAGCCGTGCGGCGCGCAGCACCGGCGCGGCGACCGACTGGTCATCCTCGGCGAACACCGCGACCAGCCCCGCGGACGGCGTCGCCAGCGCGAGCGCACGCGCCGCGGCGGCACGCACCGCCAGCGGCACGCGCTCGCGCAATTCGCGCAGCCGCGCCAGCAGCTCGGGTGTCTCCTCGATCCGGCCGCGCGCCGCCAGATCCGCGATCTGACGGAACGCCGCCTGCGCGCCGAAAGGCGTCGAGGCGTCCGCAGCGAGGACGGTCTTGAGGCTGTCGTCGAATCGCAATCGAATCACCCTGTTCCGGCAGACGACCATTCCGCCACCGGAGCTTAACAATTAACCGCCATCGCCCGCTTGCGGAACAACCGATTTCTACACGTCGCAATGTGGGACAATTGCGTTTATGCGCAATAATCCTATGAACGACGGCATTGAAATCGCCATGAATGTGCGTGGCGATAACGGAGAATAACGTGCTCGACCGGATAGACAGACAGATTCTGGCCTATCTCCAGGAAGACGGGCGGATGACCAACGTTGAGCTGGCGGATCGCGTGGGCCTCACCGCCCCGCCCTGCCTGCGGCGGGTGCGCGCGCTGGAGCAGGCGGGCGTGATTCGCGGTTATCACGCCGAATGCGATGCGGCACAGCTCGGATTCCCGATTACGGTGTTCGCGATGGTCAGCCTCAAAAGCCAGGCCGAATCCGATCTTGCGGCGTTCGAGACGCATGTCACCGCGCTCCCCGAGGTGCGCGAATGCCATATGCTCAACGGCGAGATCGATTTCGTGCTGAAGATCGTCGCGACCGATCTGGAAAGCTTCCAGCGCTTCCTGACCACCCACCTCACCACCGCACCCAATGTCGCCAGCGTCAAATCCTCGCTGACGATCCGCAGCGCCAAGTCGGCGGCGGGGGTGCCGATCCTGGAGTAACTCGGCCTTGGGTTAACTCAGGACTCCCCCTCCCCGTTCGGGCTGAGCCTGTCGAAGCCCTGCGCTTTTCTTCGAGCGAAGAAGTGCAGCCCTCCGGCGGGTCCCATGAAAGTAATACTTTCATGGGTGCCCTCACAAGCTCAGGGCGAACGGAGGTTCCATTCTACGCAAAAAAAATGGGCGGCCTCTTGCGGGACCGCCCTTTCTTTTTGTCCTGAGCCGGCGTGTCAGGCGGCCGGGGTGCCCAGCGCCGTCTCCCAGAAGGAGGCGATATCGGCGCGCGGCGAGGCCTTCACCAGCGCGAAGGCCGCCTTGGCGCCGGCGGTGTCGCCCGACCCGGCGAGCGCGATGCCGAGGTGCGTGTTGACCGCATCGGCATCCACCCCGCCCTTCTGCAGCGCGACCTTATACAGCTCGATCGCCTTGGCATAATTGCCCGCGCCGAGATGCGCGTCGGCGGTGCCGGCGGCGAGCTTGCCGTTGGCCGCCGCCTTGGCCTTGCCCTCGAGCGGATCGAGCGAGCCTTCGTTGGCGATCGACTGTTTGGCGACGCGATAGAGATCGTTGGCGGTCGCCGAATCCGCCGGCAGCTTGCCCGCCGCGCGGCCCTCGTCGATCACCGTCTTGCCTTCGTACGGCAGGCCGAGATCGATCGCATATTGCGCGTAGATCTCGTAGTCATACTGGTCCGCCAGCGCCTTTTCGCGGCGCAGCAGGCGGAACAGATCGACCTTCTGCCCCTTGTCGAGCGTCAGCGCGCTGCCCTGCTGCAGGCCGTAGACGAACAGGATGTCGCGCCAGTTCTTGGCGTTCGGATAGGCCGCGATATAGCGCTTCATCCAGCCGATCGTGTCGGGGATCATGCGCTTCTGCAGCGTCTTGGCCATCGCGTAGCGATAGAGCGATTCGTCGGGCTTCTGGCCGGCGGCGATCTGCGCATCCATTGCCTTCTGCAGATCGGCCGAGCCGCCTGCGACGTCACCGCCCTCCATCTTGATCTTGACCATCTGGAGCGGAAGGTTGGGATCGGTGTAGCCGAGCTGCTGCGCGCGCTGGAAAAAGGCGATCGCCTCCTGCGGCTGCTTGGCATTGGCGGCGATGATGCCGCGCTGATAGTTGAAGCGCGCCTGATCGGCCTGCGGAGTGCGCGGGTTGGCGATCAGCGCGTCGAGCGGGCCCTTGATCTGATTGTCGTCGATCTGGTTGCCCATCTTGCCGACGGCGAGCTGGAGCTGGAACACCGACGCGATATATTTGTCGTCGTCGCTCTTCGCGGCGGCCGCCACCTGCTGGACGATCGGCTCGGCGGTGGCATAATCCTTCGCCTGAAGCGCGGTCTGCGCCTTCACCGCGAGCGGCTGGACGTCCTTGCTGAGCTTCAGCGGCGGCGCCTTGCCGGCCTCTTCCTTCTTGTCTTTTTCCTTGGCGGACGCGGGCGCCACGAGCGCGACCCCACCGACGCCCGAAAGAAGGGCGGCGGCGATCGCGGCCCGGTAGATGGTTTTCATCGCGTTAGTCTCTCCATACTGGAAGGCGGCCGGCGCCTCGCCGTCGCTCTACTCCCCTGCCTCTGCCGGTTCAAGAAACCCGAGAGGCACTGAACATGGATTGAACGTGACGGGTTCCGTCGATAGGCGCAATCCCACGATGATCGCCGTTATCTCCCCCGCCAAGACCCTGGATTACGCCACCCCGCTGCCCGCGATGCCGACCACCGCGCCGCGCTTCGCCGACGAAGCGGCGACGCTCGCCACCGCGGCGGCGAAATTGTCGCGCAAGAAGCTCGGCGAGCTGATGCACATTTCCGACAAGCTGGCGCAGCTCAACGTCGAACGGTTCCGCGGATTCGATACCCTGCCCGAGCGGCCGGCGATCCGCGCCTTCGCCGGGGACGTCTATATCGGGCTGGAAGCCGCGACGCTCGACGAGGCGGCGATCGATTTCGCGCAGGATCATCTGCGGATGCTCTCCGGGCTTTACGGGCTGCTGCGCCCGCTCGACCGGATGCGCCCCTATCGGCTGGAGATGGGGACGCGCTGGGCGCCGCGCCGTAAGAACCTGATCGACTGGTGGGGCCAGCGCATCGCCGATGCGCTCGCCGCCGATGTCGCCGCGGAAGGATCGGGAGCGGTGCTCAACCTCGCCAGCCAGGAATATTGGGCGGCGGTCGACGGGCGGCTGCCGCGCGGCGCCCGCATCGTCACGGTCGATTTCCGCGAGGCCGACGGGCGCTTCATCAGCTTCCACGCCAAGAAGGCGCGCGGGATGATGGCGCGCTGGCTGGTCGAGCATCGCATCACCGATGTGGAGGCGATGCGCGGGTTCGAGAGCGACGGCTATGCGTTCGATGCCACGGTAAGCGAGGGCGACAATTGGAGCTTCCGGCGGCAGTAACGGCTGAAACCCACCTTTCCCCGTTCGCCCTGAGCTCGTCGAAGGGTTGCCCTCCTTTCCGCGGAAGAAAGTGCAGGGCTTCGACAAGCTCAGCCCGAACGGGTGTGGGCAGAAGCTTAATCCAGCCCGAACGAACCCCCTCAATTCCCTGAAGGATATTTAATCTCCGCGTCATTCGCCGGCGAGCGGTGCTTTGGCATTACACACCCCGACGCCGGGAAAGGCGTTCGCAATGGAGTGATGCCATGATCAAGTCCGCAATCCTCGCCGCCATTTCCGCCGCAGCGCTTGCGTCGGGCGGCATGGCCTATGCGCAGACCCCGGCCGCCAAGGCGACCACCGCGGTGAAGACGACCGCGGCCAAGACCACGACTGCCGCGAAGACGACCGTCACCACCCCGGCCAAGGCCGCCGCGACGAAGACCACCACCACGGTCAAGACCGCGGCCGTGACGAC
>NZ_MKRR01000110.1:12908-15181 GCF_001897045.1 Sphingomonas sp. 66-10
CCGCCACGACCAAAACCGGCAAGACCGTGCACTATGATTGCTCGAAGGCCGGCAACGCCAACAAGAAGGCGTGCAAATAAGCCGATATTCCACACACCGCCCTCGCGCGCGCAGGCGCGCGGGGGTGGTCAGCGCTTCTACTCTCGGCTAGGGTTCGTCATCGAAACGACACAAGCCGAAAGCACTGATTCTTGACCGACGAGACCGTCCTCGCCGACCCTTCGGACATTGCCCCCATCTCCATCGTCGAGGAGATGAAGACCAGCTATCTCGATTACGCGATGAGCGTGATCGTCGCCCGTGCGTTGCCCGATGTGCGCGACGGGCTGAAGCCGGTGCATCGCCGCATCCTCTATTCCGCCAACGAGAGCGGATTCGTGTGGAACCGCCCGTATCGCAAATCGGCGCGCATCGTCGGTGACGTGATCGGTAAATATCACCCGCACGGCGATACCGCGATCTACGACGCCTTGGCGCGCATGACGCAGGACTGGTCGATGCGCGCGCCGCTGATCGACGGCCAGGGCAATTTCGGCTCGATGGACCCCGATCCGCCCGCCGCGATGCGTTACACCGAGGCGCGCCTCGCCAAGATCGCGGATTATCTGCTCGACGATCTCGACAAGGATACCGTCGACTTCCAGCCGAACTATGACGCATCGGAAAGCGAGCCGCAGGTCCTGCCCGCGCGCTTCCCCAATCTCCTCGTCAACGGCGCCGGCGGCATCGCGGTCGGCATGGCGACCAATATCCCGCCGCATAACCTCGGCGAGGTGATCGACGCCTGTTTCGCCTATCTCGACAATGGCGCGATCACCACCGAGGAACTGATGGAGATCGTGCCGGGGCCGGATTTCCCGACCGGCGCGATCATCCTCGGCCGTTCGGGCGCGCGTTCGGCTTACGCCACCGGGCGCGGGTCGATCATCGTGCGTTCGCGCCATGTGATCGAGGAAGGACGCGGCGATCGCCGCTCGATCGTCCTCACCGAAATCCCCTATCAGCAGGGCAAGAACGCGCTCGTCGAGAAGATCGCCGAGGCCGCCAAGGACAAGCGTATCGAGGGCGTCAGCGATATCCGCGACGAATCGAACCGTCTCGGCGTGCGCATCGTCATCGACCTCAAGCGCGACGCGACCCCCGAGGTGGTGCTCAACCAATTGTGGCGGCACACCCCGGCACAGGGCAGCTTCCCGGCCAATATCCTCGCGATCCGCGGCGGCCGGCCGGAGATGCTCGGCCTCAGAGACATCATCCAGGCGTTCATCCAGTTCCGCGAACAGGTGATCACTCGCCGCTCGAAGTTCGAGCTGACCAAGGCGCGCGATCGCGCGCATATCCTGCTCGGGCTGGTCATCGCGGTGACCAATCTCGACGAGGTGGTGCGGATCATCCGCGGGTCGGCGAGCCCGGCCGAGGCGCGTGCCACCCTGCTTGCACGCGAATGGCCGATCGCCGAGATCGCGCCCTATATCCGACTGGTCGAGGCGGTGGAGGCCGAAGTCGCCGGCGACAGCTATCGCCTGAGCGAGATCCAGGTCCGCGCGATCCTCGATCTGCGGCTGCATCGCCTCACCGCGCTGGGCCGCGACGAGATCGGCGCCGAGCTGGAACAGCTCGCGGCGTCGATCGCCGAACTGCTCGAAATCCTCGCCAACCGCGTCAAGCTCTACCAGGTGATGCGCGACGAGCTGGCCGAGGTGCGCGAGCTCTTCGCCACCCCGCGCCGCACCGAGATCGCCGCCGCCGCCGACGGGATCGAGGACGAGGATCTCATCGAGCGCGAGGAGATGGTCGTCACCGTGACGATGCAGGGGTATATCAAGCGCACCCCGCTCGAGGCATTCCGTGCGCAGGCGCGCGGCGGCAAGGGCCGCAGCGGGATGGCGACCAAGGACGAGGACGTGGTGACCGAGCTGTTCGTCACCTCGACCCACACCCCGGTCCTGTTCTTCTCGACGCTCGGCAAGGTCTATCGCCTCAAGGTGTGGAAGCTGCCCGAGGGCGGCCCCGCGACGCGCGGGCGGCCGATGATCAACCTCCTCCCGCTCGCCGAGGGGGAGACGATCTCCACCGTGCTGCCGCTGCCCGAGGACGAGGCCGAATGGGGCAAGCTCCACGTCATGTTCGCCACCGCCAAGGGCAATGTGCGGCGCAACAGCATGGACGCCTTCACCAACGTCCCCTCGAACGGCAAGATCGCGATGAAGTTCGAGGGCGAGGACGAGGACGACCGGCTGATCGGCGTCGCCTTGCTCGACGAGGAGGATGAC
>NZ_MKRR01000110.1:15192-15793 GCF_001897045.1 Sphingomonas sp. 66-10
GACCCGCCAGGGCAAGGCGATCCGCTTCCCGGGCAGCGACGTGCGCGAATTCCAGAGCCGCGCGTCGACCGGCGTGCGCGGGATGCGGCTGGCGAAGGGCGACGAGGTGATCTCGCTCTCGATCCTCCACAAGATCGGCATCCGCGATTCGGACGAGCGCGAGGATTATCTGCGCCACGCCCCGTGGAAGGGCGACGATCCCGAGCGCACCCCGCGCGTGATGGACGACGAGCGCTACGCCCATCTGTCGGAAAAGGAGCAGTTCATCCTGACGATCTGCGCCAACGGCTATGGCAAGCTCTCCTCGGCCTATGAATATCGCCGCACCGGGCGCGGCGGCCAGGGCATCACCAATATCGACAATATCGCGCGCAACGGGCCGGTCGTCGGCAGTTTCCCGGCGACCAAGGCGCAGCAGCTGATGCTCGTCACCGATCAGGCCAAGATGATCCGCATCCCGCTCGCCGACCTGCGAGTCATCGGGCGCGGCTCGGCCGGCGTCCGGCTGTTCAACGTGGCGAACGACGAGCATGTCGTCTCCGCCGCACGGATCGAGGAAAGCGAGGAAGACGCCGAAGCGGTGGTCGACGTCGACCTCGAA
>NZ_MKRR01000110.1:15809-17464 GCF_001897045.1 Sphingomonas sp. 66-10
CATGATCGACCGGCCGACCGTCGCGTACAAGGTGCTGACCGCCGATCAGATGGCGGCACTGGAGCGCGACGGCGGCTTCGCCGGGGCGCCGGTGGATCTGGCCGACGGCTATATCCACCTCTCCACCGCGGCGCAGCTCACCGAGACGGTCGACAAGCATTTCGCCGGGCAAAGCGACCTGCATGTCGCGGCGGTCGACCTCACCTCGTTCGACGACATCTCGCTGCGCTGGGAAGCCTCGCGCGGCGGGCAATTGTTTCCGCATCTCTACGATGGGCCGCTGCTCTTGGAGACGGTGATCGCTTATGGCCCGCTGGAGCGTGACGCCGACGGGCGGGTGAGGCTGCCGGTGGCGGGGTAATCTGCCAGTTCGTCATTCCCGCGAAGGCGGGAATCCATTCATCCTGACCTCGCGGTAGAATCGCGACCGCCGTGCTTATGGATTCCCGCCTTCGCGGGAATGACGGGAAATCGCCGTCTCGAGCGCCACGATAAACCCCTGCGGATCGTCCAACCGATGCGCGATCCGACGCGCCGCACGCCGCCCGCGCAAAGGCGCGCGCAATTCGACCAGCACATTGGGATGCGCGATCAGCGCGAGGTTGAGCGCGCTGCGGTCTCGCTCGTTGCCCGCTGCCGTCACCGCCGCGATCATATCGAGCGGCACGCGCACCTGTTTGAACCCGCCGGTCCGCATCAACAGCGCATCCGGCGCGATCTCCACCGGCCGCCGGCGCATCAGGGCAATCGCCCAGATCAGCCACACCAGCCCGGCAAGGCTGACCAGCGACAACACCAGCGCCACCCGCGGATGCCAGAACGACACCAGCAGATGCACGACCACCAGTTCGATCGACGCCAGCCCGGCAAACACCCATAACATCGGCGCGATCGCGCGATGATAGGCGAAGGCGGTCACGCCCCGTCCACGTCCACCACGGCCAGCAGGAACCCGTCCCACTTCTTCACCCCGACCGTCTGGATCGCAGTGGCGGTGAGGCGCGGTTCGCTCGACACATAATCGAACAGCGCCCGCGTCCCGCGAATCCGCGGATCCTCGCTCGCCGTATCGACCACCCCGCCCTCGCGGATCACATTGTCGACGACGATCACCGTCCCCGGCCGCGACAGGCGGATTGCCTCGCGCACATAGGCGGCGTTGTTTTCCTTGTCAGCGTCGATGAAGATCAGATCGAACGGCCCGTCGAGCCGCGCCAGCGTATCGAGCGCCGCGCCGGTGAGCACCTCCGCGCGCGCCTCCATCCCCGCCGCGGCGAGGTTCGCGCGCGCCACATCGGCGTGGTGCGGATCGATCTCCAGCGTCGTCACCCGCCCGCCGTCGCCGACCGCACGCGCGAGCCAGATCGTCGAATAGCCGCCGAGCGTCCCCACTTCGAGCACGCGCCGCGCGCCGGCGGCCAATGCCAGCAGATGGAGCAATTTCCCTTGCGCCGGGGAAACGTCGATATCGGGCAACCCGCCCGCCGCATTGGCGGCGAGCGCGGCGCTCAGCGCGTCATCCGCGCCGAGCAATTTGTCGCCGATATAGTGATCGACCGCGGCCCAACCCGCGTCCTGGGGCTGGGTGCGGTCGACCATCTTGCTTATTCCTCGCCCTTGTAGATGCGAACGAGCTTGTCGAGCATCGCCAGCGC
>NZ_MKRR01000110.1:17486-18028 GCF_001897045.1 Sphingomonas sp. 66-10
GTGTTGCGGCCGATGATCGAGCCGTTGCCGCCGCCGTCGCGGATGTCGCGCGCGTCCTGATAGACCGCATCGGCGCCCTTCGCCGCGCCGCCCGAGAAGACCACGATGCGCCGCCCGGCGAAGCTGCACTGGACGACATGCGCGACGCGCTTGGCCTGGGTCGACCAGTCGCCGCCCTCATAGGCCTTCTTCGCATCGGCCTGTTCGATATGGTCGGTCGGCAGCTTGACCTTGATGATATGCGCGCCGAGCAGCGCTGCCATATGTGCGGCATAAGCGCCGACATCGAGCGCCAGCTCGCCCGCCTTGGAGAGGTTGCCGCCGCGCGGATAGGACCAGATCACCGTTGCGAGGCCGGCGGCCTTCGCCTCGGCGGAAAGCTCGCGGATCTCTTCCATCTGCTCGAAGATCTGATCCGAGCCCGGATAGATGGTGAAGCCGATCGCGGCGCAGCCGAGCCGCAGCGCATCGTCGACCCCCGCGGTCACCGCCTGATCGACCGTGGTCGCCCAGCTGTTCGAGCTGTTGACCTTGAGGATCGT
>NZ_MKRR01000110.1:18124-18999 GCF_001897045.1 Sphingomonas sp. 66-10
CGCGCCGGGCCATGCTCGAACCCCTGATCGACCGGCAGGATGATCAGCTTGCCGGTGCCGCCCAGCCGCCCGTGCATCAGGATGCGGGCGAGATTCGCCTTGGTGGCGGGCGAATCCGATTCGTATTTGTCGAGAATGGCCTTGACCGTCGGCGTCATCTTTTTCCCTTTGCCTGACCTCAGTTTTATCCCCGGCCTGTTAGCGAGGGGGGGCGTCTCGCGCCAGAGGGATTGACGCGCCCCGTCGCCCCGTCATTGTCTCCTGTCGAAACAGGGGGACGATGAGGGTGCGCATACGCGATATCATACTGGCGCTGGGTGCCGTCATGCTGACTGCGCCGGCCGCCGCGGAACGCGCGCCAAAGGTCGGCCAGCCCGCCCCCGATTTCGAACTGACGATGATCGACGGCAGCAAGGTGCGGCTCGCCGATCTCAAGGGGCAGGTGGTGGTGCTCAACTTCTGGGCGACCTGGTGCGTGCCGTGCCGCGCCGAACTCCCCACGCTCGACAGCTATTATCGGATACAGCAGCCGGCCGGGCTGCGCGTGTTCGCGGTAACCACCGAGGATTCGGTGCCCACCTACCAGCTCAAGCCGCTGTTCAAGAAAATGGCAATCCCGCCGGTGCGCCACATCAAGGGGCCGTTCGCGGTGATGGGCGGGGTGCCGACCAATTACGTGATCGATCGCGCGGGGGTGGTGCGCTACGCCAAGGCCGGGGCGTTCGACCTCGACGATCTCAACAGGATCCTCGTCCCGCTGCTCAACGAGCGGTCGGCGGGTTAGCCTCCCCCACCACCGTTCGCCCTGAGCTTGTGAGGGCGCCCATGAAAGTAATACTTTCATGGGACCCGCCGGAGGGCTGTCCTTCTTCTTT
>NZ_MKRR01000110.1:19054-58730 GCF_001897045.1 Sphingomonas sp. 66-10
GAAGGCCCCGCCTGCGGTCGAGACGAAGGTGAAGCTGTCCGCCACCCCGGCATGATTGAGCGCCGCCACCGTGTCACCGCCGCCGGCCACCGACACGAGGCTGCCGTCCTGGGTCAGCGCCGCCGCGGTGCGGGCAAGCGCGACGGTCGCGGCGTCGAATGGCGGAGTCTCGAACGCGCCGAGCGGGCCGTTCCACACCAAAGTGCGGCAGGTCTTGAGCACATCGGCCAGCGCCTCGACCGCGGCCGGGCCGACGTCGAGGATCATCTCGTCCGCCGCGACCTGATGCACGTTGATCGTGCGCGTCGGCGGGTTGGCGCGGAATTCCTTCGCCACCACCACGTCATAGGGCAGATGGACGGTGCAGCCGGCGCGGTCCGCCGCTTCGAGGATCTCTTCAGCCGTGCCGGTAAGATCATGTTCGCACAGGCTTTTGCCGACGTTGACGCCACGCGCGGCGAGGAAGGTATTGGCCATCCCGCCGCCGATGATCAGATGATCGACCTTCGCCACCAGATGCTTGAGCACATCGAGCTTGGTCGAGACCTTGGCGCCGCCGACCACCGCCGCGACCGGATGCTCGGGGTTGCCGAGCGCCTTTTCCAGCGCGTCGAGTTCGGCTTCCATCGCGCGGCCGGCGAACGCCGGGAGGCGCCGCGCCAGTCCCTCGGTCGAGGCATGCGCGCGATGCGCCGCGGAGAAAGCGTCGTTGACGTAGAGATCGCCAAATTGCGCAAACCGCTCAATGACTTTCTCGTCATTCTTCTCTTCGCCCGAGAAGAAGCGCGTATTCTCCAGCACCGCGATGTCGCCCGCGACGAGCTCCGCCGCCGCCGCGTCGGCGCCTTCCCAGTCGATGAACTTAACCGGGCGCCCGAGCACATCGGCATAGGCTTCGGCGATCGGCGCCAGCGAATTCTCAACGCTCGGCTGCCCCTTGGGCCGCCCGAAATGCGCGAGGACGAGAACGATCGCACCCTTGTCGGCCAGTTCGGCGACGGTGGGAACGGTGGCGCGCAGCCGCGTGTCGTCGGTCACCCGGCCGTCGGCGACGGGAACGTTCAGATCCTCGCGGACGAGAACGCGCTTGCCGCGGACGTCACCGATATCGTCGAGCGTTCGGAAGGGTTTGGACATGATTGTTCGATCCTGATCTCATCCCCGACGGCGATTTCGCCGCCGGCGATCACCTGGGTACATACGCCGCCGCGCCAATCGGGGGTCAGCGCATCCTTGAGCCCCGGCGCCACCGCCTCCATGCGGCTGCACGGGTCGCATTCAACGGTCACTTCGAGCACGACATCGCCGATAACGATCCGCGCACCGGGAATTTGCGGCAGATCGACGCCCTCGACCAGCAGGTTCGCGCGACGCTCGGCCCAGCGCACATCCGCGCCCACCGCGGCCATTGCGCGATCCCAGTCGGCGCGCTCGATCAGCGTCACCTGCCTCTTATGCGGGCGCCCCTTGACGCCGCCGCGATAGTCGCCGGCGATGCCGCCTTCCAGCGTCACCGTCGCGCGGGCGATCGTTTCCATCGGCGCCTTGGGAAAGGCGTGACGCGCGATTCCGGCGAGGCGGCCGACGGCCGTCATTGCCTCCACCGATATCGCGCGTTGCCCATTACCCCAGCCGCGCCATCGCGGTCGCGGTGTCGACCATGCGGTTGGAGAAGCCCCATTCATTGTCGTACCAGCTGACGACGCGCACCAGCTTGCCGTCGATCACCGCGGTCTCCAGGCTGTCGACGGTCGACGAGGCCGGGGTGTGCATCAGATCGATCGAGACGAGCGGCTCGTCCGTGAAATCGAGGATGCCCTTGAGGCGGCCGGTTTCCGACGCGGCCTTGAGGATCTGGTTGACCTCTTCCTTGGTCGTGTCGCGCTTCGGGGTGAAGGTCAGATCGACGAGGCTGACGTCCGGGGTCGGCACGCGGATCGCCGAGCCGTCGAGCTTGCCCTTGAGTTCCGGGAGCACCTCGCCCACCGCGCGCGCCGCGCCGGTGGTGGTCGGGATCATCGACATCGCCGCAGCACGCGCGCGCCGCAGGTCCGGGTGGATCTGGTCGAGGATCTTCTGGTCGTTGGTATAAGCGTGGACGGTGGTCATCAGCCCGCGCTCGATGCCGATCGCGTCGTTGAGTACCTTCGCCACCGGGGCGAGGCAGTTGGTGGTGCACGATGCGTTCGACACGATCGTGTGGCTGGGCTCGAGCTTGTCGTCGTTGACGCCGTACACGACGGTGAGGTCGACATTCTTGCCCGGGGCGGAGATCAGCACCTTCTTGGCGCCAGCATCGATATGCTTCTGGCAGGACGCGCGGTCAGTGAAGAAGCCGGTGCATTCGAGCACCAGTTCGACCCCCAGTTCCTTGTGCGGCAGGTTGGCGGGATCGCGCTCGGCGGTGACGCGGATGCGCTTGCCGTCGACCACCAGATCCTGGCCCTCGGCGGTGACGGTGCCCGGCCAGCGGCCGTGGACGCTATCCCGCGAGAAGAGCCAGGCGTTCGACTTGGCATCGGCCAGATCGTTGATCGCGACCAGCTCGAGCTCGCCGCCGCGCTCCAGGATCGCGCGTGCCACCAGGCGGCCGATGCGCCCGAAACCGTTGATCGCAACCTTCGTCATAATAGCCTCATAACCTCCCGATACCGGTGGACCGCTCGCGGCGGGCAAAACCCTAAGGAACTCGCGCGTGCCTTTGCGCGAGGGACACGGCTTGCGTCAACCGTGCGATGGGCCGCGTGCGGCGGGCTTGTCCCGAAACCGGCTGGTTCCTATCGTGGCGCGATGACAGACCCCTCGCTGTTGCACCGGATCGAGGCGGCGGTCGCGCGGATCGAAGCCGCCGCCGCAGCCCAGCGCAAGGAGAGCGATTCGCTCGCGCGTCGCCACGCCACGTTGCGCGAAACGATGACGCGCGCCGTGGCCGCGCTCGACGAGATCATCGCAAAGGAAAATGGCTGATGGCGACGGTGACGCTGGAGATCGGCGACCACCGCTGGCCGGTCGCGTGCCGCGACGGCGAGGAAGCGCGACTCGAACTGCTGGGATCGATGATCGCCGAGCGCTGGCCCGATGCGGCGCGCGCCGCGGGCAATTCGGGGACGCTGCAGGCGCTGCTGCTTGCGGCGCTGATGCTGGCGGACGATCTGGCCGACGCGCAATCGGGCGGCGCGCGCACCCCGGAAGAGGCCGATGCGCTGGCCGCGGTCGCCGAGAAGCTCGAAGCGCTCGCGACACGCCTTGAGAAACGGCCCGCGAACCCCTAGATCGGTCGACGGCGGGCACTGCCCGGTACGAGCCAAGACTTATCCCTGAGGCTATTCATCATCCATGGGGGCTGTCCCTGCGCAGATCCTGGTCTGACGTACATGGTCCCCACCTGACGTACTGGGCGTCAGTGGATATTCCGGCAAACGGCCATGGCGGTCCCGCCACCGTCCTTTGATCCCGCTTGAGGCGGGGCGAGCAAAATATCATTCTCCACCCCGGCGAAGGCCGGGGTCCAGCTTCGAGCCGGTCGCAACTGGACCCCGGCCTTCGCCGGGGTGGAACGACAGGGGCTGGCATGATCGATCTGACCGACAAGAGTGCGATCCGCGCCGCCACCCGTGCCGCGCGCGCGCGCTTCGTCGCGGCGCACGGGCGGGTCGTGCCCTGCCCCGCCCCGTTTCGCACCCTCCTCTCGCACGGGCTGACGGTGGCAAGCTACGTCCCCGTCGGCAGCGAGGCCGATCCGATGACACTCGCGCGTGTCGCGGTCGAAGCCGGGTGCGCGATCGCGCTGCCGCATGTCGTCGATCGCGCCACCCCGATCCGTTTCCTCGCCTGGGATACCGAGGCGGCGCTGGCCGCCGGGCCGTTCGGCCTCTCGCAGCCGCACGACCATGCCGCCGAGCTCGAGCCCGATATCATCCTCACCCCGCTCGTCGCCTTCACCCGCGCGCTCGACCGGCTCGGGCAAGGCGCCGGGCATTACGACCGCGCCTTCGCGCGTTTTCCCGATGCGAAGCGGATCGGGGTTGCGCTTTCCGCGCAGGAAGTGAAGGCGCTGCCGGTCGATCCGTGGGACATGCCGCTCCACGCGATCGCCACCGAAAGGGAATGGATCACCGCATGACGCCAAGCTGGCGCAAACCTGCCGGGATGTTGATCATCCTCGCGCTCATCGCGATCTGGTGCGTCGCCGTCGTCAGCCTGTCGGGCATTGTCGGCGCGTGGCATTGGGCGCTGCAACTGCCGTTTTACATCGTCACCGGGATCATCTGGATCACGCCCTTGAAGCCGCTGCTACGCTGGATGGAGACCGGCCGCTGGCGTTGATGTTCTCATTTTGTTCTGATATTGTCGGGCAATGGATCATGCCCGCCCCCACCATGATCGCTCCAAGGCCCGCGCCGTGCGCGGCGCGACGCGCAACGATTCGAGCCGCCGCTTCAACCTGCCGCAGACCGAGGCGGACGGCGACTGGCTCGACGATCGCGACCTGATCGACGGCGAGCCGGCGCCGCTGCGCACCACGGTCACGATCGAGCGCCCCAAGACGATCATCAGCCGCAACAAATCGCCCGACGTGCCGTTCGATCGCTCGATCAACCCCTATCGCGGGTGCGAGCACGGCTGCATCTATTGCTTCGCGCGACCGACTCACGCCTTCCACGATCTCTCCCCCGGGCTCGATTTCGAGACCAAGCTGTTCGCCAAGCCCGATGCGGCCGAGCTGCTGCGCGCCGAACTCGCCAAGCCGGGCTACGCCTGCCAGCCGATGGCGATGGGGACCAACACCGATCCCTATCAGCCGATCGAGCGCGAATGGCGCGTCACCCGCGGGGTGATCGAGGTGCTCGCCGAATGCGATCACCCGTTGTTCATCACCACCAAATCGGATCGCGTGCTGCGCGATCTCGATCTGCTCGAGCCGATGGCGAAGAAGGGACTGGCGGCGGTGGCGGTGTCGGTCACCTCGCTGGTGCCGAAGATCGCGATGACGATCGAGCCGCGCGCGCCGCATCCCGAACGGCGGCTGACCGCGGTGCGCCGGCTCGCCGACGCCGGCGTCCCGGTTTACGTCAATATGGCGCCGGTGATCCCCGCGATCACCGACAGCGAGGTCGAGGCGATCGTCGAGCGCGCCGCAGAGGCGGGCGCACGCGGCGTCTCGTTCATCCCGGTGCGATTGCCCTATGAAGTGGCGCCCTTGTTCCGCGCGTGGCTCGACGAGCATTTCCCCGATCGCGCGGGCAAGGTGATGTCGATCATCAACTCGCTGCGCGGCGGCAAGGACAATGATCCCAATTTCTTCGCCCGGATGCGCGGACAAGGCGCCTGGGCCGAGCTGCTGCGCGCGCGCTTCCTCATCGCGCGGCGCCGCTTCGGGATCGATCGCAACGGCGAGAAGATGCAGCTCCGCACCGATCTGTTCCACCCGCCGCGCGGGGCCCAGGGGGAATTGTTCTGATCCCCCCGTCATCCCCGCGGAGGTGGGGATCCATTCTGGCTGGCCTCTCGATTCTTTCCCCGACCTGGGCGAATGGATTCCCGCCTTCGCGGGAATGGCGTTGGTGGGCAATTGGCGCCGGGGCTGGACCCTTCACCGCTCAGGCGCGTAGGATCGGGGGCAAAGGAGAGCCCCCCCCCATGACCACCACGATCGACCGCCAGACCGACTGGAGCGCGATCGGCGCCGCCGAGCTTGCCGATGTGATCGCGCTGCGCCGCGCGATCCACGCCGAGCCCGAGATCGGCAACCATTGCCCGCGCACCACCGCCAAGCTCAAGGCCGCGCTGGAGGGGCTGCCGCTCGAAATCCACGACAGCACCTCGACCACCGGCTTCGTCGCGATCCTGCGCGGCGGGCAGGCCGGCACCGGCAGCAATACCCGCACCGTGCTGCTGCGCGGCGATATGGACGCGCTGCCGATGACCGAGGAAACCGGGCTCGATTTCGCCTCGACCACCCCCGGCGCGATGCATGCCTGCGGGCATGACGCGCATAGCGCGATGCTCGCCGGCGCGGCCAAGGCGTTGTGCGCGCGCAAGGACGAACTCGCGGGCACGATCGTGTTCATGTTCCAGCCCGGCGAGGAAGGGCATCACGGCGCGCGCTTCATGATCGAGGACGGGCTGCTCGATATCGCCAAGCCCGATGCCGCCTTCGCGCTGCATATCTCGCCCAACGCCCCGGCGGGCGTGTTCATCGGGCGCGAGGGGCCGCTGCTCGCCTCGACCGACACGTTCAACGTGAAGATCCGCGGCAAAGGCGGCCACGCCGCGATGCCACACGACGCGATCGATCCGATCCCGGTCGGGTGCGAGGTGGTCGTCGCGCTGCAGACCTTCATCGCGCGCCGCATCCCGGTATCCGACCCGGCGGTGCTGACCGTCACCCAGATCCACGCCGGGGCGTCGTATAACGTCATCCCAGACGAGGTGGAGTTGAAGGGCACGCTACGTACGCTCTCCGAAACGACGCGCGAGAAGGGCCGCGAGGCGATCCGTCATGTCGTCGCGCAGATCGCCGCCGCGCACGGTTGCACCGCCCAGGTCGAGATCAAGCCGGGCTATCCGGTGACGATGTGCGATCCGCGCGCGACCGGGATCATGCGCGCGCTGGCGACCGAGATTTCGGGCGAAGGCGGCTGGTCGACGATGCCCGCGCCGATGATGGGCGGGGAGGATTTCTCCTATGTGCTGCGCGAAGTGCCCGGCGCGATGGCGTTCATCGGGGTCGCCAGCGAGGGCAGCGACCCGCGTACCAATCCCCCGCTGCACAATGTGAAGATGACGATCGACGAAGCGACGATGGCCAAGGGCGTCGCGATGCACGTCGCGGCGGCGGAACGGTTTTTGTCGAACGGGTTCGACTGAGCCCGCGTTTCCAGCCCTGCTCCGTCATTCCCGCGAAGGCGGGAATCCATAAACGCTGAGCGTTCGATGCTATCGCGGAGGCCGACCGGAATGGATTCCCGCCTTCGCGGGAATGACGAGGAAAGCTTTGGCGGCGCGCGCCCTACCCCGCCACTGCCGCCGCGATCGCCAGCGTGCGCCGCGCCTCGTCGCGGTGGAGCAGTTCGACCATCTTCCCCGCGACGCGGATCGCGCCGCGCCCGGCATTGGCCGGATCGTCGAACGCCGCAACGATCGTGCGCGCCCAGGCGACTTCCTCCTCGCTCGGACTGAACACCGCATTGGCCGGCGCGATCTGCGCCGGGTGGATCAGCGTCTTGCCGTCGAACCCCCAGGCCAGCCCCTGCCGGCATTCCGCCTCGACGCGTGCGAGGTCGTCGATCGTGTTGCACACGCCGTCGAGCGCCGCGAGCCCCGCCATCCGCGCGCACAGTACCAGTTGCGAGATCGCCGGCAGCAACGGCGCGCGATCCACGCCGGGGCGGCAGCGCATTTCCTTGGCGAGATCATTGGGGCCGAGCACCAATACCGCCAGCCCGGTCGCCGCCGCCGCACCGACGATCGCCGGCAGATCGACGATTCCCCGACACGTCTCGATCATCGCCCATAAGGCCGGCCCGTTGCCGAGCGCAGCGCGCGCCTCGCGCAACGTCTCGGGCGAGGAGACCTTGGGCAGCAACACCGCATCGGGCGGCACCTTGGCGATCGCGGCAAGATCCGCCGCCCCCCATTCGCTGTCGAGGCCGTTAGCGCGCACCACCAGTTCGCGCCGCCCGAACCCGCCTTCACGCACCGCCGCCACCGCCTGCTCGCGCGCCAGTTCCTTCTGGTCGGGCGATACCGCATCCTCGAGATCGAGGATCACCACGTCGCAATCGAGCCCGCGCGCCTTCTCGATCGCGCGCACATTCGACGCGGGCATATAAAGCGCGCTGCGCCGGGGCCTGATCACAGCCGCGCCTCCACCTGATCATGGAAGGTGCGGATGCCGCCTTCCATCGCGCCGATCGTCAGCCGCTCGATCGCGCCCGAGGCCAGTCCCTCCTGCCCCAGCGCAGCGGCACGGAAATCTTCCCCGCCGAACACCCCGGCGTCGAGCAACTCCCAGCTCTTTTCCCAATGTTTCAGCGCCTTTTCGGTCGCGGGCGGTTCGGGGATCAGCATGAAATCCTCCACCAGCACGCGATCGTGCGCCTGCGGCATCAGCACCATCAGATTCACATAATCGGGGCTGACGATCAGCACCGTTCCGGGAAACATCTGATAGGTAAAGGTGATCGCCGAGCGCAGCGTGGGCCAGTCGCCCGCCCGCACCGCCGCCGCCTCGACCTCGCGCCCGACCGCCGAGCGCAAATGCGACCCGATCGTATCGGCGGTCGACACCCCGTCCTTGAAGAACGGCCCGATCGTGTTCGCGTGGAGACGGAGCACATGATAACTTTCGAGGAACGCATCCATGATCAGCTTCCAATTGGCCGCCACATCATGCGTCCGCCGCCGGAACAGATGCAGCCCGGCGAGCCCGAAGGCGTCGAAATCGTGCCCGAGCGCGTCGGCCTCGGCGAAATCGGCCGCTTCGTCGAAGCTGAACCAGATCAGCCCGCCCGCCTCGCGCGTGGGCAATCGCTTGAGCCCGTAATCGGCCTTGTCGAGGCCCGGAAAGGCATCGGTGCGCGGCAACCCGACGAGCGTGCCGTCGAGCGCATAGCTCCACGCATGATAGGGGCAGACCAGCCGCCCGCCGCACACGATCTCGCCACCCTCGACCAGCCGCGTCCCGCGATGCCGGCAGACGTTGAGGAAGACATGCGCCTCCCCCGCCTTGTCGCGGGTGACGAGCAGCGGCTTGTCGAACCCGTCATGCGCCACCGCCATATTGGGCTCGGGCAGCAGCGCAGAGGGCGCGATCACCAGCGGCGCATGCGCGAAGATGCGCTGCTGCTCGGCGGTGTGCCGCGCCGGATCGGTATAAGCGGCGGCGTCGACATAGGTGATGCGCGCCGCCCGCTCGGTGCCGCCGTCGGCCAGCGCCGCCGCCAGCGCGAGCTGCCCGGCGGTTGGCTGGAGGCGACCGGTGGGTGCGTTCATGGCTGTCCTCTCACACTTTTCCCGCTAGGGTCCAAACCCGCTCAGGACAACGCCGTGACGGAGCGGATTTTGGCGCCAGGCTAGGAGCAAGGAGGGAGCGATGCCCATGCATCGTAACCGACGCGCGACGACGCCTGGCGCCAAAATCCGCCCGCCCCGAAGGGGTCGCCCGGAGAAGCCCGATGGTCAGCGTCGCTTGCTTGCGCGTAGCACGGCTACGCGTCTGCGCTACACTCCTTGCCAGCGGGCTTCTCCGGGCGATCACGACGTTGTCCTGAGCGGGTTTGGACCCTAAGTGTCGCGGATGCGAATGCGGGGAGCAAGGGGCGAGATGGAAGCAGCGACCGGACGGACGTGGCTGGATGGCGTGCGTCCCTATGTCGAGAAGGCACCCCTGGCGGCGCTGGCGCTGGGGATTTCGTCGGGCTTTCCTTATGCGATGATCGGCGCGACGCTCACCACCCGGCTGGCGCAGAGCGGGATCGACAAGAAGACGGTGACGGCGTTCAGCCTCGCCTTCCTCGTCTACAATCTCAAATTCCTCTGGGCCTGGGCAGTCGACGGCGTGCGGTTGCCGGTGATCGGGCGGCTCGGGCAGCGCGTGTCGTGGCTGCTCGTCGCGGGGACGCTGGTGATCGCCGCGGTCGTCCATCTCGCGCTGATCGATCCCAAGGCGGATATCGCCGCGACCGCCTTCGCCGCGATCCTCGTCGGCGCGGCCGGATCGACCTTCGACATCGTGATCGACGCCTATCGCATCGAGATATTGGAGCCACGCCAATTGGGCGTCGGCGCCGGGATGAGCCAATATGGCTGGCGGATCGGATCGGCCGGCGCGGGCGCGCTCGCGCTGGTGATCGCCGCGCGCCACGGATGGAGCCTCGCCTATCTCGCCTGCGCCGGGCTCGCGCTGCCCGCAATGCTCGCCGGACTGATCGTCGGCGAGCCCGAGCGGCGACATGTCGTCGCCCCGCGCAAGGGGCTCGCGGCCGCGCTCGAGGCGATCTGGCGCCCGTTCGTGCAATTCTTCGCGCGCCCCGGCGCGGTGATCATCCTTGCCTTCATCCTGATCCATAAGATCGGCGACACGCTCGCCAACCTCACCTTCCGCCTGCTGTTCGACGACCTCAAGTTCAGCAATGACGAGATCGCCTTCTACGACGTCGGGCTCGGCTTCTGGGCCTATCTGATCGGCATCTTCGTCGGCGGGGTGCTCTATGCGCGGATGGGGATGAAGCGATCGGTTTTGCTGTCGCTCGTCCTGATGGCGATATCGAACCTCAGCTTCGCCGGGCTCGCCGCGGCGGGGCATTCGAACATCGGCATGGCCGGCGCGATCGGATTCGAGAATTTCGCCAGCGGGTTCGGCGGGGTGGCGGTCGTCGCTTATTTCTCGGCTTTGTGCGACCTGCGCTTCACCGCGGCGCAATATGCGCTGATCTCCGCGGCGGCGAGCATCCTCGGACGGATCGTCACCGGCACCACCGCCGGGGCGTTGATCGAGGCGATGGGCTATGTGAACTTCTATCTCTTCACCACGCTGATCGCGCTGCCCGGGGTCGCGCTGTTCTGGTGGATGAGCCGGACCGGGATGGTCGACCGGTCGATCGGCAGCGCCGGGGTGGTCGAGGGTGACGAGGGCTGAACGCTTCGCCCTGAGCCCGGTCCCTCCCCGCCGTTCGGGCTGAGCCTGTCGAAGCCCTGCCCTTTTCTTCGAAAGGAAGAAGGGCAGCTCTTCGACGAGCTCGGGGCGACCGGATCATATTTCGCGCAATGCCCCTCAAACGCAACAAACCCCGGCGCAATGGCCGGGGTTCGAAAGCGTCCTAAAACGGTCGAGCGCTAAAATACTTAGCGGCTGGCAACCTGATCGAGGCTGTCCTGCGCCACCGGGCCGGTGGTCGAGACCGGGATTTCGGTCACCGAGCGATCGTGCGCGGCGAGCAGGTAATCGGCGGTGGTGAGGAACGGGATCGGGTTCACCGCATGCCCGTCGATACGGACCTCATAATGGAGGTGCGGTCCGGTGGAGCGACCCGTCGAACCCATCAGTGCGATCAGCTGCCCGCGCTTCACGCGCGTATTGTCGCTGACCAGGATCTTCGAAAGATGGCCGTAGCGGGTGGCGATGCCCTTGCCATGATCGATCTCGACCATGTTGCCATAACCGCCCATCCGCTCCGCATGGGCGACGACGCCGTCTGCGGTGGCATAGATCGGAGTGCCGACCGGACCGGGGATGTCGACCCCGGCGTGCATCGCGGCGGTGCCCCGGAAGGGATCGCTGCGGATGCCGAAATTGCTGGTGAAGGAAAGCTTCTGGACCGGCTGGACCGAAGGAATGGCGATCGAGCCATGCTCCATCGTGTCCATCTTCTTCCAGGTCATGAACAGCGACCGGAATTGCGCGTCGCCGCCGACCTCGCTCGCCGCGCCGACGGTGCTGGCGGAAATCATCGGCCCGCCGACCGCGCCGCGCGTCGCGACCTGCGCGGTCCGCGCCTGCTCCGCATCGGGGGCGGCGTTCGCTGCGGTGCCGACGCCGGCGCACACCAGAGCGGCGGCGCAAAGCGCGGCGCTCCGGCCGAACCCGCGAACAAGCTGCGATGAAGAAAGCTGCGACATTGGCGACCCATCGTTGCGCGATCGACGCCAGAGGAGCCCGGCGACGTTCGTCTTCAATCTGTTCGGATCGCACCCCCGCGCCCGGACAAATGGGTTGTGGCTCACGCTGTCGTTTTTATGCAAGCGCCGCACGGCAATAGCGCGTCGGGGCGCACCGAAGCTGCGTTGAGTCGTTGGAACGAGCGACGAAAAGCTTCGTCGCTGGCACCTGAACGGGGGCTTAAAGCGCGTCGGACAAGCAAATTCGCCGTGGTTTTGCCCGCGTCAAAGCTTGACTTCGAAGCTAATTGTTACTACAAAAAGATGTGATAATCGTTTGGGATGAGCCGAAGCGCGAAGCTAACCTCGCCAAGCACGGCATCGATTTCGCCGACGTCGACGAGGCGTTTTTCGCAGAAGCCCTGATCGGTGAAGCGAGGAACGGCCGTTACTTCGCGATCGGCGAACTGAACGGTGTAATCGTAGTCATCTTCGCGAAGCTCGGGACGGAGGGGATTTCAATCGTTTCCGCGCGCCCGGCGAACCGAAAGGAAAGGAACCTGTTGCCGTGACAGCCCCGAAATATACCCAGGCCGACCTGGACGCGGTGTCGGACAACCCGGAATTGACCGCCGAAGACATCGCCAAGGCGGTTCCGTTCGCGCAGGCGTTTCCCGAACTGGCCGCCAAAATGCGCGCAACGCGCGGTCCGCAGAAAGCCGCTACCAAGATCAGCACGACGATCCGGCTCTCCCCCGAAGTGCTGAACCACTTCAAGGCCGGCGGCCCCGGTTGGCAGCGCCGCATCGACGAAGCGCTGCGCCACGCTATCGGTCTCTGACGGCCCGGCCGGTCACACCATCGCCATCAGGCTCGCATTGCCGCCGGCGGCGGTGGTGTTGATCGAGGTCGAGACCTCCTCGACCAGCCAGTCGAGCCGATAGCCCGATGCCCCCGTGGTCTGCGGGAGCACGATCGGCCCGGGCAGCGCGGCGAGCGCCTCCAGCGCCGCCCGCACCCGTTCGGCATCGCCCTCGATCAGCGCGCCGGCGAACGGCCCCGCTTCCGGCCAATCGGCGATACGGCGGACGCGGTGCGCCACGCTGTCGGGCAGGCCGTCGAGCAGCGCGGCCTTGCCCGCCACCACCACGTCATTCCCCCCGGCAAGCGCCGCGCCGAGCTGCTCGATCAACCCCTCATAGGTCTGCGGCAGCAACAGCACCCGCCCGCGCGGATGCAGCGCATAGACGTTGCGTTCGCCGACCGGCCCCGGCAGCGTCACCTCGCCGCCGACCAGCGAGGCGCTGATCGCCTCGCGCACCCGCGCCGCGGCGCCGACATCCCCCGCCTCCTCGAGCCACAGCGCCAAATCGCGCGCAGCGGGATCGGCGGCGTTGGACGAGAGCCGCGGTGGCACCGGCGCGCCGCTCACCAGCCGGCCGAGATAGAGCGGACCGCCCGCTTTGGGCCCGGTACCCGAAAGTCCGCGCCCGCCGAACGGCTGCACCCCCACCACCGCGCCGATCACGTTGCGGTTGATGTAGAGATTGCCCGCCTTCACTCGCTGGGTGACATGCGCGATCGTCTCGTCGAGCCGAGTATGCAAGCCGAAGGTCAGGCCATAGCCGGTCGCGTTGATCGCATCGATCAGCCGGTCGAGCGCGTTGCGCCGGAAGCGGACGACGTGCAGCACCGGTCCGAACACCTCGCGCTCCAGATCGGCGATATCGTCAAGCTCGATGATCGTCGGTGGGACGAAGGTGCCGTGCGCGGTCTCGCCGGCCAGCGCGATCTGCTCGACCGCGCGGCCCATTCCGCGCATCCGCTCGATATGCCGCTCGATATTGGCCTTGGCCTCGGCGGTGATCACCGGGCCGATATCGACCGCGAGCCGATCGGTCCGCCCGATCGACAGTTCGTGGAGCGCGCCCTTGATCATCGCCAGCGTACGATCGGCGATATCCTCCTGCAGACACAGGACGCGCAGCGCCGAGCAGCGCTGCCCCGCGCTGTCGAAGGCGGAGGCGATCACGTCCGCCACCACCTGCTCGGCGAGCGCCGAGGAATCGACGATCATCGCATTCTGCCCGCCGGTCTCGGCGATCAGCGGGATCGGCGCGCCGTCGGCGGAAAGCCGCGTGGCGAGTTCGCGCTGGATCAGCCGCGCCACCTCGGTCGAGCCGGTGAACATCACCGCCGCTGCCTCGGGCGCGCCGACCAGCGCCGCGCCGATTGCACCGTCGCCGGGGAGCAATTGCAGCGCATCCGCCGGAATGCCCGCTTCGTGGAGGATCGCGACGCCCTGCGCGGCGATCAGCGGGGTTTCCTCGGCCGGCTTGGCGAGGACGCTATTGCCCGCGACCAAAGCCGCGGCAATCTGCCCGGTGAAGATCGCCAGCGGGAAATTCCACGGGCTGATGCAGACGACCGGGCCGAGCGGGCGATGCGCCGGCCCCAGCGTCCGCCGCGCCTGATCGGCATAATAATGCAGGAAATCGATCGCCTCGCGCACCTCGGCGATCGCATTGGGGAGCGACTTGCCCGCCTCGCGCACGATCAGCCCGAGCAATGCCGGCATCCGCGCCTGCATAATCTCCGCTGCGCGATCGAGGCACGCGGCGCGATCGCCGGGCGCCACCGCGGCCCAGCTCGGCGCGGCGGCAGCCGCACGGGTGACGGCGGCACGCGCCGCCTCCGGCGACACCTCGATCACCGTGCCGACACGATCGCGCTGGTCGGCCGGGTTGAGCACCGCTCTCGGCGTCCCCTCCCCGTCGGCCGGCGCGGCGCGCCAGTCGTTGCCGGCGCCTGCCCGCATCGTCTCGCCCAGCGCGGCGAGCGCGGTCTCGTCGGAGAGATCGATACCCGCGGAATTGACCCGCGCGCCGTACAGTTCGCGCGGCAAAGCGATCTGCGGATGCTTCTGCCCGACGACCGGCATCGCGCGCACCGCTTCGACCGGATCGGCGACGAGATCGGCGATCGACACTTCGGGATCGGCGATGCGGTTGACGAACGAGGAATTCGCCCCGTTCTCTAGCAAGCGCCGCACGAGATAGGCGAGCAATGTCTCGTGCGTCCCGACCGGCGCATAGATGCGGCACGGCCGGTCGAGCTTGTCCGCCCCGACCACCTCGTCGTAGAGCGGCTCGCCCATGCCGTGGAGGCACTGGAATTCGTAGCGGCCGAGCGCAAAGTCCGGCCCTGCCATCTCATAGATCGTCGCCAGCGTCTGCGCATTGTGCGTGGCGAATTGCGGGAACACCCGATCGGTCGCCGCGAGCAGCTTCCGCGCACAGGCGATATAGGCGACGTCGGTGTGGATCTTGCGGGTATAGACCGGGAAACCGGCGAGCCCGTCGACCTGTGCGCGCTTGATCTCGGCGTCCCAATAAGCGCCCTTGACCAGCCGGACCATGATCCGCCGATCCGCGCGCGCGGCGAGATCGACGATCCAGTCGATCACGAACGGGCAGCGCTTGCCATAAGCCTGCACGACGAAGCCGAGCCCGTTCCACCCCGCGAGATCGGGGTCGAGCGCGAGGCTTTCGAGCAGGTCGAGCGACAGTTCGAGCCGGTCGGCCTCCTCCGCGTCGATGTTGAAGCCGATGTCATAGCCTTTGGCGAGCAGCGCCAGCGTCTTCACATGCGGCAAGAGTTCGCCCATCACCCGCGCGGCCTGCGAGCGGGCGTAGCGCGGGTGGAGCGCGGAGAGCTTGATCGAAATCCCCGGCCCGCCATAGACGCCGCGCCCGCCCGACGCCTTGCCGATCGCGTGGATCGCCGCCTCGTAATCGCGATAGTAACGCTCGGCATCGGCGGCAGTGGTCGCCGCCTCGCCGAGCATGTCGTAGCTATATTGGAAACCGCGCGCTTCGAGGTCGCGCGCGCGCTTCAGCGCCTGCTCGATCGTCTCGCCGGTGACGAATTGCTCACCCATCATCCGCATCGCCATATCGACCCCGCGGCGGATCACCGGCTCGCCGGCGCGCGCGATCAGCCGGGTCAGCGCGGAGGCGAGCCCGCTGTCGTTGACGCTGCTGGTCAGCTTGCCGGTGACCACCAGCCCCCAGGTCGCGGCGTTGACGAACAAGGAGCGCCCGTCGCCGAGATGCGCGCGCCAGTCGCCCCCGGCGATCTTGTCGCGGATCAGCGCATCGCGCGTCGCGTCGTCGGGGATGCGCAACAACGCCTCGGCGAGGCACATCAGCGCGACGCCCTCCTGGCTCGACAGCGCATATTCGTGGACCAGCCCCTCCACGCCGTCGCCCTTGTGCTTGGCGCGCAGCGCGGTGATCAGCTTGGTCGCGGTCGCGGCCGCCGCGGCGGTTACCGGCGCAGGGAGCGTGGCCTGATCGAGCAACGCCGCGACGCACTCGGGCTCGGGGCGGCGATAGGCGGCGGTGATCGCCTGTCGCAGCGCGGTCTGCGGGCGGATCGGCGGGGCGAAATCGGCGAACAGCGGGGAGAGATCGGTCATCCGCGGCCCTTAGCAGATTCGCTATTGGCGTTCCGCCCAATCATCGGGCAGAATCAATGCAGATTTCCCTCATTTCACCCGGAAGACAGATCGAATGGACGGAAAATACCCGATCAAAGGTGAAATCGACGCCTTCGATCGCCGTATCCTCGACGCGCTGCGCGACGACGGGCGGATGTCGATCACCGAATTGGCGAAACGGGTCGGGCTGTCGAAGACGCCGACGCAGGTGCGGCTCAAGCGGCTGATCGACGAGCGCTATATCCGCGGCTTCCGTGCGGTGATCGATCCGGCCAAATTGGGGCTCGACCATATCGCCTTCGCCGAGGTGAAATTGTCCGACACGCGCGAGGCGGCGCTCGACGAATTCCGCCGCGCAGTGCTCAAGATCCCCGAGGTCGAGGAATGCCATATGATCGCGAGCAGCTTCGATTATCTGCTCAAGGTGCGCACCGCCGACATCCGCCGCTATCGCATCGTGCTCGGCGAGCGGATTTCCAGCCTGCCGCATGTCGCGAGCACCTCGACCTTCGTCGCGATGGAAACGATCAGGGATGCGGCGGTGTAATAGAGCTTAAGCGCACAACCTCCCGCCGTTCGGGCTGAGCCTGTCGAAGCCCTGCCCTTCTTCCGACGAAGAAATACAGCCCTTCGACAAGCTCAGGGCGAGGGGTGAAGGCGAACCTAAAGCTCCGTCCGCACCCGCCACAATTCGGGGAACAGCTCCACCTCCAACATCTTGCGCAGATAGGCCGCGCCCGCGGTGCCGCCCGAGCCGCGCTTCAGCCCGATGATCCGCTCCACCGTGGTGACGTGGTTGAAACGCCAGCGGCGAAAATAATCCTCCAGATCGACGAGCTTCTCGGCCAGTTCGTAGGCCTCCCAATGTTCCTCGGGCGCCTGGTAGATCAGCTTCCACGCCGCGATCGCCGCGGGTTCCACCTCGCGCGTCTTGCGCCAGTCGCGCGGCATCCCGCCGATCGCGAAGCCGCGCCGTTCGAGCAGCATCAGCGCCTCGTCGTACAGGCTCGGCGCGGCGAGGATCGCCTCCAGCCCGGCGGTCACCTCGTCGCGATGCGCGTGGACCGCCAGCGTCGCGGTATTGCGGTTGCCGAGCAGGAATTCGATCGCGCGATATTGCCACGACTGGAAGCCCGAGGATTGCCCGAGCGACCCGCGGAATTCGGTATATTCGCTCGGCGTCATCGTCCGCAGCACGTCCCACGCACTGTTGAGCTGTTCGAAGATCCGCGCGACGCGGGTCAGCATCTTGAACGCGGGCTGGAGCCGATCGGCGCGGATCGCCGCCATCGCGCCGCGCAATTCGTGGACGACGAGCTTCATCCACAATTCGGAGGTCTGGTGCTGGATGACGAACAGCATCTCGTCATGCGCGGTGGAGAGCGGCGCCTGCGCATCGAGGATGCGATCGAGCTTGAGATAATCGCCATAGGACATCGCATCCGAAAAATCGCGCCGCGCGCCGCTCGCCGGATCGTCATGGTCGGTCACATTGGGTTCCATTCGCCTGTCCTATGCGGAATCGGTCGCGATGGATATCGGGCGTAACCTTTTGATCAAGAGGCTGGCGCTAGGATCGTGCGATGCCCGCGCTCCCGCTTCTCGCCGCCGCCACGACCGACAATGGCCACACCGGCGTCGCGCGCCCGCGCACCGCGCCCGAGTTGTCGGACATCGCTTTGTTCGTCGTCGCGGTGGCGATCGTGTGGCTGACGCGGCGCGCCTTGCGCCGCCGGATGCGCAAGGACCCGCCGCAAGGAGGTTGACCGCGCGCGCGCCACGCGGCACCGCTACGGGCATGGCCGACGATACGCTCGATCGCCTCGAGGCGACGATCCGCGCGCGCAAGGACGCCGCGGCGATGAAATCCTATACCGCCAGCCTGTTCTTCCAGGGGCGCAGCCGCATTGCGCAGAAACTGGGCGAAGAGGCGATCGAGACCGTGATCGCCGCCACCTCGGGCGACGATGCGTCGATCGTCCCGGAGGCCGCCGATCTGATCTTCCATTTGCTCGTGCTGCTCGCCGACGCCGATCTCGGGCTCGACGACGTGCGCCGCGAGCTGGAACGGCGCGAAGGCCAGTCGGGCCACGATGAAAAGGCCGGCCGCCCCCTTTCCTTCCGCCCCGAATAGGAGGCCCCCGATGGCCGTCGACGCCACCCTGCCCTATGACGACCAGAATATCTTCGCGCGCATCCTGCGCGACGAAATCCCCTCGCGCCGCGCGTACGAGGACGATTACGCGCTCGCCTTCCACGATATCGCACCCTGGGCGCCGACGCACATCCTGGTGATTCCCAAGGGCAAATACGTCTCGTGGGACGATTTCACCGCACGCGCCTCGGATGCCGAGATCACCGGCTTCGTCCGCGCGGTGGGCAAGGTGGCGCGCGATCAGGGGCTGGTCGAGCCGGGCTATCGCCTGCTCGCCAACACGGGGCTCGATTCGCACGCCGAGGTGCCGCACCTCCACGTCCATATCCTCGCCGGCCGCCCGCTCGGCCCGATGCTGGTGCAGAACGACAGCCGGCGCTGAATCTTCATTCTGCTCCCCTCCCTTGAACAAGGGAGAGGCCGGAGGTGAGCTGGCCTGCGAGGAAGCGCGCCGGTATCCCCCCATACCCACCCCACCCCCAGCCCCTCCCTTCACGAGTGAGGCGAGCCGAGAGCGCGCGCGCGTTGCGTGCCGTAACGGCCCGTAATCCATTTAACGCGTTCGGGCTTTGCTCTCGCGGCTTTCGCCGCTAGTTTCGCGCGCTTCACGCATTCAGGCCGTCCGGGGGGCGGTCGAGGGAGGATTATGGCAACCAGACCCGCAGAAGGTCTTCTCGGGCGGATGATGCTTCGCAAGACGGTGGAGCAGGTCCAGCGCGAGACCCAATCAAGCGAGCTGAAACGAACACTCAGCGCCGCGAATCTCGTCTTTCTCGGTATCGGCTGCATCATCGGCGCCGGCATCTTCGTTCGTACCGGCAATGCCGCGGCGCTTCACGCCGGGCCGGCCGTGGTCATTTCGTTCATCGTCGCCGGCGTGATCTGCGGGCTCGCCGGCCTCTGCTATGCCGAGCTTTCCTCGACATTGCCGGTATCGGGTTCAGCCTATACCTATTCCTACACCACGATCGGCGAATTCGCCGCGTGGGTGATGGGCGCGCTGCTGCTGCTCGAATATGGCCTTGCCGCCTCGGTCGTGGCGGTCGGCTGGTCGGGCTATGTCGTGTCGCTGCTCGGCGATTACGGGATCAACATCCCCGTCGAGTTGACCGGGCCGACCGGGCACGCGATCGTCAAGGGCGGCAGCGCGGTGCTCGACGCGAACGGCGCGCCGCTGACCTATCTGTTCAACCTCCCCGCCTTTGCGATCTGCGCGCTGCTCGGCGCATTGCTCGTCATCGGGGTGAGCGAGAGCGCGAAGGTCAACAACGCGATCGTCGTGATCAAGGTGGCGGTGATCCTCGCCTTCATCGCGATCGTCGGCTGGTTCGTGATCCAGAATATCGGCACGCTCAAGGCCAATTGGCAGCCGTTCATCCCGCCCGCTTCGGGGGACAAGGGCGAATTCGGCTGGGGCGGCATCATGCGCGCGGCCTCGATCGTGTTCTTCGCCTATATCGGGTTCGAGGCGGTCTCCACCGCCGGGCAGGAAGCCAAGAATCCGGCACGCGACATGCCGATCGGGATCATCGGCAGCCTCGTCGTCTGCACCGTGATCTATATGCTGGTCTCGGTCTCGATGACGCTGATCGTCAACTATAAGATGCTCAACGTGCCGGATCCGGTCGCGGTGGCGGTCGACGCACTCGGCCCGCAGTGGAGCTGGTTCGCCAAGATCGTCAAGGTCGGCGCAATCGTCGGCCTCACCTCGGTGGTGCTGGTGCTGATGTACGGCCAGACGCGCATCTTCTACACGATGGCGCGCGACGGGCTGCTGCCGCGCATCTTCTCCAGCGTCCACCCGCGTTTCAAGACGCCGTGGATCAACACGATCGTCGTGGCGATCGTCGTGGCCGGCGCGGCGGGCTTCTTCGACATCAACACGCTCGGCGATATGACCTCGGTCGGCACGCTGGCGGCGTTCGGCATCGTCTGCCTGACGGTGATCTATCTGCGCCGCTCGCACCCGCATCTGCCGCGCGGGTTCCGCGTGCCTTTCTATCCGGTGGTGCCGGTGCTCGGCATCCTGTTCTGCTTCGGGCTGATCTATTCGGTCGAGACCCGCGTGCTGCTGTTCTTCCTGTGGTATACGATCGGCGCGATCGTACTCTATTTCGTCTACGGGATGCGCAATTCGCGGCTCGCCAAGGGCCTCGACGAAGAACCCGGCCCCGATATGGGCGAATATGTCGCCCCGGTCGGCGAGCAGCCGTAATCTGACACTTCTGCCTGTTCGCCCCTTCGCAAGAATGGGGCGGACGGGTTAGAGGGCTGGCATGACCGCCCTCCCCACTTCCGATACCGAAGCCGCCGCCGAACTGGAGCGGCTGGCCGGCGAAATCGCCCACCATAATCGGCTCTATCATACCGACGACGCGCCGGAGATTTCCGACGCCGATTATGACGCGCTGGTCCGTCGCAACAATGCGATCGAGGCGGCCTTCCCGCATCTGATCCGCGCCGATTCGCCGTCGCGCATCGTCGGCGCCGCGCCCGCTTCGCATCTCGCCAAAGTCGCGCATGCCAAGCCGATGACCAGCCTCGACAATGCCTTCGCCGACGAGGATGTCGCGGAATTCGTCGCGCGCGTCCGTCGTTTCCTGCGGCTCGCCGACGATACGCCGGTCGCGCTGACGGCCGAGCCCAAGATCGACGGCCTGTCCTGCTCGCTGCGCTACGAGAACCGCCGCCTCGTCCAGGCGCTGACCCGCGGCGACGGGACGACCGGCGAGGACGTCACCGCCAATGTCGCGACGATCGGCGATATCCCCAAGACGCTCCCCGCCGACGCCCCCGAATTGTTCGAGGTGCGCGGCGAGGTCTATATGGCCAAGGCCGATTTCACCGCGCTCAACGCGCGGCTCGCGGCCGAGGCGGCGGAGACCGGCAAGGAGGCGCGCCAGTTCGCCAACCCGCGCAACGCCGCCGCCGGCTCGCTGCGCCAGAAGGACGCGACCGTCACCGCCAGCCGCCCGCTGCGTTTCCTCGCGCACGGCTGGGGCGAGGTCTCCGCGCTCCCCGGCACGACGCAGAGCGCGGTCGTCGCGGCGATTCGCACCTGGGGCTTCCCGGTCGCCGAGGGCTTTACCTGCGTCGAGGATACCGCCGCGGCGCTCGCACATTATCGCGCGATCGAGGCGATGCGCGCCGATCTGCCGTTCGACATCGACGGCGTGGTCTACAAAGTCGACCGGCTCGACTGGCAGGAGCGGCTCGGCTTCGTCGCGCGCGCGCCGCGCTGGGCGATCGCGCACAAATTTCCCGCCGAGCGCGCGCAGACCACGATCGAGGCGATCGACATCCAGGTCGGCCGCACCGGCAAGCTCACCCCCGTCGCGCGGCTCGTTCCCGTCACGGTCGGCGGCGTGGTCGTCTCCAACGCGACGCTGCACAATGCCGATGAGATCGCCCGGCTCGATGCGCATCCCGGCGATCGCGTCGTGATCCAGCGCGCCGGCGACGTGATCCCGCAGATCGTCGAGAATCTCTCGCGCGAGGAAGGCCGCGATCCCTGGCCCTTCCCCACGCACTGCCCCGAATGCAGATCGGAAGCGGTGCGCGAGCCGGGCGAGGTCGACTGGCGCTGTTCGGGCGGGCTGGTCTGCCCGGCGCAACAGGTCGAGCGGCTGCGCCATTTCGCTTCGCGCCACGCGCTCGATATCGAGGGGCTGGGGATCACCAATATCGAGAATTTCTTCGCCGACGGGTTGATCGCGCGGCCGGCGGACATCTTCCGCGTCACCGCCGAGCAATTGCTCGCGCGCGAGCGCTGGGCGGAGGTCTCGGCCAACAATCTCGTCGCGGCGATCGACGCGCGGCGCAATCCCCCGCTCGATCGCTTGCTCTTCGCGCTCGGCATCCGCCACGTCGGCGAGGTCACCGCGCGCGATCTCGCGCGCCGCTGGCAGAGCTGGGCGGCGTTCCGCGCGATGATCGCGACGGGGATCGAGAAGCGCGACACGATGCTCCAGGCGATCGGCGAGAGCGACGACAAATTGCTCCAGCGCACCGCCAAGGAACTCGCCGCGATCGTCGATACCAAACAGGTCGGCCCCGAAGTGGCGCTGGCGCTGATCGATTTCTTTGCCGAGCCGCAGAACGACGCCGCGGTCGAGGATCTGCTGACCGAGCTGACCCCCGCCGACGTGATCCACGAGACCCGCGCCTCGGAGGTATCGGGCAAGACGGTCGTCTTCACCGGCACGCTCGAGACGATGAGCCGCGATGAGGCCAAGGCGCAGGCCGAATCGCTCGGCGCGCGGGTGGCAGGATCGGTCTCGGCCAAGACCGACCTCGTCGTCGCCGGCCCCGGCGCGGGATCGAAGGCGAAAAAGGCCGCCGACCTCGGCATCCGCGTGGTCGACGAGGCCGGCTGGCAGGCGATCGTCGCCGCGGCGGGGTGATGGCGTCGCGAGCGGAGGTGCGTTGTCCGCACCGCCCCCAAAATGCCCTCGCAATGGAGCTATTTGTTCTTTTAAAACGGGTACATAAAGGGGCTTTCTGCTTTTTCCTCCGCTTGCGCCGTGATAGTTTTTTGCGCCCACATATGTGGGAAGCAACGGGAGCCTACAGTGAAAGCATTTATCGCTATCACAGCAGCGGCTGTGTCCATCACATCTCCGCTCAATGTTGCCATCGCACAAACGAGCGTAGGTCAATGCCTCGAAGAATGTGGCGACGCTTACTATCGAGACATGTATAATTGTGCCATTCGATATGGATCGAGCGTCGAAGGGGAATATTGCCAATATGGCGTTGGCCAGGAGCGAGATTCCTGCGTCTATTTCTGCAATCTCGAAGGAGCTTCGCTCTCCTCGGAAAAACCCCGTACCGACCGCTTCCGGCCGAGTGAAATCAACGCGGAACATCTACCCGCTTTATGATACCGGTTTAAAATAGGCAGATTGTCCAAATCATTGGAGCCGAGCGGGATTACGGTCGGCTACGCGCTCCGCTGTGCTCGATCGATTGGACGAGCATTCGGAATTGATGCGGATCATCCACCCCGGGGGTCCTGAGCCAGAAAGGCCGCGCGCAGCTCAGGACTGCCGGGGTTTACCGCAGGGTGAGACGGTGTTTCGCCTGCGCCGCAAAACCCAGTCCCCCGGTGTCGCTTTTATGCAACGCATCGGAACGTGAGTCGCCGATTAATCCTGAATCGACTCGCGACCGTCATCTAAGCTTCATATTACGCAGGCACGGGCGCGGCAGTCGGTCAGGGAACCGCCGGGCACCTGAGCAAAAAGCTCGATAGGGGACACATAGATGCGTAATAACCTGCTTCTGGGCGTGGCTGCGGCCGCGCTCATCGTGCCGGTCGCGGCAATGGCACAAGAAACCACTTCCACGATTCGCGGCTCGGTAACCGCGGGCGGCGCCCCGGTGGCGGGCGCGACCGTGACGATCGTGAACGTGCCGACCGGAACGACCAGCACCTCGGTCACCGACGGCAGCGGCGGCTTCATCGCCAACGGCCTGCGCCCGGGCGGCCCCTACACCGTCTCCGTCACGGCGACCGGCTATGCCAAGACGCAGGTCACCGACATCAACACCACTGTCGCACAGGTTTTCGACCTTCCGATCGAGCTGACCGCCGAAAGCGCCGGCGCCGGGGGCGACGTCGTCGTCACCGCGGCCCGCCTGCCGAACGCGCGCACCGTCTCGCAGGGGCCGGCGACCGTGCTGACCGCCGCGGAAATCGCCAACGTCGCAACGATCAACCGCGACATCCGCGACCTCGAACGCCGCGACCCGTTCGCGCGCCTCGACGACAGTCCCACGGGCGGTCGCGCGATTTCGTTCGCGGGCCAGAACGCGCGCTACAACCGCTTCTCGGTCGACGGCGTTCCGATCACCGACAATTTCGGCCTCAACACCGACGGCCTGCCGAGCCGCCGCTCGCCGATCCCGCTCGACGCGATCGGCCAGTTCCAGGCCAAGGTCGCGCCGTTCGACGTACGCGAGGGCAATTTCCAGGGCGGCGCGATCAACATCGTGCTCAAGTCCGGCACCAATTCCTTCCACGGCACCGGCTTCTACTCGTATATGGGCGACGGCCTGGTCGGTAAGGACACCAAGCCGGGGCCGGGCATCCCCTCGGGCCACACCAGCGTCCCCAGCTTCAAGATTCAGAATTTCGGCGCCGAGCTTTCCGGCCCGATCATCAAGGACAAGGTGTTCTTCATGGTCGCCGGCGAGCGCCTCCGCGGCGGCCGCCCGATCGCCGAGGGTCCGGTCGATAACAATGTCGGCACCGCGATCCCCAATCTGACGCAGGCGCAGGTCAATCAGATCTCGCAAATCGTGAAGGATAAATACGGTTACAATACCGGCGGCGTGCTGCACGACCTGGGCGACAAGGACGACCGCCTCGTCGCGCGCATCGACGCTAACCTGACGGATCGTCAGCGCCTGTCGTTGACCTACACCTACGCCAATGACGCGATCAATCTGACGCAGAACACCTTCTCGTCGATCACCACCGGCAGCCCGGGCCTCGGCCTCGCCTCGAACGCTTATGTCCAGGGCAACCGCCTGCACACCGGTGTGGCGCAGTTGAATTCCGATTGGTCGGATAATTTCTCGACCGAAACCCGCGTCTACTACAAGAACTACAAGCGCATTCAGCAGCCGCTGCTGGGCAAGGGCTTCGCGCAGTTCCGCGTCTGCACCAACCCGGTATCGGGCGGGTCGCTGACGGGCTGCGAGGCGAGCAGCCCGAACGAAGCCGGGACCGACGCGATCGTTGCCTTCGGCCCGGATAGCTCGCGCCAGACCAACGAGCTTCACACCTCGACCTGGGGTGGTTTGCTCCAGGCGCGGCTGACGATGGACAAGCACGACATTCGCGTCTTCACCGAAGTCGCGGCGGTCAGCGTGTTCAATGCCTTCCTGCAGAACACCGCGGGCAGCTATTATTTCGACTCGATCGCCGACCTTCAGGCCGGCCGCGCGAACTCGTTCGCTTACGGCAACGCGATTCCGTCGCTGAGCCCGAACGACGCCGCCGCCAATTTCCACTACCAGAACTATACGTTCGGTATCATGGATCAGTGGCGTGTATCGGATACGTTCAACGTCAGCTTCGGCGCGCGTTACGACTTGTTCGCGCAGCATGACAATCCGGCGCTCAGCCAGGCCTATGTCGATCGGTACAAGGGCGGCGCCTATGTCAACGGCAAGATGGAATATGTCGGCCCGAACTCGGTGAACATCGGCGGCCTCGGCCTGTTCCAGCCGCGTTTCGGCTTCGACTGGAAGCCGATGCCCCGCCTGAGCTTCCGCGGCGGCACCGGCATCTTCGGCGGCGGCACGCCGGACGTCTATGTCTCGAACAGCTTCTCGAACACGGGCGTGTTGACGAACTCGATTTCGATCAACCGCACCGCGACCGGCTATTCGGGCGCGACGACCAACGTCGCCACCGGCAATGCGATCCTCAACAACGTGGCGGGGACGTCGATCCCGGGGGCGGCGAACACGCTACTGACCAACGCCACGGTGTCGACGCTCTCGCCGGTCAATGCGATCGACCGCAATTTCAAGATGCCGTCGCAATGGCGTAGCACCTTGACCGCGGAATATAACGCGAACCTCGGGCCGCTTGGCGACAACTGGCTGCTCGGCGTCGACCTGTTCTATTCCAAGGTCCGCAACCAGGTGTTCTTCACCGATATCCGCTCGACCCCGGTAACCGTCGCGGCCAATGCGCTGACCCCGGACGGCCGTATTCGCTATCAGAATATCGTTGACGGTGCGACGAGCACCAACACCAACACCGATATCCTGATGACCAATACGACGAAGGGCCGCGCGCTGATTGCGATCGCCCGCTTCGATAAGTCGTGGGATATGGGGCTGAGCATCTTCGGCAGCTACACCTACCAGAACATCAAGGATCAGTCCCCCGCGACCTCCTCGACCGCCGGCTCGAACTATTCGAACGGGGCGTTCCTTGACGCGAACAACGTCGCTTACGGTACGTCGAACGACGAAATGCGCCACATGTTCAAATATGGCGTGACCTTCGAACATGCGTTCTTCGGCGACAACAAGACCTCGATCGCGCTGTTCGGCGAGACGCGTATCGGCCGTCCGTTCAGCTACACGTTCCAGGACTTCGGCTCCGCCCGTTCGGCGGTGTTCGGCGTCACCGGGCGCAGCTCGGGCACCAGCTCGGCGGGTAACCGTTACCTGATGTACGTGCCGCTGGTGAACGACCCGCTCGTTTCGTACAGCTCGGTCGATTATCAGAACAAGCTCAACGCGTTCATCGACTCGTCGGGCCTGGGCAAGTTCCGCGGCAAGATCGCGCCGCGTAACGCGTTCAATTCGGCGTGGTTCACCCGTATCGACTTGCACGTCGCGCAGGAACTGCCCACCGGGCTGTTCGGTTCGAAGGTGCAGGTGTTCGCCGACATCGAAAACTTCACCAACTTCCTGAACAAGCGCTGGGGCCAGCTCCGCGAATATGTCTTCCCGTACAATGCGGCGGTGACGCAGGTTCAGTGCCTGACCGCGCCGGCAGCGACGGGCGCGGCGGGCAATGTCGCCGCGAACACCTCGCAGCCGTGCGCTCAATATCGTTACTCGCCGCTGGGCGGGACCAACGACTTCGTGAAGCCGACCGATCAGGTTTACGTGAACCAGTCCCTCTACACGATCCGCATCGGCGCGCGCTTCACCTTCTAAGCGCCCGTCGCTCGGTAAAATCTCACGGGTCGTCGCTCCTTTCGCGGGAGCGGCGGCCCTCTTGTTTTGCACCCTTTCGACAGGCCGTGTAAGGCGAATGGAATGGCGACGCTTCCCGCCCCCCAGGCGACTCCGCCCGTAATGACCGGCGCTCCCTCCGCTGCCGCGGCGCTGGCGCAGGCGCGCGCCTCGACGATGTTCGTCCGCCCGTTTTTCGAGGACAAGGCCCGCGCCTTCTGGTTCCTCCAGGCGGCGGGCTGGTCGGGCTATCTCATCCTGCGCACCGTTTCGAGCATCTCGAACGGCTTCACGCTGCAGGGGGTGGTCACCAATATCATCGAGACGATCGTCGGCTATTGCATCACGCTGCTGCTCTCGACGCTCTACGGCTATTATCGCGGGCTCCCGCGCATCACCGGCATCATCCTGACGTTGCTGACCCTGGGTGCGGCGACCTTCCTTTATGCGCTGCTCGACACCTTCTCGTTCAGCTTCATCAAATTCGCCGCGCCGGGCATCGACGTGAAGCTGCTGATCGGCGCGCTGTTCCTCAATTTCACCGTGCTCGCGGGCTGGTCGGCGCTGTATTTCGGGATCAATTTCTATCTGATCATCGAGGAGCAGATCGATCAGATGCAGCATCTGGAAACCCAGGCGTCCTCGGCGCAGCTCGCGATGCTGCGCTACCAGCTCAACCCGCATTTCCTGTTCAACACGCTCAATTCGATCTCGACTCTGGTGCTGCTCAAGCAGACCGAGCGCGCCAATGCGATGCTGTCGCGGCTCGCCTCGTTCCTGCGCTACACGCTGATCAACGAGCCGACCGCGCATGTCGCGCTGGCGCAGGAGATCGAGACGCTGAAGCTCTATCTCGAGATCGAGAAGATGCGCTTCGAGGATCGGCTGCGCCCCGAATTCGAGATCGATCCGGCCGCGGAAAAGGCGCATCTGCCTTCTCTGCTGCTCCAGCCACTGATCGAAAATGCGATAAAATATGCGGTTACGCCGCAGGAAGAGGGCGCCGAAATCCGCGTTACGGCGCGGCTCGCCGGGGAACGGGTGCAGATCATCGTATCTGATACAGGACCGGGCTTGCAGGCGACAAAGAACCGGCCGAGCCTTTCAACCGGTGTTGGGATTGCCAATATCAGGGAGCGCCTGGCGCAAGCCTATGGCGCGGATCATCGTTTTGAGATCCAGGCGATGCCGCAAGGCGGGTTCCGGGTCGAGATCGAGATTCCGTTCCAGCTCGAATAACCCAGGGGGCAGATGAACAGGGGGATGGAAAAGTGAAGCCGCGGCGGATCGCAACAGCGCCGGCGCGGCGGACGTATTGGAGACTACCAAGGCAATGACCATCCGCACCATTCTCGTCGACGACGAGCCGCTGGCGATCCAGGGGCTCGAGTTGCGCCTGCAGACGCATGACGACGTCGAGATCATCGCCAAGTGCCAGAACGGGCGCGAAGCGATCAGCGCGATCAAGACCCACAAGCCCGATCTCGTCTTTCTCGACATCCAGATGCCCGGATTCGACGGCTTTTCGGTCGTCCAGGGGATGATGGAGGTGGAGCCGCCGCTGTTCGTCTTCGTCACTGCCTATTCGGACCACGCCTTGCGCGCCTTCGAGGCGCAGGCGGTCGATTATCTGATGAAGCCGGTCGAGGAAGCCCGGCTCGCCGACACGCTCGATCGCGTGCGCCAGCGCCTCGCCGAACGCCGCGGCGCCGAGGAAACCGAGAAATTGAAGGAGGCGCTGGCCGAACACGCTCCCGAGGCGGCGGCCGAGATCGGTGCCGGCGACGGCGATCACGTCAACGCCAACCGATTCGAAAAGCTCATCAATATCAAGGATCGCGGGCAGATCTTCCGCGTCGATGTCGACACGATCGAGCTGATCGAGGCAGCCGGCGACTATATGGTGATCAAGACCGCGGATAATTCGCTCGTGCTGCGCGAGACGATGAAGGATCTGGAAAAGCGGCTCGATCCGCGGCGTTTCCAGCGCGTCCACCGCTCGACGATCGTCAACCTCGATCTCGTCAAGCAGGTCAAGCCGCACACCAACGGCGAATGCTTCCTGATCCTCGATTCGGGTGCGCAGGTGAAGGTCAGCCGCTCGTATCGCGACGTGGTGGCGCGCTTCGTCCACTGAGGGCGGCGCGCCTTTTCACCCACCTGCGTCATCCCGGCCTTGAGCCGGGATCCATCGTGCCTCGGGCGCCGCGACTAGGACCTCTTGCCCCGCGCCTGCCTCCCGATGGACCCCGGCTCAAGGCCGGGGTGACGAGGGGTGTGCCTGAGAACGCCCCTCCCCCGCTGGCGACATCGCCCCCGCTCTGCTAGGCGCGCCCGATGCTTACCCTTAATGCCATCACCGTCCGTCTCGGCGGGCGTGCGATCCTCGACGGCGCGAGCGCCGCGCTGCCGCCGGGCAGCCGCGTCGGGCTGATCGGCCGCAACGGCGCGGGCAAATCGACGTTGGTGAAGGCGATCGCCGGGATGCTCGAGCCCGATTCCGGCGCGGTCGAGATGCCGCGCGGCGCGCGCGTCGGCTATATCGCGCAGGAGGCCCCCGCCGGCGAGACCACGCCGTTCGAGGCGGTGCTCGCCGCCGATGTCGAGCGCGCGCGGCTGATGGAAGAGGCCGAAACCGTCACCGATCCCGAGCGGCTCGGCGAAGTCCACGAACGGCTGATCGCGATCGACGCCCACGCCGCCCCGGCGCGTGCCGCGCGCATCCTCGTCGGGCTCGGCTTCGACGAGGAGGCGCAGGGGCGCCCGCTCGACAGCTTCTCGGGCGGGTGGCGGATGCGCGTCGCGCTCGCGGCGCTGCTCTTCTCGCAGCCCGATCTGCTGCTGCTCGACGAACCCTCGAACCACCTCGATCTCGAAGCGGTGATGTGGCTGGAGGATTTCCTCAAATCCTATCGCGCGACGATCGTCGTGGTCAGCCACGAGCGCGATTTCCTCAACAATGTCGTCGATCACATCCTGCATCTGCAGGGCGGCAAGACCACGCTCTATGTCGGCGGCTATGATGCGTTCGAGCGCCAGCGCGCCGAGCGGATGGCGCAGCTTGCCGCCGCGCGCGCCAACCAGGATGCGCAGCGCGCCAAGCTGCAGGATTATATCGCGCGCAACTCGGCCCGCGCCTCGACCGCCAAACAGGCGCAGAGCCGCGCCAAGATGCTGGCCAAGCTCCAGCCGATCGCCGAGATCGCCAACGATCCGACGCTGGCGTTCGACTTCCCCGACCCCGAACCTTTGCGCCCGCCGCTGATCACGCTCGATCACGCGGCGGTCGGCTATGGCGAAACGCCGATCCTCAAGCGGCTCAACCTGCGGCTCGATCCCGACGATCGCATCGCGCTGCTCGGCCGCAACGGCAACGGCAAGACCACCCTCGCCCGCCTGATCGCCGCGCAGCTCGCGCCGATGGAGGGGGATATGGCCGCCTCGTCGCGGATGAAGGTCGGCTATTTCACCCAATATCAGGTGGAAGAGCTCGACGTCGACGATACCCCGCTGGCGCATATGACGCGGGTGATGCGCGGCGCGACCCCGGCGGCGGTGCGCGCGCAGCTCGGCCGGTTCGGCTTTTCGGGCGACAAGGCGACGACGCAGGTCGGCAAGCTGTCAGGCGGCGAGCGCGCGCGGCTGGCGCTCGCGCTGATTACCCGCGATGCGCCGCATCTCCTGATCCTCGACGAGCCGACCAACCACCTCGACGTCGACGCGCGCGAGGCGCTGGTGCAGGCGCTGGCGGGCTATAAGGGCGCGGTGCTGATCGTCAGCCACGATCGGCATATGGTCGAGCTGACCGCCGACCGGCTGGTGCTGGTCGACGGCGGGACGGCGCGCGAATTCGACGGCAGCCTCGACGATTATGTTTCGCTGGTGCTGGCGAAGGAGCCCAAGGCGGAGGGCGGCAAGCCCAACCGCAAGGACGAGCGCCGCGCCGCCGCCGAAAAGCGCGAAGCGGCGAAGGCGTGGCGCAAGGCGGCGCGCGATGCCGAGAGCGAGCTGGCGAAGTTCAATGCCGAACGCTCGGCGGTCGACCGCGCGATGTTCGATCCCGCCGGGGCCGATGCCGCGCTCGCCAAGCTGACGATGACCGAACTGATGAAGCGCCGCGCGTCGCTCACCGAGAAGATCGAGGCGGCGGAAGCGCGCTGGCTGGAGGCGAGCGAGGCGCTGGAGGAGGCGTAAGCCTCAAAAGCCCCTCCCCTTCAGGGGAGGGGTTACAGGTTATTCTTCGCCCTCGGCCTCTTCCGCAGGCCGCTCGAACCACGCCTCGACCGGGCCGGAGAGCTTGATCGTCAGCGGGCGGCCGTGGCGGTCGACTTTCTTGCCGAGCGCGACGCGGATCCAGCCTTCGCTGATCGAATATTCCTCGACGTCCTTACGCTCGACGCCCTTGAAACGGATGCCGACGCCGCGCTCCAGCGCTTCCTGGTGGAAGTGCGGGCTGCGCGGATCGATCGACAGATGGTCGGGAGGTGTATCGCTCATGGGCGCGGCGCTTAAAGCATTTTCGGGAAAAGTGGATACCGGTTTTCCGCTTCGGAAATGCGCAAAAGCAAAAAATCTCGGTCAGCACCGCCGGATCAACGCAAAAACGGCGCGGGGGCTACCCGCGCCGTCCCTGCGTGACCGGAAACGGGCGCCTTAGCGGCAGACCCGCACCGGTTCCTCGCGGCCCCAATAAGGATCCCAGCGCCAGCTGGTGTAGCAGCGCGGGTAATAGGGCCGTTCGTAGTAATAATAGCTCGGCGGCGGCGGGGGCGGCGCGTCGTAATAATAATAACGCGGGCGGTCGCTCGAGGCGATCGCGGCCCCGATGCCGAGGCCAAGGATGCCACCGACCAGCGCCGCGCCCGCCGCGTCGCCGCCGCGGTGGTAATGGCGATACCCGCCCCAGCGCTGCGCGTCAGCCGGCGCCGCGACGGTCAATGCCGTCGCCGCCAGCGCCACGCCGAGGCCCGCCTTTTTCAGAAAGCCGCTCATCTCGAACCTCCAGAACTCAAAACCGGCTCGCGGTGTCAACGCGTGACGCTGCGAGCTTGTTGCTTTTGCTAGCCGAGTCGGGCTGAATGAGGCTGGAATACGGCATTCACCCCGCGTTTAGGTAGGCTCATGGCGCATTGGCTGCTCAAATCAGAACCCGAGAGCTATTCGTGGGACGATCTGGTCCGCGACGGCGGCACCGAATGGGATGGCGTGCGCAACAATGCCGCCGCGCTCCACCTGCGCGCGATGCAGCCCGGTGATCGCGCGCTGATCTATCACAGCGGGGGCGAAAAGGCCGCGGTGGGCGTCGCCGAGATCACCCGCGCCGCGCGCAAGGACGGCGACGAGGGCAATTGGGTATCGGTCGCGATCCGCCCGATCGCGCCGCTACCCCATCCGGTGACGCTGGCGGCGATGAAGGCCGAACCCGCGCTCGCCGGGCTGCAGATGCTGCGCCAGTCGCGGCTTTCGGTCTCCCCGGTGGGCGATGCCGAATGGAAAACGATCGAAGCAATGGCGGCCCGTTGACCGCCACCCGTCTCGGCGCACTTTCGTTTCATTATTTGGACATAAACTGCGCCTAGCGGCCGATCGCAGCAGGCGGGACAAACCTGGCGCGAATCGGGGGATGCGAGCGGATCGACTCCAGCTGAGCCGAAACGCGCGCCCTCGCCGCACCGGGCGTCGCGCCTCGCTCACCGATATAAGTCAAAAAAAAGGGTAATCATCGTGTCGATCAATCGCACTCGCCCCGCGCTGCTCGCGGGTGTGGCCGCCAGCCTTGCTGTTTTCGCGGCCCCCGCGCACGCCCAGACGGCGGACGCCCCCACCCCTGCCGCCGCGCCGGAAGGCGACGGGCTCGGCGAGATCGTCGTCACCGCCGAGCGTCGCAGCGAGAATCTGCAGAAAGTGCCGGTGTCGGTCGCCGCGGTGAGCGGCGCGGATCTGCGCAACTTCCAGGCGGCGGGCGAGGACATCCTGTCGCTCTCGGGCCGCGTGCCCAGCCTCTATATCGAGACGACCACCGGCCGCATCTTCCCGCGCTTCTACATCCGCGGCCTCGGCAACGTGGACTTCTACCTCGGCGCCTCGCAGCCGGTGTCGATCATCCAGGACGACGTGGTGCTCGAGCATGTCGTGCTCAAGTCGAACCCGGTCTATGACGTCGCGCAGGTCGAAGTGCTGCGTGGCCCGCAGGGCTCGCTGTTCGGCCGCAACACCACCGCCGGCATCATCAAGTTCGACACCCAGAAGCCGACGATGGACTGGCAGGGCCGCGGCTCCGCCTCGTGGGGCAGCTACAACACCGTGTCGGCCGATGTCGGCATCGGCGGCCCGATCGTCGCCGACAAGCTGGCGTTCCGCGTCTCGGGCATGTGGCAGCATCGCGACAATTGGGTCAGCAACAATTACGCCGGCCCGAGCGCCGACGGCACCAAGGGCGGCAAGGATGTGATGGGCGGCTTCAACGACCGCAACGCGCGCCTGCAGCTCCTCTTCACCCCGACCGACACTTTCTCGATCGACGTTTCGGGCCATGTCCGCGATTACGACGGCACCTCGACATTGTTCCACCGCGCCGCGCTCAAGAAGGGCTCGAACAACGTCCAGGCCGAGCCGCGCGATATCGTCGCCTATGACGAGGCGAACAACAATGTGCAGTCCTACAAGACGCAGGGCGCCTCGGTGCGCGCGGCGTGGAATTTCGGCGGCGCGACGCTGACCTCGATCACCGCCTACGAACATAGCTCGGGCTACAGCCGCGGCGATACCGACGGCGGCGCGGCGGTGAACTTCCCGTTCAACGGCAACCCCAACGGCTTCGGCCAGAGCGAGGGCTATCTGCGCGGGCTCGATCAGTGGACGCAGGAACTGCGCCTCGCCTCGGACGGTAACGGCCCGTTCAAGTGGCAGTTCGGCGGCTTCTATTTCGACAGCCGCGACATCACCGATTTCTACCAGCGCGGCTATTTCCTGCTGCCGACCAGCGCGGGCTATAACCCGAACAACTGGGTGCGGCTGCATGACGTCAACACCTCCTGGGCGGTGTTCGGCCAGGCGAGCTACAAGATCGGCAACCTGACCCTCACCGGCGGCGCGCGCTACACCGAGGATCGCAAGCACACCACCTTGCTGCAGGCCGCGCTCAACGCCGCCGGCACGACCGCGAACTTCCCGGCGAATGCGCCGCGCGACGTGCGCCTCGTCGGCAAGGAGCCGAGCTGGGACGTGTCGGCGCTGTACGAAGTGAACCCGGATCTCAACGTCTACGCCCGCGTCGCGCGCGGTTTCCGTGGCCCGACGATCCAGGGCCGCTCGGCGGTGTTCGGCGCCCCCTTCACCACGGCGGATTCGGAAACGATCATGTCGTATGAAGCGGGCTTCAAGTCGCAGCCGACCGCCAACCTGCGCTTCAACGCCACCGCCTTCGCGTATACGGTGAAGAACATCCAGCTCAACGGCAATGACTCGTTCGGCAACGGCGTGCTGTTCAACGCCGATCACGCCAATGCCTATGGCATCGAGGCCGAGGCGGAATGGCGCCCGATCCGCAACATCACCTTCACGCTCGGCGCCAGCGCGCTGCACAGCAAGATCAAGGACAGCCGCGTCTATGCGCAGACCTGCAGCCTCAACGGCGTGATGGTCTGCACCGTGCTCGATCCCTATTTCACCAAGGGCACCGGGACGGGCACGACCTATTTCGCGTCAATCAACGGCAATCCGCTGCCGAACGCGCCGACCTTCAACATCGACGGCGCGATCCGCTACGATATCCCGCTGGGCAATGGCGGCAACTTCTTCGTCAACGCCGACGCGAACGTGCAGGGCTATACCAACTTCGTGCTGTACCACACGAAGGAGTTCTACTCGGACGGCAACCTCGAACTCGGTCTGAAGGTCGGCTACACCACCCCGGACAAGAAGTATGAGATCGCCGCCTTCGCGCGGAACATCACCAACGAAAAGAACCTCAAGGGCGTGATCGAGAATTACATGGCGGCGGTGTTCAACGAACCGCGCGTCATCGGGGTCTCGATCTCCGGCAAGTTCAACTGATCGGGCAAGGGGGCGGGCCGCACGACGGCCCGCCCCCTTCCCCAGCCGATAACGGCACATAAAAAAATGGGCGGGATGGCTGATGCCGTCCCGCCCTTTTTCATTTCCCGTCATCCTGGCGCAAGCCAGGATCTCAGGCCGCGAGCGCGCACCTCGCGGCACGCGCCCCCGGCTTCCGCCGGGGTGACGGCACCGGGATTATGCAGCTTCCTTCGACCGCGCCGCGCGCTTGCGCTCGTGCGGATCGAGGTGGCGCTTGCGCAGCCGGATCGACTTCGGGGTCACCTCGACCATCTCGTCGTCGTCGATATAGGCGATCGCCTGTTCCAGCGTCATCCGCTTCGGCGGGGTCAGCCGGATCGCATCGTCCTTGCCGCCCGAGGCGCGGAAGTTGGTGAGCTGCTTCGCCTTCATCGGATTGACCTCGAGGTCGTCCGTCTTGGCGTTTTCGCCGATGATCATGCCCTCGTAGAGTGGATCGCCCGGCGCGACCATCAGGATGCCGCGCTCTTCAAGGCTGCCGAGCGCATAGGCATTGGCCTCGCCCGAGCCGTTGGAGATCAGCACGCCGTTCTTGCGGCCGTCGATCTGGCCCTTGTACGGCCCGTACTTCTCGAACAGCCGGTTCATGATCCCGGTGCCGCGCGTGTCGGACAGGAATTCGCCGTGATAGCCGATCAGCCCGCGGCTCGGCGCCGAGAAGGTGATGCGGGTCTTGCCGCCGCCCGAGGGACGCATATCGGTCATCTCGGCCTTGCGCTGGTTCATCTTGTCGACGACCGTGCCCGAGAATTCCTCGTCGACGTCGATCACCACCGTCTCATACGGCTCCTCGCGGCCGGCGTCGCCGTCGCGGAACAGCACGCGCGGGCGGCTGATGCCGAGTTCGAAGCCCTCGCGGCGCATCGTCTCGATCAGCACGCCGAGCTGCAATTCGCCGCGCCCCGCCACCTCGAAGCTGTCCTTGTCAGCGGCTTCGGTGACCTTGATCGCGACGTTCGATTCCGCCTCGCGGAACAGGCGATCGCGGATCATGCGGCTGGTGACCTTGCTGCCCTCGCGCCCGGCCATCGGCGAATCGTTGACCGCGAAGCGCATCGACAGCGTCGGCGGGTCGATCGGCTGCGCCTGGATCGGGGTCTCGACCGCGACATCGGCGATCGTATTGGCGACGGTCGCGACGGCCAGCCCGGCGAGACTGATGATGTCGCCCGCGCGCGCTTCCTCGACCGGAACGCGTTCCAGCCCGCGGAAGCTCATCAGCTTCGACGCGCGGCCGGTTTCGATCACCTTGCCCTCCTGATCGAGCGCGTGGATCGGCTGGTTGACCTTGACCACGCCCGATTGGACGCGGCCGGTGAGGATGCGGCCGAGGAAATTGTCGCGGTCGAGCAAGGTCACGAGGAAGCTGAACGGCGCCTCCTCATCGAGCGCGGGCGGCGGGACATGGCCGACGATCTTCTGGAACAGCGGTTCCAGCGTCCCTTCGCGCACGTCGGGATTGTCCCCGGCGTAACCGTTGCGGCCCGAGGCGAACAGCACCGGAAAATCGAGCTGCTCGTCGGTCGCGTCGAGCGAGACGAACAGGTCGAACACCTCGTCGAGCACTTCCTGCGCGCGCGCGTCCGACCGGTCGATCTTGTTGACCACCACGATCGGGCGCAGCCCCAGCGCCAGCGCCTTGCCGGTGACGAACTTGGTCTGCGGCATCGCGCCTTCGGCGGCGTCGACCAGCAGGATCACCCCGTCGACCATCGACAGGATGCGCTCCACCTCGCCGCCGAAATCGGCGTGGCCGGGGGTGTCGACGATGTTGATGCGGGTGCCCTGCCATTCGATCGAGGTCGGCTTGGCGAGAATGGTGATCCCGCGTTCCTTTTCGAGATCGTTCGAATCCATCGCGCGTTCCTCGACGCGCTGATTGTCGCGAAACGTGCCGGACTGGCGGAACAGCTGATCCACCAGGGTGGTCTTGCCATGATCGACGTGCGCGATGATGGCGATATTGCGCAGATTCATCAGAAAATCCTGGAATGGCCGCAAAGCGCTGCGGCCTGTTGCGCGCGCCGATAGCCTATTTGCTGCATTGCGGCTAGGGTTTCATTGACAGTTGAACCCGCCCGCCAGCGTGTTACATATGCAATACAGTTGAATATGCGGCGGCGGCGGGTCATCCTCGCCGGCACCGCTGGAGGAAAAGATGGCGACAACTCCCGAGACGACGACAGCCGCCGAGCCCGCGCTGAAGCTGACGCCCCCCGATCCCGTCCCGACCGTCGCGACCGAGCAGGCCGCCGGGCTGGTGCCGGTCGACGACGGCACCAAGTCGAAGCTGGAGGAGCGCGTCGACCAGTTCATCGCGCAGCTCGTCGCGCAGGACGCCAATTCGCCCGAATTCGGCAAGCGCGTCGATGCGATCACGGCGATGGGCGCGAAGGAAATCCGCGACGCCGCCGGCCAGTCGAACCGCTTCCTCGATCGCCCGGTGCGCGCGATGGATCAGGAAGGCGGGGTCGGCAAGGATCTCGCCCAGCTCCGCCGCGTGGTCGAGGATCTCGATCCGGGCCGGAAGGGCAATCTCACCGCGCCGCAGAAGCTGTTCGGGATCATCCCGTTCGGCAACAAGATGCGCAATTATTTCGACAGCTACAAATCGAGCCAGACGCATATCGCCTCGATCCTGAGGAGCCTTTCCTCGGGCAAGGACGAGCTGTTGATGGACAATGCCGCGATCGATACCGAGCGCGCCAATCTGTGGTCGGCGATGGGCCGGCTGGAGCAGATGATCCACCTCTCCAAGCTGATGGACGCCAAGCTGGAGGATAAGGCCAACGAGCTTGACGCGACCGATCCGGCCAAGGCCAAGGCGATCCGCGAGACCGCCCTGTTCTACGCCCGCCAGCGCACGCAGGATCTGCTGACGCAGATGGCGGTGACGGTGCAGGGCTATCTCGCGCTCGATCTGGTCAAGAAGAACAATGTCGAGCTGATCAAGGGCGTCGACCGCGCCTCCACCACCACCGTCTCGGCGCTGCGCACCGCGGTGACGGTGGCGCAGGCGATGACCAACCAGCGGCTGGTGCTGGAGCAGATCACCCAGCTCAACACCACCACCGCCAATATCATCGATTCGACCGGCAAGTTGCTCCGTTCGAACACCGCGACGATCCACGAGCAGGCCGCGGGCTCGACCATCCCGCTGGAGACGCTGCAGCGCGCCTTCCAGAACATCTATGACACGATGGACGCGATCGACACCTTCAAGATGAAGGCGCTCGATTCGATGAAGACGACGGTCGACACGCTGGGCCGCGAAGTGGAGAAATCGCGCGGCTATATCGCCCGCGCCGAGGGTGCCGCGCAGAGCCAGCTCAGCGCCCCGCAGGATAATTTCAAACTGGAGTCGGTGTGAGCGACACCTCCGAACAGACCATCGCCGCCGCGCGCGCTGCCTACGAGCGGATCACCGGCGCGCGCTACGACGCGGGCTATATGCTGCGCCGGCGGCGCGACTCCGGGGTGCAGCGGCTCGGGAAACGGCTGGCGCGGATCGCGATCGCCGATGCGGCGATCCTCGTTGCGGCGGTGGTGATCGGGCTGATCATCCCGCTCGGCATCATGGGGGCCACCGCGGTGATGGCGCTGCTGCTCGCCGCGACGGTGACGCTGGCGATCTGGCCGCCCGACGCGCCGGTCGCGCCCGAGCGGCTGCGCCAGGCGGATATCCGCGCCTTGCCGACGCAGACCGCGCGCTGGCTCGATTCGCAGCGCACCGCCCTCCCCGCGCCGGCGGTGGCGGTGGCCGACCGGATCGGGGTGCGGCTCGATACGCTCGGCGCGCAGCTCGCCGGGCTGAACGAAGAGACCCCCGCGACCGGCGAAATCCGCCGGCTGGTCGGCGAGCAATTGCCCGAATTCGTCCGCGATTATCAGCGCGTCCCGCGCGAGCTGCGCGGCACCCCGCGCAACGGCAAGACCCCCGACCGCCAGCTCACCGACGGGCTTGAACTGATCGAGCGCCAGATCGGGCAAATGTCCGAAGAACTGGCGCAGGGCGACCTCGATTCGCTCGCGACGCGCGGGCGCTATCTCGAGGTCAAATATCGCGGCGACGAGGGTTAACCCTCGCACCGTCACCCGGCCTTGAGCCAGGGTGACGGGGGACGTCCGATCGGCTAGCGCGGCCGGCATGAGCGATCGCGTGCTGAACTTCGAGGGCATCCACAATTTCCGCGACTATGGCGGCTATGACACCTCCGCCGGCCGGCTGCGCACCGGTCTGCTGTGGCGCTCCGGCCAGCACGGCGCGGCGACCGCAGCCGATCTCGCGAGCCTCGCCGACCTCCGCATTAGCACCGTGATCGACCTGCGCGGCGACAGCGAGCGGGCGCTGGCACCGTGCCTGCGTCACGACGGCTTCGACGGCCTGGTGCTGTTCGCGCCGGGCGAGACCGCCGGGATCGAACTCGCCCCGCATGAAGAGGCCGGGCGCGGCATCACCACCGCTGCCGAAGCGCGCGGGGCGATGACCCGGCTTTATGCCGCGATGCCCTATCGCCCGATCCTGGCCCGCTCGCTGAGTTGGCCCCCGAAATGACCTGACAGGGTCTCGCTCTTAGATAAGAGTGAGCCATATGACTGAGCATACGACTAGG